>JAKORH010000168.1 GCA_029777935.1 Pseudomonadota bacterium
CGCCGCTGCAGGATCTGGATCGCGCGGCGGATCTCGTCGTCGCGGCCGATCACCGGGTCGAGCTTGCCCTGCTGCGCGCGCTCGGTCAGATCGATCGTGTACTTCTTCAGCGCCTCGCGCTGGCCCTCGGCCTCGGCGCTGCCGACGTTCTGGCCGCCGCGCACGGCGTCGATCGCGGCTTCCAGCGCCTTGCGCGTCAGGCCGTGGTCGCGCGCGGTGCGGCCGGCAAGCCCCTTGTCGTCGGCGACCGCGAGCAGGAACATCTCGCTGGCGATGTAGGCGTCGCCGCGCTTCTGCGCTTCCTTGTCGGCCTGGTTCAGTACGCCCACCAGTTCGCGCCCGATCTGCACCTGGTTATCGGTGCCGGACACCTGCGGCAGGCCTTTCAGGGCCCGGTCGACGGCGGCGGTCATTCCGGCCACGTTCGCGCCCGCCCGCTCCAGCAGCGAGCGCGCCGCGCCGTCGCTCTGGCGCAGCATCGCGGCCAGCGCATGGATCGGCTCCATGTACTGGTGGTCGTTGCCGACCGCGATCGACTGCGCGTCGGCCAGCGCTTCCTGGAACTTGGTCGTCAGCTTGTCCTGTCGCATTCCTCGCCCCGAAAGTGGAGTTGCGCTGGGCACGTGGGGCCGGGGACGGAAATTTCAATCGGCCGATAGAATCCGGCGGCTGTCAGACGAGCACGCTGCGCTTGTCCCCCGACGCGGGCCGGGGCCCAAGTTCCGATTTCAAATTGGGCCCCGGCCTGCGCCGGGGCGACCAGACGATCGCGACCTCCCCCTTGCGCCCGCGCGCTGCCACCCTGCTACTGCTCCTGCTGCTCGCGTTCACCGCGGCCGGCGCGGAGAAGCCACTGGCGCGCTTCGAAACGTCCGGGCCGACGCCGCCCGCGCTGGAGCCCTTGCTGAACAAGGTCCTCGAGAGCGTCGGTCCGGTCGAGGGATTCGACGTCGAGGAGGACGAGCGCCTGTTGCGCCGGCTGCGTGCCAACGCGCTCGAAGCATTCGCCACCGAAGGTTACTTCACGCCCCGCATCGAGGCCGCGCCCGACACGACGGACGCCGCGCGCTACGTGCTGAGGCTCGACCTCGGCCCGCGCGCGCGCGTGTCCGGCGTCGAGATCAAGTTCACCGGCGCGATCGAAAGCGAGCCCGAGAGGATCAGGCAGCTCACGTCGAGCTGGGACCTCGATGTCGGCGCGCCATTCCGCGGCGCCGCCTGGGCCGAAGCCAAGACCAAGCTGCTCAATCGCGTGCGCGAACGCGACTTCGCGGCTGCGCGCATCGCCGATTCGCAGGCCGAAGTCAACCCGGAGACCGCGACCGTGCAGCTGCACGTCGCCGTCGACAGCGGTCCCGCGTTCACGCTCGGCAAGCTGCAGATCAAGGGGCTGAAACGCTACTCGCCGCAACTGATCGAGCGCTACTACCCGCTGGCGCCGGGCGAGCGCTACGACTCGTCCAAGCTGCTCGACTTCCAGCGCCTGCTGCAGCAGACGCCCTTCTTCGCGTCGGTGATCGTCGACGTCGACACCACAGGTTCGAACGAGAACGTTCCGGTACATGTCGAGGTGACCGAAGCGAAGACCAAGCGCGCGGCGTTCGGTCTCGGCTTCTCGACCAATACGGGTCCGCACGGCGAGGTGACCTACCGCCAGGCGCTGCTGTTCGGCTTTCCGTACACGTTGTCGACCGGCGGCGGCATCGATCGCACGCGCGGTGTGGCGTTCGCCGACATCCTGCTGCCGCTCAAGCCCAACGGCGCCAACGACAGCATCGGCACGCTGTACGAACACACCGACATCCAGAACCTGCTGACCAATCGCTGGGCGGTCGGTGCGGCACGCGCGCTGTCGCGCACGACGCCGGCGGCGACCTACGACACGCAGTTCTCGCTGACCTACCAGAGCGAACGGCGCCGCATCTCCGGCAGCAGCGAGCCGGCCCAGGTCAACGACGTGCTGGCCGCAACCGTCACGTGGTCGCGGCGCGCCGTCGACCAGATCACCAACCCGACGCGCGGCGACCTGATGACGCTGTCGAGCACCGTCGGCCTGCGTCGCACCGCACTCGGCAATCTGCTGCAGGAAAGCTTCGTGCGCTTCTACGGTCGCTACGTTCGCTACGTGCCGCTGACGCCACGCGATCAGGTGATCCTGCGCGGCGAAGCAGGCGTGGTCGTCGTCGACGACCCGACGCTGGTGCCGAACGAGTTCCTGTTCCGCGCCGGCGGCGTGGGCAGCGTGCGCGGTTACGCGTACCAGAGCCTCGGTATCCGGCAGGGCGCCGCCACCACCGGAAGCACCGAACTGCTGGTCGGCTCCGCCGAATACGTGCGCTGGCTCACGGAATCGTGGGGCGCGGCCGTGTTCTACGACGTGGGTGACGCCGACAACGACCTGGCGCGCGTGCGGCTGGCGCGCGGTTACGGCGTCGGCGCGCGCTGGCGCACTCTGGCCGGGCCGCTCGCGCTCGATGTCGCGTATGGTGAACGCGATCGTCGCTGGCGCGTCCAGTTCTCCATCGCCATTGCGTATTGAGAGCGGCGCCCGCCCGGCCACGCATCGACGATGAACGAACCCCGTCCCGAGACGCCACGTTCGAGTCGCCCGCGCTGGCGCTACGCCGCGCTGGTGCTGGTGCTCATGGCCGCGGCGCTCGCAGCGGGATGGACGTGGCTGACTTCGACCACGCCGGGACTGTACGCAGTGATCGCGCTGGTCAATGGACTGACGCCGGCTCGGATCGAGGCCAGCGGCGCGCAGGGCGCGCTGGCGCGCGAGTTCGGCTTCGCGCGTCTGCGCCTGACCGTGGCCGACACCGAGGTCGACATCGGCGATCTGCGCGCGCGGTTGCGCGACTATGGGCTGCGGCCGCTGCGCTTCGACTTCGCGTCGCTCACCGCCGCGCGCGTGCGGGTTCAGGTCACGCCAAGCGGCAAGTCGACCGGGCCGCCGCAATCGATCGCCTCGCCGGTCGCGGTCTCGACGCAGCGGCTCGCGGTCGGTGAGTTCGAGCTGCACGTGGGCACGCCCGTGCTGGCGCTGCGCGCGATCGACGCCGAGGTGGCGCTCGGCCCCGACGGCTATCGCGTCGCGCGCGGCCGCTTCGAGGCGGGCGCGCAGCAGTTCACGCTCGACGGCGAGCTCGGAGGACACACGCCCTTCCCGCTCGCGCTGCACGGTACCGCCTCCGCCACACTGCAGGCGCATCCGGTGCAGGCGCAGTGGCGCGCCGCGGGCGCGCTGCTCGACTTCATGCTGGAAGCGCAGTTCACCGGCGGCGACGCGCGCGGCAGCGCGCGCGCGCGGATCGCCAGCTTCGAGGCACCGGCACTGAAGTCGCTGCAGGCCGACGCCGACGGTCTCGACCTGCGCGCGTGGTCGCCGACCCTGCCGGCCACGCGGCTCGCGGTGCAGGCCGATTTGCGTCCAGAGTTGCGTCCTGATGCGACCCTCACGTCGCTCGCCGGCCCGGTGCGCATCGCCAACCGCGAGCCGGGAACGATCGACGCCGGTAAGTTGCCGCTGCGCGCCGCGCGGGGCGACATCGTGCTGACGCGGCAGGAACTGCGTGCCAGCGGCGTCGAGGCCGAGCTGCCGCGCGGGCGCGCGGCCGGATCGCTGGCGGTGCAGTTCGATCGCGCGACGTGGCAGACCGAGCTGCGGCTCAATGGCGTCGATCCCGCCGCGCTCGACGCGCGCGCAAAGCCGCTCGCGCTCGACGGCACGCTGCGCGCGCGGCACGACAAAGCCACGACTTCCATCGTCGCGGACCTGCGCAACCGCAGCCAGCCGATGATCGACGCGGCGCTCGACCTGCGCATCGACGCCGACCGCATCGACGTGAGGCGCGCGCATCTCGCGCTCGGCGCCGGCGGCGCCGACCTGACCGGCACCATCGGCCTGCAGGGCGACAGGCGCGTGCATGCGCTGGGCGCGGTCGATCGCCTCGATCCCGCACTGCTGGTGCACGGCGTCGATGCGCTGGTCAGCGGCGCTTTCGAAGTCGAAGGACAACTGGCGCCGCAGCCGAGCGGCCGGCTGAGCTTCAACGTGCACGACAGCCGCGCGTTCGGCCGGCCGCTCGCGGGCCACGGCGAGGTGCAGCTCGCGGGCGAACGCTTCGACATCGATCTCGAGCTCGCGGTGCGATCGGCACGCCTGACTGCGCACGGTGGGCTCGGCGAAAGCGGCCGCATGCTGGCGCTCGCGCTCGAAGCGCCGGCGCTCGACGAGATCGTGCCTTCCGTTCACGGACGGCTGCAGCTCGAAGCGACGCTGAGCGGCGCGTGGACCGCCCCTGCGGTCGAGGCGCGCGCGGCCGCCTTCGACCTCGAGATCGGCGACCACTCGGTCCAGATCGCGCAGGCGGTGGCGAGCTACAGCGGCGGCACCGAGGGGCGGCTGTCGGTGCAGGCGGGTGCGGCCAACCATCGCTTCCGCGATATCGCCGCGTTGTCACTGCGCAGCGCCACCCTGCGGATCGACGGTTCGTTGCCGCAACACACGGTCACGCTGCGCGCAGAGACCGACAGTGCGCAGCAGGCGTCGCTCGTCGCGCAGGGAGGCTTCGCGCAGCGCGCGTGGCGCGGTACGCTGCGCCAAGCCAGCGTCGGCGCGCCGCTGGACGCGGAGCTGCTCGCGCCGGGGCCCGTCAACGCGAGTGCCCAGGGGTTCGAGCTGGGGCCGCTCGCCTTCGTGCTGGCCGGCGCGCGCTTCGAAGAGGTGCGCGTGGCCGTCAACGGTGCCGGCCTGAGCACCAGCGGCCGCTTCGACGACTTGCGGCCAGCCGAACTCGTCGCCCGCGAATCCGCCGGCGCAGCGCTGCTGCGTCCGGCCACGCCGCGCGCGCCGCTGACACTGCGCGGCCACTGGCAGCTCGCACTTGGCGCACAGGCCGACGGCGAACTCGCCGTCGAGCGCAGCGGCGGCGATGTGTACGCCGGCGCGCGCGACGACAGCGGCCTGAAGCTCAGGTTCGCGCGGCTCGACGCGCAACTGAAGGCAGGCCGGCTCGAGGCGCGCGCGCAGATCGCCGGCGATCGCGGCGACGCGCTGACCGCGCGGCTCGGCGCGTTCATCGAGCACGCACCCGACGCCGGCTGGCGGCTGGCCCAGCAGCGTCCGTGGCAGATCGATGCGGACGGCGACCTGCCTTCGCTCGCCTGGCTCAACGCGGTGCTCGGCGAACGGGTGCGCACCAACGTGCGGATCGACGGCCGGCTCAAGGGCGAGGTCCACATCGCGGGCACGCCGGCGGCGCCGCAGGCGCGCGGCGCGCTGGAAGGCGAAGGGCTGCGCATGGCGTGGGTCGAACAGGGCATGCGGCTGGAGAACGGCCGCCTGCGTGCGCGCCTCGACGGCGACACGCTGGTGCTGGACGAACTGCGCTTCGCCGGGCCGCCGATCGTGCATCCCGAGGACAAGCGCGCCGCCGCGCACGTGAACTTCGCGCAGGAGGGCTCCGTGGTCGCTACGGGCCGGCTGCGTGTGCGCGATCTCAGCGGCGTGATCCAGGTCGCGGCCGAGCGTCTGCCGCTATTGCAGCGGCCAGACCGCTGGGTGATCGCCAGCGGCGGCGCGAACATCGAAGTGTCGCTGCAGCGCGTGCAACTGAACGGCGCGTTCGCCGCGATCGCGGGCTACGTCGACTTCTCGCGCACCGAACTGCCGACGCTGTCCTCCGACGTCGTCGTGCTGCGCACGCGCGAGGAGCCGGTGGCGCGCGCGCCACGCGTGGCGCTCGGCTTCGACATCGGCATCGATCTGGGCGATGCGTTCTACGTACGCGGCAACGGGCTGGATGCGCGCGTCGAGGGCGCGGTACGACTGCGTGGCAGCCGCGGCGCGGTGACCGCCACCGGCGCGCTCGAAGCCAAGGACGGCGTCTACCAGGGCTTTGGCCAGCGTCTGACCATCGTGCGCGGCCGCGTCAACTTCCAAGGTCCGCCGGAGAATCCCGGCCTCGATGTGCTCGCGATCCGCACCGGCCTGCCGGTCGAAGTCGGCGTGACGATCACGCGCAACGCAGCCAATCCACTGATCCGTCTGTACTCCGACCCGCCGCTGTCCGACTACGAGACGCTGTCATGGCTGGTGCTCGGCCGGCCGCCCGGCGAGTCGCGCACCGACAATCTCGCGCTGGCGCAGGCCGCGGCCAGCTTGCTGTCGGGCAACGGCTCGGGCATCTCCGGCCAGCTCGCCCGCGCGCTCGGCATCGACGAGATCACGCTGCGCACCGGCGAAGTGAACGACGTGGGCTCGCTACTGCCGCGCCGGTCGGTGGCAGGCGCGCTGCGCGGGGACGCTTCGATCACGCCGACTGCCACGACCGAGATCATCTCGATCGGCAAGCGAGTCGGCGCAGCGATCACGATCAGCTACGAACAGGCGCTCGCCGGCACGGCAAGCGTCGTGCAGTTGAGCTATCGCCTGTCGCAGCGGCTGTCGCTGGTGGCGCGCGCGGGCACCGACAACGCGCTCGACCTCGTGTATTCATTCGCGTTCGATTGAACGGCGCTATACCGCTGCCAGCGCACCCATGTGCACGCGGTTGCGGCCGGCCGCCTTGGCCGCGTACAGCGCCTCGTCGGCGCGGCGCAGGACGTCCGACACCGTATCCGCGCCCGGCCTTGCGACCGTCATGCCGATGCTGACCGACAGCGCGCCGCTGCCGGGCCAGCGCGACACGTCGAGCTGTGCCACCGCCGCACGGACTCGCTCGGCGACGTGGCGCGCGGCCTCGGCCATCGCGTCCGGCAGCACCAGCAGGAACTCCTCGCCGCCCATGCGCCCGACGAACATCGGCGGGCGCACCGCGTCCCTCAGCACGGCGGCCACTGCGCGCAGTACCTCGTCTCCGACCAGGTGCCCGAGGCGGTCGTTGATGACCTTGAAGTGGTCCAGATCGACGATCAGCGCGGCACACGCATGCTCCGCGCGCAGCAGCTCGTCGAGCCGGGTCAGCACGGCGCGCCGGTTCGGCAGGCCGGTCAGCTCGTCGGTCAGCGCCAGCGCGTGCATGCGCCGGCTCGTCTGCCGGTGGCGCCACGCGAGCAGTCCCAGCACGATCGCCAGCACGCCGGCCAGCGCGATCACCACGACCTGCAGCGCACCCACGCGCTGCTGCTGCTCGAGCGCCGCTTCGGTCGCCGCCTTCTCGCGCGTGAGCAGCGCGTTCTCCTTTTCGCGCGCGGCGGTATCGAACTCGACCTTCAGCGTGGTGAAGCGCTGATCGAGCTGGTGCGCGTGCAGGCGGTCGGTCGCGTCCTTCAGCCGCCGCGCGCTTTCGTACGCACCACGCCAGTCGCCGGCATCGGCCTGCGTCTCGGCAATGGCCGCGTAGGTGGCGGCCTGCTCGGCCAGCGCCTGCGCGGCGCGGAACGAGGCGAGCGCTGCATTCAGCGCTGCGAGCGCTTCGTTCGGTCGCTTCAGTCCGCGCAGCGCGACGCCGTGCACGAGCGCCATCTGCGCCTGCAACCGTGCGTCGGGCACGTTGGCGGCCGCCCGCTGCGCCCGGGCGAGACGTTCGAGCGCGCTCTTCCAGTCGCCGCGGGCGTTGTCGACGCCGGCCAGTCCGCGCAGCGCGTACGCGGCGCCGCGCGGATAACCGATGCGCTCGCTGATCTCCAGCGCCTGCAGGTAATCGCGGCGCGCGCCATCCCACTCGTTCAGGTTTTCGCGCGTACGTCCGAGGTTGTACAGCGTCACCACCGCCTCGCGCTGCGTGCCCGACGACAGTTGCGCCGCCAGCGCCTGCGTGTAGAAACGCTGGGCTTGCGCGTAGTCGCCCATGCGGTTGTAGATCGTCGCGATGCCGTTGACGACGGTGCGCGCGTGCTCCGCCATCGCGGCCTTCTCGTACAGCGTCAGCGCGCGCCGCAGGTCGATCAGGCCGAGCGCGTAGTCACCCTGGACGCCGCGCAGCCAGCCGCGCAGGTACAGCGCGTTGGCCAGCATTTCGTCGTCGGCGGCCGCCTCGGCACTCGACACTGCGCGACCATAGGCGTCCATCGCGCCGGTGTTGTCGCCGGCCGCCTCGAAGATCTCGCCCTCGCAGCTGTACAGGCCTGCACGCAGGCCGCCGCTCCTGGCCAGCGGCAGGCGCGCGGTGGCGCGCGCCAGCTCGGCGCGCGCGCGGTCCAGATTGCGCTCGGAATCGTAGTCGCACAGCACCAGCAGCGCGCGGATCTCGAGGTCGGCATCGGGCTGCACCGCGATCAGACCGAGCGTCTCCTCGGCCAGCCGCCGCGCATCTTCCGGATTGTTGCGGCCGGCGGCGATCGCGCGCTGGATCAGGTCGGCCGGCGGGTCGGCGGCGCGCGCCGACACCGCGGGGCCCGCGATCAGGGCCACCAACAGCAGGCGTATCGAAACGGATGCGATCGGATGCATGAGTATTGATTTTCCCGCGCCGGGACAGGCCTGTGATCGGCCACTCGGCCGAACCCGCGCCGGCGCGACGCGTGGACGCGACACACGGCTGCGCGGTCGGCGGGCGGGTCTCCTTCTGCCGCCGGCGAGGACGCCGAGTCCCGCAAGCGGTGCACAAGCCGTTGACTTTCTCGCTCGCCGCCAATATCTGTATGACCTGTCGGGCGACGGAGGCAGCAGTTGGAATTCAGGGACTACTACGACGCGCTGGGACTGCCGCGCGATGCGACCGCCGAGCAGATCAAGAAGGCGTTTCGCGGCCGCGCGCGCAGGTATCACCCGGACGTCAGCAAGGAGCCGGACGCCGAGTTGCGGATGAAGGAGATCAACGAAGCGTACGCAGTGCTGTCGGATCCGGAACGGCGCGCCGCGTACGACCGCCTGGCGCAGGGCCGTCATGCCGGCGAGGAATTCCGCCCGCCGCCAGACTGGGATGCCGGATTCGAGTTCAGCGGCGACGGTTCCTCCGCAGAGGCCGCGGACTTCAGCGACTTTTTCGCCGAGCTGTTCGGCCGCTTCGGTGGCGCACACGCGCGCCGGGACACGGGGCACGGCGAAGACCATCACGCCAAGGTCCTGCTGGACATCGAGGACGCGTTCCGCGGCCCGCGGCGGCAGATCACGCTGCGGATGCCGCGCGAGGATGCGCGCGGCCACATGGTGCTGGAGACGCGCACGCTCGACGTGCAGATTCCCAAAGGCGTGCGGCCGGGACAGATGATCCGGCTGGCCGGCCAAGGCGCGCCGGCGTATGCGGGCGGCCAGGCGGGCGACCTGTATCTCGAAGTGCAGTTCAATCCGCATCCACGCTACCGCTTCGACGGCCGCAACCTCGTGCTCGAGTTGCCGCTGGCACCGTGGGAGGCCGCGCTCGGCGCCGTGGTGCCGGTGCGGCTGCCCGGCGGCGGCACGGTCAAGGTGCGCATCCCGGCCGGGGCGCAGGGCGGCGCCGAACTCGTCGTGCACGGCAAGGGGCTGCCGAGCGATCCGCCCGGCGACCTCGAGCTGAAGCTGCGCATCGTGCAGCCTCCGGCGAATACGCCACGCGCGCGCGAGCTGTACGAGGCGATGGCGCGCGATCTCGCGTTCGATCCGCGTGCGGAGTCAGGAGACTGAGCGATGAACCACGAAGATGTGCTGATCGGCACCCTGCTCGACGAAGCGGCGCTGACCCTCGAGCAGGTGTGCCGCGTGGGCGGCGTCAGTCGCGAGTGGCTGGACCTGCGCCTGCAGGCGGGCCTGCTGCACACCGGCCCGGCCGCAACCGGCGAGCGCCGCTTCGGCGGCCGGGAACTGAGGCGCGTGCGCGAGATGGCGCGCGTCGAGCGCTGCTTCGACGCTACGCCCGAACTGGCGGCGCTGGTGGTGGACCTGATCGAAGAGATCGAGGGGCTGCGCGCGCGGTTGGGAGTGCGCGCGTAACCGTGGTCGGGCATCCCGGAGCGCAGCACGCCGCTTTCACGTCGGCCGTCACGCACCCGGCCCGCAAAGATGCGACGATCGCGGCCGATGGCCGCGGTGCAACGCCGGCCGCTGCCACCGTCCTGCAATCCGGAACCTGAGAGAGACCGATGCAACCGCAAGCGCGCTGGAACGTCGTCTACTGGATCGCCGCGGTCCTGCTGGTGCTAACGCTGCAGAACATGTGGCAGACGGCGCGGCAGGTCGAACCGGTGCCGTACAGCGAATTCGAGAAGGCGCTCGCCGACGGCCGCCTGAGCGACGTCACGATCGGCGACCGCACGATCACGGGGAAACTCAAGGAACCCGATCCCAGCGGCAAGACGATGATCGTGGCCACGCGGGTGGAGCCCGAGCTGGCCACTCAACTGTCGAAGTACGGGGTGCCGTTCACGCGCGTGGTCGAGAGCACGTTCCTGCGCGACCTGATGTCGTGGGTCGTGCCGGTGGCAGTGTTCTTCGGCCTGTGGTTCTTCGTCGTGCGCCGCTTCGCGGAGAAGCAGGGCCTCGGCGGCTTCATGAGCATCGGCAAGAGCCGCGCCAAGGTCTACGTCGAGAAGGACACCGGCGTGCGATTCTCCGACGTGGCCGGCGTGGACGAGGCGAAGGACGAGCTGAAGGAGGTCGTCGCCTTCCTCAAGAACCCCGGCGATCATGGCCGCCTGGGCGCGCGGATGCCCAGGGGCATATTGCTGCTCGGGCCGCCGGGCACCGGCAAGACGCTGCTGGCCAAGGCGGTCGCCGGCGAAGCGGGCGTGCCCTTCTTCTCCATCTCGGGCAGCGAGTTCGTCGAGATGTTCGTCGGCGTCGGCGCGGCCCGCGTGCGCGATCTGTTCGAACAGGCGCGGCAGACGGCGCCGGCGATCATCTTCATCGACGAGCTGGATGCGCTGGGCCGCGCGCGCGGTATCGCCAGCCCGGTCGGCGGCCACGACGAGCGCGAACAGACGCTGCAGCAACTTCTGGTCGAGCTCGACGGCTTCGACAGCTCCACCGGGCTGGTGCTGCTCGCCGCGACCAACCGGCCGGAGATCCTCGATCCCGCGCTCTTGCGTGCCGGGCGCTTCGATCGCCAGGTGCTGGTCGACCGGCCCGACAAGAGCGGCCGCGTGCAGATCCTCGAGGTGCACGTGCGCAAGGTGAAGCTCGCGCCCGGCGTCGATCTGGGGCAGGTCGCGGCGCTGACGACCGGATTTTCCGGGGCCGATCTGGCCAATCTCGTCAACGAGGCCGCGCTCGGCGCCACCAGGCGTGGCGCGGCCGAGATCGCGCTGGAGGATTTCACGCGCGCGGTCGAACGGATCGTGGCGGGCCTGGAGAAGAAGAACCGCGTGCTGAATCCAAAGGAGCGCGAGGTGGTCGCCTATCACGAGATGGGGCACGCGCTGGCGGCGCTCGCGCTGCCCGGAACCGATCCGGTGCACAAGGTGTCGATCATTCCGCGCGGCATCGGCGCACTCGGCTACACGATCCAGAGGCCCACCGAGGACCGCTTCCTGATGACGCGCGAGGAGCTGGAGAACAAGATCGCGGTGCTGCTCGGCGGGCGCGCGGCGGAGAAGCTCGTGTTCGGCAGCCTCTCGACCGGCGCCGCCGACGATCTGGCCAAGGTCACCGATATCGCGCGCGACATGGTCGCGCGCTACGGCATGGTCGAGGAGCTGGGTTACGTCGCGTACGACGCGCAGCCGTCACGGTTCCTCGACGTGCCCGGCTACGCGCAGGGTGGCTGCCGGACCAGCCCGCAGACGCAGCAACGCATCGACGAAGCGATCCGCTCTCTGGTGATGAAGACGTTCGACCGCACGTACGCGCTGCTGCAAGCCAACCGCGACGTGCTGGAGCGCTGCGCGCGCGAGCTGCTCGTCAAGGAGACGCTCGACGAGCCGGCGATCCGCGAGCTGACGCGCGAGCTGCGTCGTCAGTCGACTGAAGACAAGCGCGCGCTGCCGGCAACGGCCTGAGCCAGGTCGGGCCGTTGCAGGCCTCGATCCAGCCGAAGAACAGACGGCGGAGCTGAAGCCGATGATCGCCAAGGCGAATTCACCACAGAGACACAGAGGCACAGAGAACGAGCGTCCGATCTTGCATCTTTCCGCCTACTCTGTGCCTCTGTGCCTCTGTGGTTCAACAACTTCCTTCGCCACGGCGAGGAATCCGAATGAGCGCGCAGCGCGAAGGAAATCCGTTGAGCGCGCCGGTACGCGCTCACTGGACTACCCGCCGCGCTTCGCGCCGCGGGATGAGCGCTTCGGGGCGGCCGTGCGCGCTCATGCCAGCGCGCGCACCGTCGCCAGCCCGGCGAACGTCGCGGCGAGCGAGCCGAACAGGTGCAACGCGGTGTGCGTGCACGCCGCGCCCCATTGCCCGCTGCCGAGTAGCGCGACCGACTCGGCGGAAAAGGTCGAGAAAGTGGTCAGCCCGCCGAGAAACCCTGTGACCACGATCAGTCGCCACGCCGGTGACAGGGCGGGATGCGCGGCGAACACCCCGACTGCGAGCCCGATCAGGTAGCCGCCGATCAGGTTCGCGGCGAGCGTGCCTAGCGGCAGCGACGCCACGCGCGGGTTCAGCCAGTACGACAAGGCCCAGCGCAGCCATGCGCCCGCCGCCGCGCCCGCGCCCACCGCCAGCAGCACGACGGCGAGCGGACCGTCGCGCGTCAAGACTTCCCCCAGCGCGAGCGCGCGTCGTCGTCGCTGGCGCGCGCCTCGACCCAGCGCGGGCCGGCCGGCGTGGTCTCCTTCTTCCAGAACGGCGCCTCGGTCTTCAGGTAATCCATCACGAACTCGCACGCCGCGAAGGCGTCGCCGCGATGCGCACTCGTCACTACCACCAGCACGATCTGGTCGGTCGGCGCGAGCGCCCCGATCCGGTGCACGACGAGAATGTCGATCAGGTTCCAGCGCGCGCGCGCCTGCGCGCAGATGTCCTCGAGCGCGCGCTCGGTCATGCCGGGATAGTGCTCGAGCGTCAGCGTGGCGACGGGCTCGCCGTCGTTGACGTCGCGCGCCACGCCGATGAAGGAGGCGACCGCCCCGACCTTTGGATCGCTCGCGCGCAGCCGCGCGATCTCGGCGCCGGCGTCGAAGTCCTCGTGCTGGACGCGGATCATCGCGCTTATCCGCCCGTCACCGGAGGAAAGAACGCCACTTCGGCGCCATCGGCGAGCGGCGTGTCGTCGCTCGCCATCGCCTGCCCGACCGCGGCGCGGATGCGTTTGACCTCGTCGAACGCGGCAGCCCACGGCGCTCCCTTCGCGATCAGCCACGCCCGCAGGGCGCCCAGGGTCGTCACGTCGGCAGGCAACGCGAAGTCGTCGCGCTCGCGGCCGATCGCCTCGCGCAGGCGGGCGAAATACAGCACCGTGACCTTCATGCCAGCAGCTCCGTGAACGGCAGGAAGCGAACCGTGTCGCCGCGCGCGATCGGCTGCGACGGCGGATTGTCGACGATGCCGTCGCCCCACACGCACGAGGTCAGCACCGCGGAGTTCTGGGTCGTGAACAGGTCGAGCCCGCCGGCGGCGTTGTAGCGCGCGCGCAGGAACTCGCGCCGCTTGTCCGGCCGCGGCCATTCGAAGTCGGCGCGCAGCGCCAGCGCGTGCGGCGCC
Source organism: Pseudomonadota bacterium (assembly GCA_029777935.1). The sequence continues at coordinate 13,508 of JAKORH010000168.1, forward strand.
ACGTCGGCCGCGCCCTGCCGCGCGCGAATGAATGGCCGCGCCAGCAGCAGGAACGTGATGAAGCTCGACACCGGATTGCCCGGCAGGCCGATGAACGGCACGCCACGCACATGGCCGAACGCGAGCGGCTTGCCGGGCTTCATCGCGATCTGCCACAGGTCGAGTTCACCCTCGGCCTCGACCGCGGGCTTCACGTGGTCCTCTTCGCCGACCGACACGCCGCCCGACGTGATGATCAGATCCGCGTCCTGCGCAGCGCGCACGAACGTACCGCGCGTCGCAGTGCGGTCGTCCGGCACGATGCCCAGATCGATCACCGCGCAGCCGACTGCGTGCAGCAGCGCGCGCAGCATGAATCGGTTCGAGTTGTAGATGCGGCCCGGCGGCAGCGGCTCCCCCGGCATCACCAACTCGTCGCCGGTGGAGAACACCGCCACGCGCAGCCTGCGTTTCACTTCGAGTTCGGCCACGCCGACCGACGCGGCGAGCCCCAGGTCCTGCGGCCCGAGCCGCCGGCCGGCGGCGAGGATCGTCGCGCCGGCCTGCACGTCGAGGCCGCGCCGGCGGATCCACCGGCCGGACGTCGGCGCCTCGTTGATCGTCACCGCATCGCCGGGCGCGACGGTCGACTCCTGCACCACGATCGCGTCGGCGCCGGGCGGCACCGGCGCGCCCGTGAAGATGCGCGCCGCGGTTCCCGGCGCAAGCTCGGTGCCGACGTGGCCGGCCGCGATCCGCTGCGTCACGTTCAGCGTCGCCGGCACCGACGGCACGTCGGCACAGCGCACCGCGTAGCCGTCCATTTGCGAGTTGTCCATCGGCGGCACGTCGATGCGCGCCACCACGTCGGCCGCCAGCACGCGGCCGACCGCGGCCGGCGCATCGAGCGTGGACACGCGTTCACTTTGCCCCACCGGTTGCGCGCTGGCGAGCAGCCGGTCCAGCGCCTGTTCGACGGACAGCATCAGAGCTTCAGGTGCGCGATGATGAAGTCTGCAATCTTAACGGCGTCGTTCAGGTCCAGCAGCGGCAGTGGCGTCGCGAGCGCGTGATCGGCGGCGACCGCGATCACGTTGGGGTCGCGCGGAAAGATCGGCGGCTCGGTATTGGCCGAGCGCCGCACCTCGATGCGAGGGATGTGGCCTTCGCTCTTGAAACCCTCGACGATCACGAGGTCGCACGGCGCGAGCTGCACCAGCAACTCGTCCAGCGCGGCGGCACGGCGCGGCGTCTCGGTCAGCAAGGCCCAGCGGACAGCGGTGGCGATCAGCACCTGCCCCGCGCCCGCCTCGCGGTAGCGGTACGAGTCCTTGCCCGGCCGGTCCATGTCGAAGCCGTGGTGCGCGTTCTTGATCGCCGACACCGTGAGGCCGCGCGCGCGCAGGATCGGGATCAGCCTCTCGATCAGCGTGGTCTTGCCGGTGTTCGAGTAGCCGATGATGCCGATGGCTTTCATCTTCGATGCCAGCCTTCGTCGCTGCCGCGCTCGCGCCGATAGTAGAGCTCGGAGGCGGCCTGCGGCATCGTGCTGAACCACGGAGCAAACTGCGCGCGCTCGTAGCACTTCAGCGCGGCGACGTTGTCCACGTGCGACCCCCCTACTGCATAGGACGCGTCGCGCCGCCCCCACAGCCAGTCGTGCACGAAGGCATCGAGCAGCCGCGCGCCGTGCCCGCGGCCGAGCAGATCCGGCTCGCCGATGAACCAGTCGAATCCCCAGCCGCCGCGCGGCAGCACGAAGCCCGGCGTGTACTGGGCGTGATCGGCGATCCGGTACGCCTGCACGAAGCCCGCGGGCCGTGCGTCGAGCAGAGCGATCAGGCACAGCGTCGGTTCCTTGCCGTGCACGCGCGGCGCGTACTTGGCGCGCACCTCGTCGCGCGAAATTCGGCGCCGGCTCCACCAGCGATTGACGTGCGGCTGGTTCAGCCAGCGCCACTGGCGCTCGAAGTCGAGCTCCAGCATCGGCCGGAAGCGCCATTCATTGCGCATGCGCGGCGATGAAATCCTTCACCCGCTGCGCATCGGCCGGCATCACCTCGCAGCGCTGCGGGCGCTGTTCGATGCCCTCGTACGCGGCGGGGCGGTCCGGAGCGCGGCCGATCGCCTCGACGATCGTGTCCGCGAACTTCACCGGCAGCGCCGTCTCCAGGCAGATCGTCGGCACGCGCGCATCGAGATGGTCGCGCGCGACCTTGATCCCGTCGGCCGTGTGCGGATCGACGATCGTGCCGGTCGACCGGTAAACGTCGCGGATTACGTGCAGCCGGTCGGCGTGCGTGCTCGATCCCGACACGAAGCCGGACGCGCGCACCCGGTCCCGGAACGGCGTGCCGGCGAGATCGAACTCGCCGCGCGCATCGAGCTGCCGCCACAGTTCGCGCACCGTCTCCGGGTCGCGGCCGACGATGTCGAACACGTAGCGCTCGAAGTTCGATGCCTTGCTGATGTCCATCGACGGGCTGCTGGTCGCGAACGTCTCGCGGCTCGACCGCACGCGGTAGCGGCCGGTGCGGAAGAACTCGTCGAGCACGTTGTTCTCGTTGGTCGCGAGGATCAGCCGCTCGATCGGCAGTCCCATCTGCCTGGCGATCCAGCCGGCGAGGATGTTGCCGAAGTTGCCCGACGGCACGCAGAACGACACGCGCTCGTCCTCGCCCCTGGTCGCCGCGAAATAGCCGCGGAAGTAGTAGACGACCTGCGCCACCACGCGCGCCCAGTTGATCGAGTTGACGCTGCCGATCCGGTGGCGGCGCTTGAAGTCGAGGTCCGCCGAGACCGCCTTCACGATGTCCTGGCAGTCGTCGAACACGCCCTCGATCGCGAGGTTGAAGATGTTCGGGTCCTGCAGCGAGTACATCTGCGCGCGCTGGAACGCGCTCATCCGCCCGTGCGGCGACAGCATGAAGACCTTGATGCCCCTGCGCCCCCGCATCGCGTACTCGGCCGCCGAACCGGTGTCGCCTGAGGTCGCGCCGAGCACGTTCAGCCGCTCGCCGCGCCGGTCGAGCGCGTGTTCGAACAGCGCGCCGAGCAGCTGCATTGCCATGTCCTTGAACGCGAGCGTGGGCCCGTTGGACAGGTGCAGCAGGTGCAGCCCCGGTGCCAGCGTCGTGAGCGGCGTGATCGCGTCGGTGCCGTAGGTGGCGCGCGTGTAGGTCGCGTGCGTCAGCCGATCGAGGTCGGCGCGCGCGATGTCGTCGCAGTAGTGCGCGAGGATCCCGGTGGCGAGCGCGGCGTAATCGAGCGTGCGCCAGCGCGCGAGCAGCGCCCGGTCGACGCGCGGGTAGGCCTCGGGTACCACCAGACCGCCGTCGGTCGCGAGTCCTTCGAGCAGGATGTCGGTGAACGCGGCCGGCGGCATTCGCCCGCGCGTGGATACGTAGCGCATCTAGACCAGCTCTTCCTGCCGGATGCGGATGATCGGCGCCAGCACCGTGGGCAGCGCCTCGATGCGCCTGATCGCGGCGTTCACGTCGAGCTCGAGCGCGTCGTGCGTCAGCATGATGATGTCGGTCTGGTTTTCGCCTTCGCTCGGTTCGCGCTGGAACAACGCATTGATCGATATGCGACGGTCGGCGAGGATGCGCGTGATGTCGGCCAGCACGCCCGGCTGATCCGCCACCCGCATGCGAAAGTAGTACGAGGTCACCGTGTCTTCGATCGCCAGCCACGGCACTTCGACCATCGCGTCGGCCTGGAACGCGAGGTGCGGCACGTGGTTCTCCGGGTCGGCGGTGTGCATGCGCGTGACGTCGACCAGGTCCGCCACGACGGCGGAGGCGGTGGGCTCCGCGCCCGCGCCCTTGCCGTAGTACAGAGTGACGCCGACCGCGTCACCCTTGACCAGCACGGCGTTCATCGCGCCCTCGACGTTCGCCAGCAGTCGCTGCATCGGCACCAGCGTCGGGTGCACGCGCAGCTCGATGCCCTTGTCCGTCCGTTTGGTGATGCCGAGCAGCTTGATCCGGTAGCCGAGTTGCTCGGCGTAACGGATGTCCTCGGCCGCGAGCTTCGAGATCCCTTCCGTGTAGGCAGCGGCATCGTTGATCGGCACGCCGAACGCGATCGACGACAGGATCGCGAGCTTGTGCGCGGCGTCGATCCCCTCGATGTCGAAGGTGGGGTCAGCCTCCGCATAACCGAGCCGCTGCGCCTCGGCGAGCACCGCGCCGAACGGCAGGCCCCTGGCGCGCATCTCGGACAGGATGAAGTTGCTGGTGCCGTTGATGATGCCGGCGATCCATTCGATGCGATTGGCCGTCAGTCCCTCGCGCAGCGCCTTGATGATCGGGATGCCGCCCGCCACCGCGGCTTCGAACGCGACCATCACGCCGCGCGCGCGCGCCGCCTCGAAGATTTCGTTGCCGTGCCTGGCCAGCAGCGCCTTGTTGGCGGTGACCACGTGCTTGCCGCGGCCGATCGCTTCCAGCACGTAGCTGCGGGCCGGTTCGTCGCCGCCGATCAGTTCGACCACGATGTCGATGTCATCGCGGCGGATCACTTCCGCCGCGCTCGCGGTGACCGGCACCGTCGTGCCGATGGCCTCGATCGCCCTGTGCACATTGCGAACCGCGACCGCGGCGATCTCGATTCCGCGCCCCGCGCGCCGTGTGATCTCGTGCTGGTTGCGGCGCAGGACATGGAACGTCCCGCGCCCGACCGTGCCCAGCCCCAGCAGACCGACCTTGATTGGCTTCATCGACTGTCGACTCGAGGCGCGGAGTGCTGGCGGGTGTCATTCCCGCGCAAGCGGGAATCCAGCGGCTTCGCGTGAAAGACACTGGGTCCCCGCTTCCTCGGGGACGGCACCCTGGAGCACGGCGCGCGATTCACGCCGCCGCCTTCGGCAGCAACCCGTCGCGCCGGAACATCTCCTTGATGCCGCGCACCGCCTGGCGGATCCGGTGCTCATTCTCGATCAGCGCAAACCGCACGTGATCGTCCCCGTAATCGCCGAAGCCGACTCCGGGCGACACGGCGACCTTGGCTTCGGTGAGCACCCTCTTCGCGAACTCGAGCGAACCCAGCGCCTTGCAGGACGGCGGAATCTCGGCCCAGATGTACATCGATGCCTTCGGCACCTCGACCGTCCAGCCCGCCTCGATCAAGCCGCGGGCCAGGACGTCGCGCCGCCTCTGGTACTGCACGCGGATCTCCTCCACGCAGTCCTGCGGCCCTTCGAGCGCGGCGATCGACGCGACCTGGATCGGCGTGAACGTGCCGTAGTCGTGGTAGCTCTTGATGCGCGCCAGCGCGTTGACGAGATCCCTGTTGCCGACCATGAAGCCGATGCGCCAGCCGGCCATGTTGTAGCTCTTGCTCATCGTGAAGAATTCGACCGCGACGTCGCGCGCGCCGGGCACTTCCATGATCGAGGGCGCGCGGTAGCCGTCGAACACGATGTCGGCGTACGCCAGGTCGTGCACGACGTAGATGCCATGCTGTTTGGCCAGCGCGATCACGTGGCGGAAGAACTCCAGATCGACGCACTGCGCGGTCGGGTTGCTCGGAAAGCCGAGGATCATCATCTTCGGTTTCGGAAACGACTCGCGGATCGCGCGCTCGAGTTCCGCGAAGAAGTCGACGTCGCGCGTCATCTGCACCGAGCGGATGTCGGCGCCGGCGATGATCGCGCCGTAGATGTGGATCGGGTAGCTCGGGTTCGGCACCAGCACGGTGTCGCCGCGGTCGAGCGTGGCGAGCATCAGGTGCGCCAGTCCCTCCTTCGAGCCGATGGTGACGATCGCCTCGCAATCCGGATCGAAGTCGACGTCGAAGCGCCGCTTGTACCAGCCCGTGATCGCGCGCCGCAGGCGCGGGATGCCCTTGGACACCGAGTAGCCGTGCGTGTCGGGACGTTGCGCCGCCTCGACCAGCTTGTCGACGATGTGCTTCGGCGTGGGCCCGTCGGGGTTGCCCATGCTCATGTCGATGATGTCCTCGCCGCGCCGGCGCGCGGCCATCTTCAACTCGCCGGTGATGTTGAAGACGTAGGGAGGCAGGCGCTTGATGCGCGGGAATTCGACCATCGGGGACTCTCGGAAATGCCTGCGCTTGTGAAATCAGCGCCGTTGGGCATAATTTACCCGGAATTGCTTGGCGCTGCGGCTGCGCAGCATAGGTATCGATGCGCAGCGCGCCGCCTCACCCGGAGAGCCATTGAAGCTTCACGCGGACGCGCTGACTTCGCTCAACACCGTCACCGCTTACGGTCCCGGCTTCGTCGAAATCAACCAGGTGCGCCATCACGGCCACCTGATCCTCGTCCCCGATCAGGCAGTCACGGCGTGGAGCGTGGCGGACTTCGAGTCGTTGCGCGCCGAGGACTTCGACGCGCTGGTCGAACTGCACCCGGAGGTCGTGCTGCTGGGTACCGGCGCGCGCCAGCGCTTTCCGCATCCGCGACTGACGCGCCGGCTGGTCGAGGCCCGTATCGGCGTCGAAGTGATGGACACCGCGGCGGCGTGCCGCACCTACAACATCCTGATGAACGAGGGCCGCCGCGTGGTCGCGGTCGTGCTGCAGGAGGCCTGATAGCCGCCATGACAGTAGACATCGACAAGAAGGTTCCTGACTTCAGCGCCGCGTCGACCGCCGGCGAGTTCCGGTTGTCCGCGCTTCGGGGCAGGAGCCTGGTGCTGTATTTCTATCCGAAGGACAACACGCCCGGCTGCACGACCGAGGGCTCGGATTTCGCCGCGGCCCATGGCAAGTTCAGGGAGGCCGGCGCCGAGATCGTCGGCGCCTCGCGCGACAGCCTGAAGTCGCACGAGAACTTCAAGGCGAAGATGAAGTTCCCGTTCGAACTGATCTCGGATCCGGACGAGAAGCTGTGCGCGCTGTTCGGCGTGATCAGGATGAAGAACATGTACGGCAGGCAGGTGCGCGGCATCGAACGCAGCACCTTCGTGATCGACGGCGAGGGCCGGCTCCGGCGCGAATGGCGCGGCGTCAAGGTACCGCGCCATGTCGACGAGGTGCTGGCCTGCGTGCAGTCGCTTTGATCTTCCCTTACACACGGCCGCGCGCCGTAAGCTGATGCCGCTCCCGAAGCCCCCGACCAAGCCCGCTACCGTACTCGCCACGATTCCTCCCGCCGCCGCCACGCGCGGGCAAGCGCCGCAGGCGCGCGCGCCGGCTCCGGCCGCGGAGCGCCCCAGCCCCGCCGCGCACCTCGCGCTGGTGGAGGCCAAGCCGAAGAACGGCAAGAAGCCGCGCATCAGTGCCGCTGGCCGCCGCCTGTTCGTGCTCGACACCAACGTGCTGATGCACGACCCGACGTCGCTGTTCCGCTTCGAGGAGCACGACGTGTTCCTGCCGATGATGACGCTGGAGGAACTCGACAGCCACAAGAAGGGCATGTCCGAAGTCGCGCGCAACGCGCGCCAGGTCAGCCGCTCGCTCGACGCCCTGGTGGCGGCGTGCAAGACGCCGATCGAGGACGGCATCCCGCTGGATGCGCTCGGCAACGTGGACGCGCGCGGCCGCCTGTTCTTCCAGACGCAGGCTGCCGCAGGTCCGCTGCCGGCCACGCTGCCGGCGGGCAAGGCCGACAACCAGATCCTCGGCGTGGTCAAGGCGCTGCAAGACACGCACCCGGGCCGCGACGTGGTGCTGGTGTCGAAGGACATCAACATGCGCGTGAAGGCGCGCGCGCTCGGGCTGCCGGCGGAGGACTACTACAACGACAAGGTGCTGGAGGACACCGACATCCTCTACACCGGCGTGCTCGCGCTGCCGGCCAGCTTCTGGGACAAGAACGGCAAGGGCATGGAGTCGTGGCAGCAGGGCGGCTACACCTTCTACCGGATCACCGGTCCGATCGTCGACAGTCTGCTGGTCAACCAGTTCGTGTATCTGGAAGACGGCTCGCCGTTCTACGCGCAGGTGCGCGAGATCCGCGGCAAGTCCGCCGTTCTTCGCGTGCTGCGTGACTACCAGCACGCGAAGAACGCGGTGTGGGGCATCACCGCCCGCAACCGGGAGCAGAGCTTCGCGCTGAACCTGCTGATGGATCCGGAGTGCGACTTCGTCACGCTAATCGGCCAGGCCGGCACCGGCAAGACGCTGCTCGCGCTCGCCGCGGGGCTGGCGCAGACACTCGAGATCAAGCGCTTTTCGGAGATCATCGTCACGCGCGCCACGGTGCCGGTCGGCGAGGACATCGGCTTCCTGCCCGGCACCGAGGAAGAGAAGATGGCGCCCTGGATGGGCGCGCTCGAGGACAACCTCGAGGTGCTGAACAAATCGGACGACACCGCCGGCGAATGGGGCCGCGCCGCGACCAACGACCTGATCCGCACGCGCATCCGCATCAAGTCGCTGAACTTCATGCGCGGCCGCACTTTCATCAACAAGTACCTGATCATCGACGAGTGCCAGAATCTGACGCCGAAGCAGATGAAGACGCTGATCACGCGCGCCGGTCCCGGCACGAAAGTCGTGTGCCTGGGCAACATCGCGCAGATCGACACGCCTTATCTGACCGAGGGCAGCTCGGGTCTGACGTTCGTGGTCGACCGCTTCAAGGGCTGGCCGCACTCGGGCCACGTGACGCTGCAGCGGGGCGAGCGTTCGCGGCTCGCGGATCACGCGGCCGAGGTGCTCTGAGGTGCGCACCCAAGAAAAACGCCCGGCTTGCCGGGCGTTTTTCGTTCGGACCTGCCGAATCAGTTGAGCGGCGTCTTCTTGCCGCCCGGATAGTTGTACAGCGTGGTCGCGGCGTTGAGCAGTTCGCCGGTGGCGTCGAACTTCACCTTGGTCGTCACGCCGTCGTACTCGATGCTCGCCAGCGCCGGCAGGTACTTGGCCGGCTCGACCGAATTGGCCTTCTGCATCGCGGCCGCCAGCGTCATCACCGCGTCGTACACGTACGGCGCATAGACCTGGATCTGGTCGTGGAACTTGGCCTCGAAGCGCTGCCTGAATTCCTTGCCCTTCGGCATCTTGTCGAGCGAGGCGCCGCCTTCCGCGCAATACACGTGATCGCCGATCGCGTCACCCGCGATCTTCGCGATCTCGACCGTGCAGATGCCGTCGCCGCCCATGAACTTGGAGCTGATGCCGAGTTGCTTCATCTGGCGCAGCATCGGGCCGGCCTGCGAGTCCATGCCGCCGTAGAAGATCACTTCCGGCTTCTTGTCCTTGATCGCCGTGAGGATCGCGTTGAAGTCGGTCGCCTTGTCGTTGGTGAACTGGCGCGACACGACCTCGGCGCCGTTGGCCTTGGCGACCTTCTCGAAGATGTCCGCCAGACCCTGCCCGTACGCCGTGCGGTCGTCGATCACCGCGACCTTCTTCGCCTTCAGCGTCTTGGTCGCGTAGTTGGCCGTCGCGGCGCCGAGCGCGTTGTCATTGGCGAGGATTCGGAACGCGGTCTTGAAGCCCTGCTGCGTGTACTTCGGATTGGTCGCCGACGGCGTGATCTGCGGGATGCCGGCGTCGAAGTAGATCTTCGAGGCCGGAATCGTCGTGCCCGAGTTCAGGTGCCCGACCACGCCGTTGACTTTCTGGTCGACCAGCTTCTGCGCCGCGATCGCGCCCTGCTTCGGATCTGCGGCATCGTCCTCGCTGATCAGCTTCCATTTGATCTTCTTGCCGCCGATCACGATGTTCTTCGCGTTCAGGTCATCGATCGCCATCATGGCGCCGCGCTCATTGTCCTTGCCGTAATGCGCCTGTCCGCCGGACAGCGGCGCGACGTGGCCGATCTTGACCTCGATCTCCTGCTGCGCGAACGCGACGCCCGCGAACGCGAAGCCGACTGCGATACCCAGTAATACCCGCTTCATCCTCCGTCTCCTTATTGAAGTCCGGAAGCCAAACCCCCCGGAGCCGGCGAACTGTAGCACCAAGGGGCCACCCGCCGCGTCCCCATTACAGGAGCAGCGCCGCGATGAACACGCCCAGCATCACGAAGACAAGCGCGATCTTCAGCGCCGCGGCGACCAGCAGCCCGACCCAGGTCGCCAGCCCGACCTGCCCGGCGCGCAGCGCGTCGCGCCGCGCGGCGAACTCGCCGATGAACGCGCCCGCGAGCGGCAGGAAGATCAACCCGACCAGCCCGGTGAACACGCCGGCGACGGTGCCGATCGCGGCTCCCGCGACCGCCAGTCCGCTGGCGCCGGCGCGCCGCGCCGACACCGCCGCACCGACGTAATCGATCGCGACGCCGAGCACCGCCAGCACGGCCAGCGTGCCGACCGTGAAGCCGGAGATACGCGTGAAGCCGTCGATCCACGCCGCGAGCAGGATGCCGGCGAACACGAAGACCATGCCCGGCAGCACCGGCAACACGGTGCCGACCACGCCGATCGCGATCAGCGCGACCGCGACGATCCAGAGCGCAGCAGTCAAACCGGGGTCAGTAGGAGGCGCCGAATCCCTGCGCCAGGTTGTCGAAGCGCGTGAACTCGCCGGCAAAGCGCAGCGAGAGGCGGCCGGTCGGCCCGTTGCGCTGCTTCAGGACCAGCACTTCGGCCACGCCCTTGTCCGGCGTGTCCGGGTTGTAGAACTCCTCACGGTACAGCGCGCAGATCACGTCGGCGTCCTGCTCGATCGCGCCCGACTCGCGCAGGTCGCTCATCACCGGGCGCCTGTCGGAGCGCTGCTCGACGGTGCGGTTCAATTGCGACAGCGCGACCACGGGCACCTGCAACTCCTTGGCGAGCGCCTTCAGCGAGCGCGAAATCTCGGAGATTTCGGTGGCGCGGTTCTCGCCGAAGCTGCTCGCCGACATCAGCTGCAGATAGTCGATCACGACCAGCCCGAGCTTGCCGCAGGTGCGCGCCAGCCGCCGTGCGCGCGCGCGCAGTTCGAGCGCGTTCAGCGCCGGCGTCTCGTCGATGAAGAGCTGCGCCTCGTGCATCTTGCGGATCGCTTCGGTGAGCTTCGGCCAGTCGCCGTCTTCGAGCCGTCCGGTGCGCAGCCGCTGCTGGTTGATGCGGCCGACCGAACTCAGCATCCGCAGCGCCAGTTGCGCCGCGCCCATCTCCATCGAAAACACCGCCACCGGCAGCCCCTGGTCGATCGCGACGTGCTCGCCGATGTTCAGCGCGAAGGCGGTCTTGCCCATCGACGGGCGCCCCGCGACGATGATCAGGTCGCCCGGTTGCAGGCCCGAAGTCATGCGGTCGACGTCTGCGAAGCCGGTCGGCACACCGGTCACATCGGAGGGATTGGCGCGCTCGAAAAGCTCCTGGATCCGCTCGACGACCCGGGTCAGCAGCGGTTCGATCTCGACGAAGCCCTGCCGGCCGCGCGCGCCCTCTTCCGCGATCTGGAACACCTTGGATTCGGCCTCGTCGAGGACGGTCTTGGTGTCCTTGCCCTGCGGGTTCAGCGCCGAGGTGGCGATTTCGTCGCCGACGGTCACCAGCCGCCGCAATACCGAGCGATCGCGCACGATCTCGCCGTAGCGGCGGATGTTCGCGGCTGACGGCGTGTTCTGCGCCAGCGCATTGAGGTATGCAAGCCCGCCCGCCTCGTCGGCCTTGCCGGCGGTCTGCAGCGATTCGTAGACCGTAACCGCGTCCGCAGGGCGTGACTGGTCGATCAGCCGGCTGATGTGCTGGAAGATCAGCCGGTGGTCGTGTCGGTAGAAGTCGTCCGACCGCACCATGTCGGCGATCTTGTCCCACGCCGCGTTGTCGAGCAGCAGCCCGCCGAGCACCGACTGCTCGGCCTCGATCGAATGCGGCGGTGTGCGGACGGCGGCGAGTTGCGGGTCAACGAAATCGCGTCGGGCGTTGGCGTCGGGCGTCGGGCGCGCAGATCGCCGGATCGATTCAATCTGTTCGCCTGACGCCATGCGCCCCCCTATCGACGTCGAAACAACGCGGGACGCCGGACGCCCGACGCCCGACGTTCTCTACTGCTGTTCCGCCACCACGTTGACGGTGATCTCGGCCAGCACGTCGCTGTGCAGCGCCACCGTCAGGTGATGTTCGCCGACCGTCTTCAGCGGACCGGTGGGCATGCGGATCTGTCCCTTGGCGACATGGAAGCCCTGTTTCGTCAACGCCTCGGCAATGTCGAAGTTGGTGACCGAGCCGAACAGGCGGCCGTCGACACCCGCTTTCGCGTTGAGCTGGATCTTCTGGCCGTTGAGCTTCTCGCCCTCGGTCCGCGCGGCGGCAAGCTTGTCCGCCTGCGCCTTTTCGAGTTCGGCGCGGCGCGACTCGAATTCCTTGATCGCCGTCTCGGTGGCGCGGCGCGCCTTGCCCTGCGGGATCAGGAAGTTGCGCGCGTAGCCCTCCTTGACCTTGACCACGTCTCCGAGGCCGCCAAGGTTGTAGACGGTCTCGAGCAGGATCACTTGCATCGTATTCTCCGCGCTCAGTGGTTGTCGGTGTACGGCAGCAGCGCCAGGAAGCGCGCGCGCTTGATCGCCGTGTCGAGCTGGCGCTGATAGTGCGCCTTGGTGCCCGTCAGCCGCGCCGGCATGATCTTGCCATTGTCGAGGACGAAGTCGCGCAGCGTCTCGACGTCCTTGTAATCGATCCACTCGACCTTCTCGACCGTGAAGCGGCAGAACTTCTTGCGCTTGAACAGCGCGTTCTTCTGCTGATCGCGCCGGCCGCCCGGCTTGCCTTTGCCCTTGCCCTTGCCCCTGGGTCCGAATGCCATGTCAAACTCCTTGTTCCAGTACGAATTCGTTGATGTGCACCATCAGTCGCTGCGATCGCCGGCTGCGCGGCGCGATGAAACCGGTCAGCTTCACGCGCGCGCCCAGAGCGGTCCTTGCCAGCCGCTGCGCCGCGTCGCCGAGCGCCACCGCATCGAGTTCGAACTGCAGCGAGCGCTCTGCCCCGGCTTCTGCCACCTTGTCCTGGTGCGCGAGCCGCAGCTCCAGCGCTGCCACACCCGCCGGCGTGTAGCGCAGATCTGCGCGGGCGACGACGGTGGCGGTCAGTTCGACCCGATTCAAGCGGCTAGGACGCCGCCTGCTCGGCGGCGGCCTTCTTGGCCTCTTCGCGCTCGACCACCTTCATCATCGGCGACGGGTTCGTCTCGGCTTTCTTCATGCCGATCGTCAGGTGCCGAAGCACCGCATCGTTGTAGCGGAACCCGTGTTCCAGCTCGTCGAGCGGGGCCTTGCCGCACTCGATGTTCAGCAGAACGTAGTGCGCCTTGACCAGTTTCTCGATCGGGTAGGCGAGCTGGCGGCGGCCCCAGTCCTCGACTCGATGGACCTTGCCGCCCTGGCCGCTGACCAGCGCCTTGTAGCGCTCGATCATCCCCGGCACCTGCTCGCTCTGGTCCGGGTGGACGATGAAGCAGATTTCGTAGTGACGCATCCGATCTCCTTTTGGATGAAGCCACCCCGAGCGTCGTTCGAGTGTGGCAAGGCTGCGGAAAGCGCGGGATTTTACCTGCTTTCGCGCGGCGGAACGAAACCCGGAACCTGTCGGTTCTCAGACGGCGGCGAGCAGCCGCGGCAGCGCGTCGCCGGCACGCGCGCGGACGCAGACGGCTGCGATCGCGTCCAGCTCGCTGTCGTCCGGATTGACGACCACGATCTGCGCGCCGTGACGCAGCGCGCCCATGGGCAGCCCCGCCGCCGGATAGACCAGGCCCGACGTCCCGACCACGAGCATCGCGTCGCTCTGCGCGCACGCGCGCTCGGCGCGCTCGAGCGCGGCCGCGTTCAGCAGTTCGCCGAACCACACCACGTCGGGGCGCAGCCACGAGCCGCAGCGCGGACACGAAGGCGGCTCGCCGGGCGGCAATCCGTCCGGCGACTCGAACACGAGGCCGCACTCGTCGAGGCACTTGGTCCGCAGGATATTGCCGTGCAGTTCGATCACGTCGCGGCTTCCGGCCCGCGCGTGCAGGCCGTCGACGTTCTGCGTGATCAGCGTGAATGCCTCGAAACGCGCCGCGGCTGCCGCGAGCGCGGAGTGCGCCGGATTCGGTGCGGCCGAACGCACCCGCGCGCGGCGCGACGCGTACCAGCGCCACACCAGCGCCGGATCCGCACGGAAACCTTCCGGCGACGCAAGCTGCATCGGGTCGAACTTCGACCACAGCCCCGTCTGCGCGTCGCGAAAGGTCGGAATGCCGCTTTCGGCCGACACGCCCGCACCGGTCAGCACGGCCACCTTCTTCGCGCGCGCGAGGATGTGCCGGGCACGTGCGAGCGCCTCGGGGCTCAAGCGGCCGTCTCCTGCGGCGAAAGGCGCGGTTTCATCAGCGCAGACCACCGCGGCCGCCCGGCGCGAACTGCCGCAACGACCCGTGGCACCACGCGCACGCTCATAGGGTGCGAGAACGCTCCGTGCACTTCAAGCCGCGGCAGCGCGCTGCCGCCGCGTTTCGAACAGGCAAATGCCGGCGGCGACCGATACGTTCAGGCTCTCCACCTGGCCGGACATCGGAATCCTCGCGAGCCAGTCACAGCGTTCGCGCGTCAGCCGCCGCAGACCCTCGCCTTCGGCGCCGAGCGCCCACGCGATCGGCCCGGCCAGGTCGAGTTCGTACAGCGTCTGCGCCGCGTCGCCGGCGGCGCCCGCGATCCACACCCCCGCCTGCTTGATGTCGTCCATCGCGCGCGCGAGGTTGGTCACTGCGATCAGCGGCAGCGTCTCGGCGGCGCCGGCCGCAGCCTTGGCTACCGCGGGTGTCAGCGCCGCCGAGCGGTCGCGCGGCACGATCACCGCGGCTGCGCCGGCCGCATCCGCCGTGCGCAGGCAGGCGCCGAGGTTGCGTGGATCGGTCACGCCGTCGAGCAGCAGCAGCAGCGTGTCGCGCTGCGCGCCGGCGAGCACGTCGTCGAGCGTGCGAGCCAGCGTTGCCGCGTCGCACACGGCGACCACGCCCTGGTGCGGCACGTCGCCGGCCAGCCCGTGCAGCCGCGCCGCGTCCACCGGCATCACGCGCACGCCGGATCCCTGTGCGCGCTGCAAGAGTTCGCGCATCCGTGCGTCGCGCCGCTCGCGATCGACGTACAGCGCCTCGACGCTGTCGGGGGCGTGCCGAAGCCTCGCGGTCACCGCGTGGAAGCCGGCGATGGTCCGTTTCCCGTCGTTCATCGTCAGCGCCCGCGCAGGCGCGATTTGCCCGCGCGCTGCCCGCCGACGCCGCGCTTGCCGGTGCGCGCGCCCTCACGCTTGTCGATGTCGCGCAGCCGCCGCGCCGCCTGGCGGGCGCGGCGCTCTTCCACGCTTTCACCCTTGCGCCCGGGTTGCGCTGCCTCGGCCGCGGCGGGCAGCGATCGACGCTCGCTCGCCCGCACGAGGCGGAAGTCGATGCGGCGCGCCTCGAGATCGACGCGCGCGACCTGCACGGTCACGCGGTCGGCCAGGCGGAAGCGCAGGCCCGTGCGCTCGCCGCGCAGCTCGTGCAGCGCCTCGTTGAAGCTGAAGTACTCCGAGCCCAGCTCCGACACGTGCACCAGCCCCTCGACGAACAGGTCGTCGAGCTGCACGAAGATGCCGAACGGCACCACGGCGTTGATCGTGCCGGTGAAGGTTTCGCCGACGCGCTCGCGCATGTAATAGCTCTTCAGCCACGCCTCGACGTCGCGCGACGCTTCGTCGGCACGGCGCTCGTTGGCGGAGCACAGCACACCGAGCTTCTCCCAGCCAGTCAGCGCGTCGGCCGAACCGCGCGCGCGGCTGTCGCGGCGTGCGCGCAGCGCCTCGTCGACCGCGCCGGCGCCGAACACCTGCGGCACGTACTTCGTGCGGAAGAGGATCGCCTTGATCACTCGGTGCGTCAGCAGGTCCGGATAGCGCCGGATCGGCGACGTGAAATGCGTGTAGTGCTCGTAGGCGAGTCCGAAGTGGCCGGCGTTGTGCGGGCTGTAGATCGCCTGCTGCATCGAGCGCAGCAGCACGGTCTGCAGCAGCTGCACGTCGGGGCGCGCGCGGATGCGGCGGATCAGCGCGGCGTAGTCCGCAGGACGCGGCGCGTCGCCGCCTTCGAGCGCAAGACCGAGCGACTTCAGCAGCGCGCGCAGGTTGGCCAGCCGTTCCGGAGTCGGCCCTTCGTGAACCCGGTACAGCGCCGCATGCTGATGGCGCGCGACGAAGTCGGCGGCGCACACGTTGGCGGCCAGCATGCATTCCTCGATCAGCTTGTGCGCGTCGTTGCGCAGGCGCGGCACGATGCGCTCGATGCGGCCATTGGCGTCGCACACGATGTAGGTCTCGATCGTTTCGAGGTCGATCGCACCGCGCGCCGCGCGCGCCTTCGCCAGCACCCGGTACAGGTCGTACAGGTCGGCGAGCTGCGCGGCGAGCGGCGCCAGCCGCTGCGCGGCGGGGCTACCGGGCACCGCCAGCGCCTCCCACACCTCGGTGTAGGTCAGCCGCGCGTGCGAGTGCATCAAGGCCGGATAGAACTGGTAGGCGGTGATCTCGCCCGCGTTCGAGATCACCATGTCGGCCACCATCACGACCCGGTCGACGCGCGGAGTCAGCGAACAGAGTCCGTTCGACAGCGTCTCCGGCAACAGGGGAATCACGCGGCGCGGGAAGTACACGGAGGTCGAGCGGTTCTGCGCCTCGGCATCGAGCGCGTCGCCCGGAGCCACGGAGTGGCTGACATCGGCGATCGCGACGATCAGGCGCCAGCGGCTGCGACGCGCGTTCATCGGCTCGCAGTAGACCGCGTCGTCGAAGTCGCGCGCGTCTTCGCCGTCGATCGTCACCAGCGGGATGTCGCGCAGGTCGACACGGTTGGCAAGATCGGAGTCGACCACGTGGTTGGGCAGTTCCTCGGCGCACGCGAGCGCCTCGGGCGGGAACTCGTGCGGCACCGCGAACTTGCGCACCGCGATCTCGATCTCCATGCCCGGATCGTCGATCGCGCCCAGCACCTCGACCACGCGCCCGACCGGCTGAACGTGCCGCTGCGGCTGCTGCACGATCTCGACCACCACCACCTGGCCGTGTTGCGCCGACAGCGCGCCACCCGGCGGCACCAGGATGTCGTGCTGGATGCGCTGGTCCTCGGGCACGACGATGGTCACCCCGCGCTCGTTCAGCAGCCGGCCCACGAGCCGGTTGGTCCGGTGCTCGATGACCTCGACGATCTCGGCCTCGGTGCGGCCGCGCCGGTCCTGCCCGGCCACACGCACCAGCACGCGGTCGCCATGCAGAACCTTGCTCATCTCGTGCTCTGGAATCACGAGGTCGGGGCCGCCGTCATCGCGCAGCAGGAAGCCGAAGCCGTCGCGATGTCCCTGCACGGTGCCCGAGATCAGGTGCGCGCGCGCGGCCAGCAGCAACAGTCCGGCGCGATTGCGCACGATCTGCCCGGCCCGCTCGAGATCGGCCAACTCGGCCTCGAACCGCGCGCGCTGCGCGTCGGTGATCTTCAGGCGCTGCGCGAGGTCCTCGGGCGTCAGCGGCGTGCGCGCGTGCCCAAGCGCGTGGACGATGACGTCGGGATCGAGGAGGTGCTGCGGGTTGCTCAAGGTGTGTCTCGGAGTTCGCGCGATGCGCCGATGCAATTTGACAGTCGGAGGACGGACCTTACAATGCGCGCCTCGCCCCGTGCCCAGGTGGCGGAATTGGTAGACGCACTAGTTTCAGGTACTAGCGCCGCGAGGTGTGGAGGTTCGAGTCCTCTCCTGGGCACCAGTCACATCCCTTCAGGGCATCCCATTTCATCCCAAATCCCCTAGAATCCAGAGTGAAGACCGCGCGGGATGCGCGTTTCGCTCGTGCCGGATCATACCCCTAAATCCCGCTGCATCCCGCAGTTTCCGGGGTATCGCCAAGGGGTACCGGTTCGGCCGACAGGGGTACGAATGAAAGCGCCTCAGAGGGAAAGCCAGTCCCAGCGGCCTGCCCGCGGACTTACGGACGCCGACTGTCGCAACGCCAAGCCGCGCGACCGCGCCTACAAGCTCTTCGATTCGCTCGGGCTCTATCTGCTCGTTCAACCCAACGGCGGAAAGCTCTGGCGCATGAAGTATTACCACTCCGGGCGCGAGCGCCTGTACGCGGTCGGCGCCTATCAGGGTGCGCGCGGCGCCGCGGTCGATGTCACCTTGCGCGAGGCGCGCGAGCGAAGGGACGAGGCGCGCCGCCTCCTGCGCGATGGCGCAGATCCCGTCGAGCACCGCCGGCAGCGCAAGGCGAGCGACGCGGCGAGAGCTGCAAACAGTTTCGAGCACGTCGCCGAAGAGTGGATCGCCCGCAACGTCGCCGCCTGGTCGCAGACGCACGCCGAGCGCGTCAAGAAATTCCTGCGCGCCGAGCTGTACCCCCGTTTCGGGGTACGGCCGATCGACAGCATCAACGCGGGCGAGCTGCTCGCAACGCTCGAAAAGATCGAAGAGCGCGGCGCGATCGAAACCGCGAAGAAGACGCGCCAGTACGCGGCCGCGGTTTTCGATCATGCGATGCGCACCCGCGGCGTGCTCGCCAATCCGGCGCACGCGCTGCGCGGCGCGCTGACGCGCCGGCCGGCCAAGCGCTACGCGTTTCTCGGCGAGCACGAACTCGGCCCCTTTCTCGTCGCGCTCGGCGCCTACGGCAACCGACGCACCGCGCTTGCGCTGAAGTTCCAGCTACTGACCGCGACCCGCCCAGTCGAAACGCGCTTCGCACGCTGGCGAGAAATCGACTTCACGCGCCGAGTATGGAACGTGCCGGCCGAGCGCATGAAGATGCGTCAACCGCACGTTGTGCCGCTGTCGTCTGCCGCGCTCGACCTGCTGCACGAACTGGCGACGCTCGGCGATACCCGCCCCGATGCGCTGCTCTTTCCGGGCCTGGTCAGCCGGTCGCAGCCGATCAGCGAAAACACGATGAACGCGGCGATCCGCAAGCTCGGCTTCTCGTCCGTCAGCCACGGCGCCCGGCATTGCTTCTCGACGCTCACCAACGAGAAGCAGCTCGGCCGACCCGACGCGATCGAAGCCGCGCTCGCCCATCGGCAAGCCGGCACGCGCGGCACGTACAACGCGAGCGGCTACCTCGAAGAGCGCCGGGATCTGATGCAGCGATGGGCCGACTTACTCGCATCGCTGCAGCGCGCAGCCGCGCGGAGCGACTTTCGCGCGCCGCCGGCGCCGTACCACATCAAGCGCGCGCACCGGCCGCGCCAGGCGAGCAGCGCTGCGACGTAGCCTGCCTCGTGCCGCCGCATGCCGAGCGGTGCAGCGCCGGCGCTTAGCGTGCAGAGCGACGCAGGCAACCGAGCGAACCCCCCCCTCAATTTCGCGGTCTTTCGAATTGTGGGACCGCGCCGGTCGAAGAGACGAACGCACCAGAGATAGAACCACCCCTACCCCGGAGATGACCTCGGGCATCGACTCACCGCGCTCCGCGCAGCAGGTGCACGTTCGTCGGCAGCGGTTCGGCCCTCGACTTCCTATAAGTGCCAGGAAAAAAAACGGAAAATCCAACCTCGCAGGAATTGGGGTGCCACGCCGGTCTCGGGCGGCAAACGACTAGAGATTCAAGTACCCCTACCCCCCGGCCAACCTCCGCAGAAACGCACCCATGCACCCGCCTGGGTGCACGTCGGCCGCCAGCGGCGGCGCCGGAAGGGTTCGCGCAACAACTGAAGCTCGGCTACTGCCATTGAATTGCAGGGGAACAGGGGAAACGTCCGCCAATCGGCCCGGAAGCCGCACCGGTGCTCGATCGGCATTCCCCGACTCACTGCCGGGGACTACGCTGAAAATCAGGGGAACAGGGGAAAGCCGAACGCCGCGGGTGATGCTTTCTTGGCATTCTTCTAGACGCAGTGGCACGTTGCGGCAATAGCGCGCGAAACATAATCAGCCTCGCACGTCGCCGCGCGCGCGGGCGTATTCTTGCGGCATGGGCCTACGCTTCCATCGATCCTTCCGCGTCTTCCCCGGCGCGCGGCTGAACGTGAGCCGCTCTGGCGTCTCAACATCATTCGGCCGGCGCGGCGCCTGGTTCACGATCGGCCCGCGCGGCACGCGCGCGACGATGGGACTGCCGGGCAGCGGCCTGAGCTACACCGAATCGGCGCGCTCAGGCGCTGGCGGCGGCCGCATCTTTCTGCTGATTGTCCTTCTCGCGGTCCTCGGCCTGCTGCTCGGGCTCTTCCCATAGCAGGCTGCGCTTGGGGTCGAGCGCAGCGGCCAGTATCGCGAAGGTCTGCGCCGAGGCGCACACGTCGTCGGCAGAATCCGGCGAGACTGCCGAGAACTTCGCCGCTCGGCCGCGGCCTTGCTCAACGTAGCCGGCGGTCTTCAGGCGACTCAGCGTAACGATCGCAGTGCGCCCGGAGATCTGCAGTTCGGCCGCGATCTGCTGCGCCGTCTGCGGCCTCGTTCGCAGCGCCGCGATGATCGCCGCGCTGATTCCCCCCAGCGGCCTGCCAACGCGTGCCATCCGGCGAGAGTACATCGAGCCACGGCGCCGCGTCAGGATCGCCCTGCATACGCGGCGTGATGGTCACCGCCCCCTGCAGGAACTCGAGAACGTCGAGATCGGGCTGCTCGGTCTTGCGCGCCACTAAGGCGGATTCCAGCGCCAGGGCGAAGATACTCACCACGCCGCGCCGCAGCGCTCGTCCCTCGATCGATAGTTCGCGAACGCGAAACGCCAGGCGCATGACGCGCCGGATCGCTTCGCGCTCGTGCGGCGCGACTCGCGGCATGCGCAGCTCGCCGCGCCGATTACGGAACAGGCTGTCATGGCGGCGCATGATTGCGTCTAGTTGCCGGGATGGATCGCGGGAGAGATCGACTTGCGCGGCGTGCGCCAGCCGTCAATTGGCCGCCAGGAACAGCCACCGCGCGCGCGCCTCGTGGCCGGCGTCCCTGAGCAGCGAAACGTCCGTCTCGGCCCGCGAGAAGGCCGTGCTGATCGGCCCGCGCTGCATCTCGCCAAGCAGCGCGTCGCGCGTCTTGATGCCATCGACCATCCTCTCGTCGAACGCCTGGCGGGCCCCGACGATGCGCCCCTGGCCCATCTTCTCCCGCACCCGGTCGACGGCCAAGCCTCGGCCGCGCGCCACGTCGCGCGTGAACGCACCGTATTCCTCGTCGACGCGGCTCTGCACGAAGGCTCGCCCCTCCGCGTTGAGCTGCTCCCATGGATTCCCCTCGACTTTGTATTTGCCGGCGAAGACAAGGCTCGTCTTGATGCCGAGTTGTTCCTCGCGCCTGGAAACATCGACGTGTGCGGCGTAAACGCCGATGCCGCCGACCTCGCCGCCAGGCGTGATGAAGAACGATGACGCCTGCGATCCAATCCAGTAGGCGCCGGCGGCCGCCAAGCTATTGGCGATCGCGACGATCGGCTTGAGGTTGGCCGCGTCACGCACCTGGGCGGCCAGCTCGCGCGTGCTGCTGGCGAGGCCTCCGGGCGAATCGATCTCGAGCAGGATCTGCTTGATGCTGTCGTCGCGCAGCGCCTGGTCGATCGCGGCCGAGAGATCCGGCCGCGTGGTGACGCCGGGCCCCCAATCCGTCGACGTACCACGATCGGCGAGCAGCCCGAAGAACTCGATAACCGCGACCGATCCCGCCCGCGCAGGCATCCCTCGCCGCAACGCGGCAGCCGCTCTGCCGGCCGAGTGCGCCGACCGGAACTCACGCTCGCCGTGAAGGGCGCTCAGCGCGATGTAGGCGCCTAACACCGCGCGCGGCAGCGCGTATGGACCGGAAGACGATAGAAGAGGGTCGGTGAGCATCGTTTCCTCAAAGGGCATCGAGCCGCTGCACCTGGGCGGCGGGCGCCTCGTTCATTAGAACGCCCTCGCCTCGGCCAGCCGCAGTCGGCGCGCGGCCGCGGCGGCGATCTGGTTCGCCGTCTCGTTGCTCACGCTGCCCTGCACGTAGATCTGCTGCGTGACGTGGATCGCCCGGCCGCCGGCGCCGTTCGGCACGATCGTGCCCGCGCTGCGCGGCACGAAAAGTTCGGGTCCGCGCTCGCCCACCAGGTAGGCGGTGTTCGGCCATACGGAGCCGCCCACTGCCTTGCCGCCGCCGAACAGTCCCGCGAACCATTGCCCGACGCCGGAGAAGATCCCTCCGCCCTTCGCACCGAAGAGGCTCTCCGCGAGATTCTGCGCGATGATGCGGCTGATCGACTGCAGCACGCTCTGCTCGAAGGAGCGGAACGCCTGCGACATCGACTTCGTGCCGCTGATGAAATCGGCGAAGGCACTGCTGAACGAGGACTCGAATACGTCGTCGAAGGTCTTCGCGAGCGAGTGCGCGGAGGCCTCCAGTTCGCCCAGCTTCAATCGGAACGCCTCCGCGTTGGCCACCATGCGCGGATCGCCGGATGCGCGCGCCACGCGATCCATCTCGTCGGCGACCGACTGCAGCCGCGCAACTTCCGCCTGCCGCGCGGCATCGATCTGCGCCATCTGCTGCAGCGTGGTGATCGCGCCGGTGCTGCGCGCCAGGTTGATCTTGCCCTCGACGACCCCGGCCTGCTGCTCGATCAGGCTCGATTGCTGCGTGAGCTGATTGATCTGCACCTGCGCGCGCTGCAGCGCCTCGAGCTGGTTGAGCGTGGCGAGCGCTCCGTTGTCGCCCGCGGTCGTCAGCCGCTGCCGCTGCTGCTTGTCCTGCAGCCGCGACTGGATGTCGAACGCGGCGACCAGGTTACCCTGCAGCTCGAGCAGCTTCGCGTTCAGCGCCTCGACGTCGTCGCGATACTTCTCGGTCGCCTTGGCCTCGTCGAGCGTGGCGCCCAGCAGCGCGAAGCCGGCAGTGGCCACTGCCTGCTTGCGCTTGTCCAGCACCGTCTGCAACGCCGTCTGCGCCTCGATGCGAGACTTCGCATCCTTGCTGCTGGCGATGTACTGCCGCGCGGCCGCCTCTTCCTTGTCATAGGCGGCCAGCGTCTCGCGCAGGCCTTCCTCGATCGCGGCGCGGCGTGCGCCGTAGTAGTCGGTGATCGACAGCTTGTCGTCGCCGTAGAACCGCTGCAGCATCTGCTCGCGCTGCTGCAGGAGCTGCTGCTCGGACTGGATCGCTTTTTCCTGCTCGCGCAGTTGCTGATCGAACAGCGCCTTGGCCGTATCGGCGCCGCCTCCAAATGATCCGATAGGCGCCAGCTTCTGACGTGGCTTCTCTGGCCCTGGTTGCTTGGCTCTTGCTACAGCTAGTTGCGCACTCAACCGATCACTGAACTGCGGCGCCATCAGGATTCGATCAGCATCCTCCTTGAAGGAAGCCAGAATTGCTTTCGTCCCTTCCAGGCTGTGAGAGACGGCAACGGCGGCCGCGGCGCCGATTGCCATTCCCGCAAGGCGTGCAACACGAACTACGCCGTCGAACGCGTCGACGACGAAGCCGACCGCCTTCGCTGCATCTTCGGCCCAGTTGCGCAGCGAGCCGTCATTCGCCAGATCATCGACTGCTTCCTTGAGTCCGCCTGCGCCCCGAATCTGATCCAGCATCGCCTTGGCAAACGCATTCATCACCGGCAACGCCTCAAAGGCGACGCGCTTGGCGATTGCTGCGTTTGCCGCATCCAGGCGCTTGAGCGTGCGCTCATAGTCGTCGGCCTGGCGCGCCTGCTCGGCCGTCACCTTCACCTGCAGGTCGCTCGTCTCCGCCAGATCCTTGAGCACCGGCAGCAGGTTGGCGCCGCTCTTGCCGAACAGCGCCTGCGCGACCGCCGCCTTCTCCGCGCCATCCTGGTATTGCACCAGCCGCTGCGCGATCTTGAGGAACACTTCATCGGGCCGCTGGCCGGCGAGTTCCTTGGTCGAGATGCCGATCGCGGCGAAGGCCTCGGCGGTCGGCCCGCCCTTGGCCTGCGCCTCGTTCATCGCCTTCGCGAGCTTCTGCAGCCCGGTGGCGAGTTGCTCGCTGTCGGTGTTGCTCAGTTTCGCGGTCGCGGTGAAGGCCGACAGCGCCTCGACCGACGACTGCGTGCGCTCGGCGAGCTGCTGCAACCCCGCGGCCGACGCGATCGCGCCATCGATCTTCGAGCGCACGCTTTCCAGTGACAGGCCGACCGCGGCGCCAGCGCCGATAGCCTTGAGCGACGTCGATACGATCCCGAACGCCCGATCGATCTGCTTGGCGCGGCTTTCCGCCTCGCGCGCGATCTGCGCGAGGCCGGTCTGCATCTGGGCGGTGTCGGCCGCGATCCTGACGACCAGGCTGCCGAGCGAGTCTGCCATTCGGGATCCTTCTTCACAGTTTGGCCGCCTCGCGCGGGATGCGCTCGGCGAGGTAAGCCTTCATCGCGTCGATCGCGGCGTCCTTCTTCAGCGCGAAGGCCGGCCGCAGGAACGGGCGCGCGGCCATCCTGCTGGTGCCGAACTCCACGAAGTGCCAGTAGTAGGCGTCGAGGGGGCCGTACGCCTGCACCTTCGACACCCGGGAGTGCCGCACGCCGATGATGTACATCTGCTGCGTGTCGCTGCCGGCGCGCACGTGCTTCTGGTAGATAGCGCGCTTGAGCGTGCCGGCCGGCGGATGCTTCGTGCCGATACTGCCGGCCTTGCCGCCCCACGCGACCGCCACCGGAATGTAGACCGGCGCGCGTTGCTGCGCTTCCTTGCGGATCACGGTCGCGGCGGCGTTCACAGCCCCGCGCAGCGTGTTCTTCGCGATGTGCCTAGGCAGCTCCTGCAGCCGGCGATTCAGCTCGGCCAGCCCCTCGACCTTGATATTCTTCAGTTCAACAGTCATCGACGGCGCTTTCAGAACGGCCGAGCACGGCCAGCAATGCCGGCAGCGCGTTGGCGGCGTCGAGGTGCTCGAGCACGAAGTCGAGCGACAGGGGCGGATAGTTGCGCAGCGCGGCCCGATGCACCAGGCGCGCCAGGTCCTGCACTTGGTTCTGGTCGAACACGCCGTCGCGCAGTTTGGAAAGCCGGATCAGCAAATGCCGGTAGCGCGCGCACTCGACCAGCGACAGTGGCGGAATCACAAGCGTGCGCCCGCCGATGGCGACTGGCGCGCCTGGGATCTGCGCCGGCATGCCGACCTCATCCATGGCAGCGGTCTGCGGCCTTGCGTTCCGCCTCGGCCGCTGCGTTATCGTCGCCGGCGGCGACGCTCGCCCGCATCACCGACTTGCCGTCTCGCGTTCGGCGCGCTCGCGCGCCGTTGGGCTGCGGTAGCTGGGCGCGAGGACCTCGTCGTCGTCACCGAGTGACGGAGGCGCCAGGTTGATGGCCGCCAGCGGCGCAGCGAGCGTGCTGAAGATCGAGCCGAGCCGGGCTGTCACGTCGGCGAATGTCACAGACTCGGTCGCCAGCGATTCGACCGCGCCGCGTGCTGCAGCGAGTGCGGCCCGCGCCGTGCCGACCGCCGCCCCGTTGTTCTCGATCCGCGTCTCCAGAGCGCCGAAGCGGTTGCTCTCGGAGATCGGCCATGTCTGTGTCGAGCATCTCGCGCTGGAATCGAGATCGCCCAGGTAGATCAGGCAGGCGTCTAGGCGCGGATCGCGGCCGGCCGTCAGTTCCCTGTACACATCGGCGAGCTCGCGTTCGCGCGCCAACCAAATGCCGTAGCTGAGTTGAACTTTTTCGTTGTACTCGCGCTTGGCTTCGTGGAATTTCCCCTGCGCAACTTCCATTGCGAGCCTTGCAGCTTCTGCTGCCTCGGCTGCCTCGGCGATGGGGTTCTCGTATTCGGCGCGGATGACCTCGCGCCGTTTGAGCAACTCGCGCCGGCGTTCGATATCGCGCTGCTCGTCGGCGTTCAGAATCTTCGTGAACTCGGGCGTGCGCGTGATTTCCTTCAGTACCTCCTTGGGGCGCGCGTCGCCGCCGAGCAGATTTCGTAGCGATTTCACTATGTCACCTCTTGATGTGCGTTGAAAAGCTCCACGGCCTCGGCCGTTATGTACGAGACGCGCCACGACATGGAGAGCGCCAGTGCGCCCTGTGCGTCGCGCGCCGCATCTGTGCCGCGAAGTGCCGCGAGCCGCGCCAGCAGCGGCACTGCCTGCGCCATCACACCAGCGCGCCAGCGATCCGCGGCCTCGGCGACGAACTCTTTGCGCACGATTGCATCGCGAGCGCCCGGCAGGCGCGCGATGTGCTCGCGCTCGCTGTTGCAATCAAACGGCGCATCGACCGCGGCGTTCAGGGCGCTGAGCAGCTCGCCAGGCGTACGGGCATCCAGCGAAGCCGGCGGGTCGATCGGCACTGCTTGGCGCGGAGAGCCATTGAGCACGAGCACAGTCAATCCTCGTTGGCGCGCGTCATGCACGCCATTTCGCGGTCCGCGCGGGCCGCTCGTGCCTGCTCGCCCTCGCGCGCAAGACGGACGGTCGCTCTCATGCTGCTCGCCTGGTCGCGCCGTCGCCGAGCCGCACGGGTAGACGGTGCAACGTCGCGTCGATCTCGAGCACGGCGGCGATCAGGCGTTCATATTCGATCGTCTGCCTTCTGCTCCATGCGGCGCCCGGGTATTCGGCGAGGAGCACGCGCGCTTGCGCGAGCAGTTTCGTGCGCAGGGTCAGGAGTTTTCGCAGATCACGCATTGCCGCCTCCGATGCAGAACTATCGCCGCCCTGGCGCGTGCGGTCGACGCGGTTTTGGTGGCGGTGCGGGGCAATTCGTAGCGCGCAAATCGTAGGCGGAAAGTCGTTGCGCGCGGATCCATGCCTCGAGATCGTGTTCGGCCAGGCGATCGGAGTCGAGCAGCTTGAAGAAGGGCGGGAACGACGGATCGCGGCGCTGCAGGCGAAGCAGCGTCCACCGTGAGACGTTCAATCGCGCTTCGACCTGTTTGCGGGTCAGCAGCCGCGACCAGTTCGGCAGGTCGCCGGCTGAAGCGTCGCCGTCGGTTGTCTTAGCTGCTGCAGGCGTCTGCGCGCCGCCCGCCGGCGCGGCGCGAAGGACTTCATCAGGTTTTCGTTTCATTCGGTCGCCTTCAGATCTCGTCGGTCATTGCCAGCGGCGTGAATCCATAAACTCGAACCTTCCCATCGAGCGGCGTCGACTCGCGCCGATCCGGCCGCACGCGCTCGCCGTCCTTCTCGCCGCGGAGCCAGCCGCGCGCGAGCAGCAGCCGCGATGCGAACTTGTGATCGACGCCGGCGCACATCTCGGCGCGAAATACCTCGGGCCAAATCCAGTAGTGAAGCTCGACGCCCTGCTCGGCGAGCGTGTCGCCGTAGCCGGCCTCGATCTTGCTGAAGGCGTCGCCGTCGCCGCGCACGCGCTCGCCGTCCTTTATGAGGACCCTATAGCCGATGCGCAGCGGCTTGTCGGGCCGGTGATCGTCGGCGCTGCGATGCAGCCAGGGGCAGCGGCTCTCGCCGTGCGCCTGCAGGAATGCGCGCACGGCTTGTAATATCTGCCGCTCTTCCAAGTTTGCGGTGCCGCCGCGCGCGTCGAGCCAGGCGCGAAAGCACGAGCGCGCCGCGCCGAGCGCATCGCCCTTCGCCCAGCCGGTCAATCCGGCCGCGGTCGCCGCTTCGCCGGCGAACGCGATCGAGCCGAAGCGAGCGGCGACGCGCGCGACCTGACCGGCCGCGTTCGCCCCTGCGTGGTCGCGCACGAATTCGGCGACCGCGCGGCGCGCGGCCTCGGCGATTATTTCGGGATCGGCCGCGATGCGCTCGACCCATGCCGGCCCCGCCGTGCCGTACACCTCGGCGCACTGGCGCGTCAGATGGCGAGCGAACAAATCACCGCTCGCATGCGCGCGGAGATCCTCGAACAAGCCAAACGGCAAGCCGTCGCTCGGCAAGTCAATCATGCGCACCTCGGCGCCGGCGCTCGATCGCTTGCCGACGCTCGCCGCGTGCTGCTCGATCGACAACTCGCCCGTCGAAATCACGATCACGCGCCAGCGCAGCCGATCGCGCGGCGCTCCGGTTCGATGCAATCGCGCCTTGCCGGTGCCGTTGCCGATCGCGTATGCGGTCGCGACCATCTCGCGCGGGTCAAGCTCGGCGATTTCGTCGAGCGCCAGCAGCGCATCGCAGTGCTGCGAGCACATGCCCTCGATCGCGTTCGCCGTGCTGCGCCAGGTCTGCACGTACTCAGGCGAGCCCCAGACGCTCGCCGCGGCACGCACTGCAGTCGTCTTGCCGGCGCTGCTCGGCCCGCGCAGATGGAGCACGAACGAATCGGCGCCGATCCAATGCAGCAGCGGCGCCGCGAATGCGGCCAACACCGCGAACAGCAGCCGCGAGTTGCCGCGACAGAGCACGCCCACGCGCTCGCGCCACTCCGCGGCCGTGCCGCGCGAGCGGAATGCATTCGGCACCGCGCCCGCACTTTGAAAGATCACCTGTTCGTCCGCCGCGCCGAGCGTGCGATCGGCCAGGACGAACGCGCGGCCATGCCAGCCGGTGCGATCGGTGCAGCGGGCGAACGCCTGCGGCGCGCGCGTTGCCAGATACTCGGCGAGCAGCGCGCGCGGCTTGGCGCCGGGCGCGATCCGCAGCCCGTACGACAGCAGCAGCCCGCGCAGCTCGGCGCCGTCGCCGGCGAGCAGCCGCGCCGGCACGGCGAAGCGATGCTCGATGCCTTCAGGATCGGGCAGCCGCAGCAAGAATCCCCACTCGGCGCTGTCGCTGTCGCGCGTCAGCGCCGCGACTTCAATGCGCGAGCAGAGCGGCACGCACCCGTCGCGATAGTCCGCGTGGAAAACGCCCGCCGTGCTGACCGTGAAGCGGTCGCCGCGATCGTCTGCAGGCGCCTGCACCGCCTGCGCGCGCGGTTTCGATTTGCCAGCAAGCGCGGCCTCGATCTGCGCGCGCACTTCGTCTAACCCGCGGCCCAGCGCGAGATCGTTGAAGTCCGTTCCGCCGTCGGGCAGATCGAGCGGCACGCACCAGCGCCCGGCGCATGCGCGCGCGGCGAGCTGCGCCGCATCGCGCCCTGGATTGCGCCCGATCTTCGCGGCGGTTTTGTGATCATCGTCGCCGCAGATCAGAATGCGCGCGTCCCCGCCGAGCTGGCGCCGCACGATGCGCGCGACCTCGGCCAGGTTGCCCGCGTGCATCGCCGCGGCGGTCGGAAAGCCGGTTGCGGCGTGCAGGCTCGCCGCGGTCGCGATGCCTTCGGCCACCAGCGCGACCGCCGCGCTTTTCGGATCGCCGAGCCAGGCAAAGCACCCCTCGACCTTCCCGCCGGCCAGGAACCGCTTTCCGCCGTTGGGGGCGATCAGTTGCAGCGACCACAGCTTCCCCTCTTCATCGCGCAGCGGAACAAGTAGCTTGTCGCCGAGTTGGCGCAGCGGGCCAGCGGGGACAGCCTTCGCGCGCAAGTACGGGTGCTCGGGCGATGCCGGCGCCGCGGACTCCCAAAGTTCGCGCGCGCGCCCGGCCGTGCGCTGCCAGGCGCGGCGCTGGCGATCTGCAGCCGAACGCTTCGCCGCAGCAATGGCCGCGCGCTCCGCAGCGGTCGGCGATGCTGAGTCGCCGCCATCCACCCACGCATGATGCGCGGCGCCGTGATCCCATCGACCAAATGCGCCGAACGAGCGCGCATGCGCCGGCCGATGCAGGACATACCAGCCCGCGCGGCCGCGCGGCTTGTCGGCGACCGCGACGCGATGGATCTTGCCGTCGGCGATCGGCTCGCCGTCGAGCACGAGCCCGAGCGCGCTCGCCGCCTCCTTGAAGCCGATGAAGCTCAGACCAACGCCGCCCACACCAGCCGCCGCGCCACGACACGGCGAGCGAGTTGGAGCCAGGCTCGACATACAGAACACCGACCATGTACTCGACACCTGCACCCGCGCAACAGAGGCGATGTCGCGCGCTTTCTGCGCCGGGTCATTTCCGCGCCTCGCCGCGCTGCGCGATGCGCTCGGCTAGCCAGTTGTCAACCTCGGCACGTACCCACGCAACGCGGCGACCGTCGGGCGACAGCTTCACCGGAGCTGGAAACGTGCCGGCTGCGATGCGGCGATACACCTCGCTGTTCGATAACGTGACGCGAGCCAGCACGGAACGCTTCGCCTCGAGTTCGAGCGGAGGCGCCTGCGGAATGTCCGCGTCGGATGCGGTCTTCATCGAATACTCCGGCGTCACAAATGACGCTGCAAGTATTCCGACCGCCGCACGCTATGTCATGGCCTTTCGCACTTTGCGGCGAAACTGCGAAAAGAGTTGCCTTCGCTTGCCGAAGTACTTCGCCTGGATGCGTCTGTAATTGAGCACGAGCTCGCGCGCTTTAGTCTTCCCGATTGGAAACCCGCCCATCCGCAGAGTCATTGCCAGCGCGTCATCGAAGCTGCGCGCTCCTCCGGCGCGCATATGCTCGGCGATCGCGCGGCTAAGTTCCACACCAAGCCTCCAGTCCCGCCACCGCCTGCGCGCGGTCGCCGACGTCGTGGGGGGCTTTATGTCAAAGAGCGTGTCGAGTGAATGCGGGCCGTGCTCTGTGCGAAAGCGGCCGATCCGTTCGACGAATGCCAGCGCACACCAGGTCGGGACCGGAACGACTTCTTCCGCCGCGAGCGTTACAGCCTCTAACAGTGCAAACGTGTCGCCGCTCTCGTAGGCGCGTCGCAGTGATTCGAACGCCTCGGCCACTTGAACAAGAGAGCGCGCGCGCAATTCGCCGCGCTTCAAACCGAAGCGCCAATCGGTGCGGAACGCCAGCGCGCAAACCGCCCACGCGCGATCGAGCTTCTCGAGTTCATGCTCACGCTCGTTAAACGGAACCTTTGCTTGTTCCGAAGAGCGCGTGCGCGCCGGATCCAGCTCGCCCATCATTCGCCCCCCTCGGCGAACCCCTGCAGAGAGAAAGCGCCGGCCGGCCAGGGAAGCCGGTTTTCGATCCGTCGATCTAGGCGCGCCGCGAGTCTACCGACTGCACCTGCAGGCGTCCTCGTCGCGATCGTCCGCGGTCAGGCGTTCGGATATCAACCGCCGCGCGATCGTGGCGCCTGCGTCTATCTGGCGAGCCCGCGGCCTCATTCATTGCCGGCGCCTGGAATGCGGCTGCTCCACTCAGCGCAGCTCACGCGCCGTTCCAGCTCGTCGGCCACCCCAAGGAGCGCCTCGACGCGATCAACCAGCCGCGCGACCTCGGAATGCATGGCACAGAACGCGGCGCGGGCGTCCCCGGTTTGTCCCCGGTTTGTCCCCGGCTTTTTTTGTGTCTGTAGGGGACACACAATGCAAGTATTCATGCGGCTTTCGGGGCAATCGCCCCTCGGTTCCCCGGCTCCCCTGTTTGTTAGAACGCCGGCCTCCGATTTCTTGCCGGCCCGCGCTCGCTCCGCTGACCCGGAACCCGGCACCGGCTCCGCTGCAGGGATATCAACGGGGGTACGCTTCCCGCTGCCTCGACCTCGCTTCAATGCTGGCGCTGCTTTCCGGCCGGCCCTAGAGTCCTCTCCTGGGCACCACGACGAAAGCCGGCTGCAGCCGGCTTCTTGTTGCGTCGTTCACGGCTGCCGCAACCGCGCTGCAAGCTGGTTGGGACGCAGCGCGTCGTACTCCTCGAACGGCTGGTGAATCCACGGGCTCGTCGGCAGGTACTCGACGCGGAAATCGGGGCTGAATGCCGACGCCGCCTTGTGCCAGAGCACGGCGGTGCGGATCTCCGCGATCGCCGTGAAGCGCGCGCAAATGCGCTCGGTGACCCGCTGCAGCGTGACGCCCGAATCGACCAGATCGTCGACCAGCAGCACCTTGCCTTGCAGTTGCCCGCCGGTCATCGTGATGTATTCAGCGATGTCGAGGCGGCCCTGCTGCGTACCTGCGGCTTCGCGATAGGAACTGGTCGCCAGGATTGCCAGCGGCCGGTCGAAGATGCGCGACAGCACGTCCCCGACGCGCAGGCCGCCGCGCGCGAGGCACAGGATGGCATCGAACCGGAAGCCGGATTCGTGGACCTGCAGCGCGAGCCGCTCGATCAGGCGGTGATATTCGTCCCACGCGACATACAGGTGCTCCATCCTTTTGCGCTCATTCGTTGAACGGCTGGCGCAGCACGATGGTCTGTTCGCGGTCGGCCCCGGTGGAGACGAGATCGATCGGCACACCGGTGGCCTCGGCGAGCCGAGTGAGGTAGCGCTGAGCGTCGGCGGGCAATTGCGCCCAGTCCCGCACGCCTTGGGTCGATTGGGACCAGCCGGGAAAATCCTCGTACACCGGTTCGCAGCGAGCGACCTGGTCGGCTCCGTAGGGCAGGATGTCGGTGGTGCGGCCCTCGTAGCGATAGCCGGTGCACAGCCGCACCGTTTGCAGCCCGTCGAGTACGTCGAGCTTGGTGATGCACAGGCCCGTCAGTCCGTTGATCTGGACGGCGCGCTTCAGCGCCGCGGCATCGAACCAGCCGCAGCGACGCGGCCGGCCGGTGACCGAGCCGAATTCGTTGCCCTTGGTGCGCAGGTGCTCGCCGGTGGCGTCGGTGAGTTCCGTCGGGAACGGACCCGAGCCGACGCGAGTCGCATAGGCCTTGGTTATGCCGAGCACGTACTCGAGCCTTTGCGGCGCCACGCCCGCGCCCGCGGCAGCCGCTCCGGCCACGGTATTGCTCGAGGTGACGAACGGATAGGTGCCATGGTCGACGTCGAGCAGCGCGCCCTGCGCGCCCTCGAACAGCAGCCGGTGGCCCTGCGCCATCACCTGGTTCAACCGGTACGAGACATCGGTCAGCATCGGTTTGATCCGCTCGCCAAGTTTCAAGTTGGCGTCGATGACCGCGTCCGCATCGACCGCGGGCGCATTCAGGTACTTCGTCAACACGAAATTGTGCAGGTCGAGCGCCTCGCGCACGCGCTCGGCAAAGCGGGCGGCGTCGAACAGATCCTGCGCGCGCACCGCGCGCCGGCCGACCTTGTCCTCGTAGGCCGGGCCGATGCCGCGCCCCGTAGTACCGATCTTGCCGGCGCCCTTGCGCGCTTCGCGCGCCTGGTCGAGCGCGACGTGGTATTCGAGGATCAGCGGGCAGTTGCCGCTGATCGCCAGCCGCTTCGTGCACGCCACGCCCGCCGCCGTCAGTTCGTCGATTTCCGCCAGCAGCGCCTGCGGCGACAGCACGACGCCGTTGCCGATGTAGCACGCGACGTCGGGCCGCAGGATGCCCGAAGGAATGAGCCGCAGGATCGTCCTGCGTCCCTGGATCACCAGCGTGTGACCGGCGTTGTGCCCGCCCTGGAAGCGCACTACCCCCTGCGACTGCTCGGTCAGCCAATCTACGATCTTGCCCTTGCCCTCGTCGCCCCATTGGGTGCCGACGATGACCACGTTCTTTGCCATCGGCTCTTCCGTTCCGTTCTTCAGCCGCCGCGCGGCACGACCTGCCACGTTCCGCTCACGTGCCGGATCTCGCGGTCGAAGCGGTGGCCTTCCGGCACCTCGTCGACAGCCAGTTGCTGCACGACCGTCTCGCCGGCGTCACGCAGCCGCTTGATAAGCGCGCTCAGCGCCGCGTCGGCGGGCGGCGGAGCAAGTATCGCCCGGATGTCCCCGTTCGTATCGACGCGCGTCAAATCGCGCAGATCAATCGAGAAGCCGGTGGCGGGGCGTGCGCGGCCGAAGGCACGGCCGATGTCGTCGTAGCGCCCGCCGCGCAACGCCGCGCCGGGCAGCCCCTGCAGGTAGGCCGCGAACGTGATCCCGGTGTGGTACCGGTAGCCGTGCAGGTCGGCCAGGTCGAATGCCACCTGAGGCACACCGGCCCGCTGAGCGAGTTGCTCGAGTTCATCCAGCGCCGCTGCGATCTCGGTCGACCGCGGCAATTCCCGGCGCGCCAGTGCCAGCACGTCCGTCCCGCCGTGCAGCTTCAGCAGTGCGCGCAGGCCGGCGCGCGCCTCGGAGGTCAGGCCATCGCTCGCGGCGTCCAGCGCCGCGCCGTCCTTGCTGTTCAGCGCGACGACGAGATCGTCGGTGCGCCGCTGCGCGGCCGAATCGGCAGCCAGCAAGGCGCGCAGCACGCCTGTATGGCCCAGATCGAAACGCGCATCCCGGATGCCGATCGTCGCCAGAGCCTGCGCCGCCAGTTGCAGAACTTCGACATCGGCGGCCAGTCCGCCGTGCCCGTACAGTTCCGCTCCGACCTGGAACGGCTCGCGCGACGCGAGCGGATGCAGCGGCCGCGCGTGCAGCACCTGCGAGGCGTAGCACAGGCGCACCACGCCGCGCCGGTTCAGGATATGCGCGTCGATGCGCGCCACCTGGGGCGTCGTGTCGGCGCGCAGGCCCATCATGCGTCCGGACATCTGGTCGACCAGCTTGAACGTGCGCAGATCGAGATCGGCGCCGGCGCCGCTCAGCAGCGAATCGACGTACTCGATCAGCGGCGGAATGACCAGTTCATAGCCGCAGCGCGCGAACAGTTCGAGCAGCGCGCGCCGCATCTGCTCCAGGCGCCGCGCTTCCTGCGGCAGCACGTCGGAGATGCCCTCGGGCAGCAGCCAGCGCACCATCGCTTCGGACCTATCCTCTTAGCTCGCGAGCCAGAACAGCAGCAGACCGATCAAGACCGAGGCCAGGCCGAAGAAGCGGATCTGCCCGTCCTTCAGCTGCATGACGCGGCGGAACAAGTCGCGCCACACGGCCGGCGCCGCCAGCGGCAGGATTCCCTCGATCACCAGCATCAGCGCCAGCGCCAGGAAGAACGTCGGCACCATCAGCGCTTGGGCCGCTCCGCGCCCGGGCTCTTCATGTACCGGAAGAAGTCCGACGACGGATCGACGACCAGCACATCCGAGCGGTTGCGGAACGTGGAGCGGTACGCCTCGAGACTGCGATAGAAGGCGAAGAACTCGGGGTTCTGCCCGAACGCGGATGCGTAGATCGCCGAGGCCTTGGCATCGCCCTCGCCCTTGATCTTCTGCGCGTCGCGGTACGCCTCGGCCAGCAGCACCTCGCGCTGGCGATCGGCGTCGGCGCGGACCTTCTCGCTCTCGGCGGCGCCGATCGAGCGCTGCTCGTTCGCCACGCGCTTGCGCTCGGCCTCCATGCGGCGGAACACCGACTCGCTGATCTCGGGCACGAAGTCGACGCGCTTCAGCCGCACGTCGACGATCTGCACGCCGACCTCCTTGACCCGCTCCTGCACCGCGGCGCGGATCTCGTCCATCGCCTTGTCGCGCTCGCGCGAGGTGACGTCATTGACGGTGCGCTTGTTGATCGCCTGGTTCATCGCGTCGCGCACCAGCGTCGAGATGCGCTCCTCGGCGGCGCGCTCGATGCCGCCGAAGCTGACCCAGTAGCGGCGCGGCTCCGCGATGCGCCACTTGATGAACGAATCGACCAGCAGGTTCTTCTTCTCGGACGTCTGCACGCGGTCGGACTGTGGCGTGTCGATCGTCAGGATGCGCTTGTCGAGATAGACGACGTTCTGGAACGGCGGCGGCAGCTTGAAGTGCAGCCCGGGCTCCGCGATGACGTCCTTGATCTGGCCGAACGCGAAGACGATCGCGTACTGGCGCTGATCGACGATGAACGCACACGAGCGCAGCAATACCACCGCCACGACGATGCTTGCCAGGGTGCCAACGAGCCGGTTCATCGCGCCCCCTAGCGTGTCTCACGCTCGCGGCTGCGCTGGGCGTCGCGGCTGCGGCCTTCTGCCGCGGGCGCGGTCGGCTCGGGCGCCGGCGTCGCGGCCGGCCGCGCCGGCACCGCTTCGGCGGCCAATTGCTGCAGCAGCCGGTCGAGCGGCAGGTACAGCAACTGGTTGCTGGTCTTCGTGTCGATCAGCACCTTGGTCGCGTTGCTGAACACCTGCTGCATCGTCTCCAGGTACATGCGCTCGCGCGTGACTGCCGGCGCCTTGCTGTACTCGGACAGCACCTGGCGGAAGCGTGCGGCGTCGCCCTGCGCGGTCTCGGTCACGCGGGTGCGATAGCCCTCGGCTTCCTGCGTCAGGCGCGCAGCCAGGCCGCGCGCCTTCGGCACCACGTCGTTGGCGTACGCCTGCCCTTCGTTGATCTGGCGCTCGCGGTCCTGCGACGCCTTGACCGCATCGTCGAACGCCGCCTGCACCTGCTCGGGCGGCTGCGCGTTCTGGATCGCCACGGCCGATACGTAGATGCCGGTGCCGTAGCGGTCGAGCATCTCCTGCATGCGCTTGCGCACCTCGTCGGCGATCTCCTGCCGCGACTCGTACAGCACGCTGTCCATCATCTTGCGGCCGACGACCTCGCGCATCGCCGACTCGGCCGCCTGCGGCACCGCCTCGGTGGGGTTGCGGCTGTTGAACAGGTAATCGCGCGCACCGTCGGACCCTTCCTTGATCCGCCACTGCACGGTGAAGTGGATGTCGACGATGTTCTCGTCGTCGGTCAGCATCAGCGCTTCCTTCAGGCGGTCGGCGCGGCCGCGCGCGCCGATCTCGACCGTGCGCAGCTTCAGCACGTCGACGATTTCCTGCGACTGGATCGGCCAGGGCGCGCGCCAGCGGAAGCCCGCGGTCGTCGTTTCCGTATAGCGGCCGAACGTGGTGACCACGCCCACCTGCCCTTCCTGCACGATGTAGAAGCCGCTGCCCATCCAGATCACGAAGATGGCGGCAACGATGGCCAGCACGCCGATGCCGGCGCCGCGCGCATCGGGCCGGAAGCCGCCGCCGCGCCCGCCGCCCTCGCCGCCGCCGCCGCGCCGGCCGAACAGGCTGTTCAGCCGGCGGTTGAAGTCGCGCCAGAGTTCATCGAGGTCCGGCGGGCCCTCCTGTCCGCCCGGCTTGTTGGGGCGGCGCTGATCCTGGTTGCTGCTGTTTTCGGCGCCGCCGCCGCGGCCCCACTGCGGGTCGTTCAGCGACATCGCAATGCCCGATCCGAGGAACATGAATGTGTTTTTCTGCCGCTCCCGGCAGCACGCCCGTCGATCAGGCCGAAGTAGCCGCCGCAGATTCGAAATCAGGGAGTGACGCACCCGAGCGGGCGGTCCGCATGCACTCGGCAATCGCCGCGCGCAAGAGATCGAGACCTGCGCCCGTCATCGCACTGACAGACACCGAAAGAATCCTACCATAGGGGTCGCGCTCGATCGCGGGCGCGCGCCCGGCAGCGTCGATCTTGTTGTACACGATCAACTGCGGCACCCGGTCGGCCCCGATTTCCTCCAGCACGCGCCCGACTTCCGCCATCTGGTCGTCGTGCGCGGGCGCGGCAGCATCGACCACGTGCAGCAGCAGGTCGGCTTCGACCGATTCCTCGAGCGTCGACTTGAACGCCTCGACGAGCTGG
The DNA here is from genome assembly GCA_029777935.1 of Pseudomonadota bacterium. The sequence goes on from JAKORH010000168.1 coordinate 50,544, forward strand.
TGCGGCAGGCCGCGGATGAAACCGACGGTGTCGGACAGCACGGCCTGCGCGTCGTCGGCGACGAAGCAGCGGCGCGAGGTCGTATCCAGGGTCGCGAATAACTGGTCGGCCGCGTAGCTCGACGCTCGCGTCAGCGCGTTGAACAGCGTCGACTTGCCGGCGTTCGTGTAGCCGACCAGCGACACCGAGAACACATCGCGCCGCGCGCGCGCGCGCCGCTGCGTGCGGCGCTGCCGATGCAGCGCCTTCAGCCGCTCGCGCAGCAGGCGCACGCGCGCGGCGATCATGCGGCGGTCCAGTTCGATCTGCTTCTCGCCCGGGCCGCCGGTCTTGCCGAGTCCGCCGCGCTGCCGCTCCAGGTGCGTCCATCCGCGCACCAGCCGCGTCGACAGATGTTCGAGCCGGGCGAGTTCGACCTGCAGCTTGCCTTCGCGGCTCTTGGCGCGCTGGCCGAAGATCTCCAGGATCAGCGCGGTGCGATCGAGGACCCAGGCGTTCAGCGCGCGTTCGAGATTGCGCTCCTGCGCCGGCGACAGGGCGACGTCGAAGATCACCACTCCCGCGCCGCACTCCTGTGCCTGCGCGCGCAACTCCTCGACCTTGCCGGCGCCGACGTAATGCTGCGGATCGGGACGCTCGCGCCGCACCGGGATCTCGCCGCCGATCTCGAACCCCGCCGACGCAGCGAGCTGGTGCAGTTCGTTCAGCGCGTCGCGCGCCGAGTGTGCGCTCGCCGGACGGCGGTTTAGCGTGACGCTGACCAGCAGGGCACGGTCGTTGCGGTCGACCCGCCCCGTTTCGATCTGGAAGACGGTCAGGACGCCGTCTCCGCGCTCAGGTTGACCGGCCGCGCGGGCACGACGGTCGAGATGGCGTGCTTGTAGACCATCTGGGTGACGGTATTGCGCAGCAGGACGACGTATTGGTCGAACGATTCGATCTGACCCTGCAGCTTGATGCCGTTCACCAGGTAGATCGACACCGGCACGTGCTCCTTGCGCAGCGCGTTCAGAAACGGGTCTTGTAGTAGTTGCCCTTTGTTGCTCATTTGGACTCCGAAGGTTTCTTTTGATTCTGGCACCGCGAAACCACGTGGCGCCGGTGGTTGCAGGCGATTAGATGCAGCCGGCGCACGAAAATTCAATCTATCGGAAAAGGCCTACCCACGCTACCGCGCGGCGGCGCGAGCCTGTCCGGACGACGATTCGCCCTGTCACGCATAAGGGTTCGCACTGGTGCGAAACTCGATCCGCAGCGGGGTTCCGTGCAGGTCGAATGTCTCGCGGAACCAACCCTCCAGATATCGCCGGTAGGCGTCGGGCACGCGGGCAAGCGAGTTGCCGTGGATCACGATCGTCGGCGGATTCTGCCCGCCCTGGTGCGCGTAGCGCATCTTCGGCCTCGAAGCGCCCGCGCGCGGCGGCAACTGACGTTCGACCGCCGCGTGCAGCGCGCGGGTGAGCTTCGGCGTCGGCAGCCGCGCGAACGCCGCACGGTGCGCGGCCGCGACCGACCGCATGACCGCCGCCAACCCCGTGCCCTTCAGCGCCGAGATGTAGTGCACGCGCGCCCAGCGCAGGAAGTGCAGCTTGCGCTCCAGCTCGCGCTTGATGCAGCCGCGCTGATACTCGTCCAGTCCGTCCCACTTGTTCACGGCGATCACCAGCGCGCGGCCCTTGTCGAGGATGTAGCCGGCGATGTGGGCGTCTTGCTCGGCGATCTCGGCGGCACCATCGAGCAGCAGCACGGCGACGTGACACTGCTCGATCGCCTGCAGCGTCTTGACCACCGAGAACTTCTCGATTGTCTCGAACACCTTGCCGCGGCGGCGCAGGCCGGCGGTGTCGATCAGGCGGAACGCCTGGCCGCCGGACTCGAAGTCGACCTCGATCGCGTCGCGCGTGGTGCCCGGCTCGTCGAACGCGATCAGCCGCTCCTCGCCGAGCAGCGCGTTGACCAGCGTCGATTTGCCGACGTTGGGCCGGCCGACGATCGCCACGCGGACGCGCTGTGTGTCCGACGGTTCGGCCTCTTGTTCCCCGGCAAATCCCGCCAGCGCCTCGTCCATCAGCGCGGCGACGCCCTCGCCGTGTGCCGCCGAGACCGGATGCGGCTCACCCAGCCCGAGTTCGTGGAACTCCGCGCTCGCCTCCGGCGGCAGGCCCTCGGCCTTGTTCGCGGCCAGCACCAGCCTGCGCGCGGTCTGCCGCAGTCTCTGCGCGATCCGGCGGTCCTGCGCCGTCAGGCCCTCGCGCGCGTCGACGACGAAGATCACGACGTCGCTCTCGGCGATCGCGAGCTCCGCCTGTTGCGCCATCTCGCGCGCGATGCCGGACGCTCCCTGCGGCTCGAAGCCGCCGGTGTCGATCGCGAGATACGGCACCGGCCCCACGCGGCCATCGCCGTAGTGGCGATCGCGCGTCAGCCCGGGGAAGTCGGCGACCAGGGCGTCGCGCGTGCGAGTCAGACGGTTGAACAGCGTCGACTTGCCGACGTTCGGCCGTCCGACGATGGCGACGACGGGCTTCACGTCCGAGGGGCCGGTTTTCGGGAGTCGGGTTTCGGCTTCGGGCTAGCGCCGCGGAGTCAGCAGCGCGAGCGTGCCGTCCTGCGTCAGCGCGACCACGCCGTCGGCCCAGCGCTGCGGGCGCGCAACGATCGGGCTGGAGTCGACCTGCACGCGCGCCACGAACTCGCCGTCGCTGCCGAGGAAATGGATGTAGCCGGCGAAGTCGCCCACCGCGGCGCCGGAAGGCAGTGCCAGCGGCGTGGTGACCGCGCGCCACGCGAGCCTGGTGTTGCGCCACAGGCTCGCGCCATCGCGCGCGAACGCCTGCACGTTCGAACCATTGTCGACCGCGTACAGGACGCGCTCGTTCATCGACACGCCGCCGCGCGCCGACAGTTCGCGCGCCCAGTGCAGGTTGCCGTTGGCCGCGTCCGCGCACATGACGCGTCCCTGGAACGAGGCCGCGCAGGCGTCGCGCGCATCGACAGCGATCGGTCCGAGGACGTCGTTCAGCCGCTCGACCTCGGTCGTCCCCTTCGGTTCCGAGACGATCGCCTCCCAGCGCGCGGCGCCGTTGGCGAGCGCCAACGCGACCAGTCGACCGCCCGGAAAGCCGACCAGGACGCTGTCGCCGGCAAACGCCATCTCCGTCGACGCGCGCAACGTCAGCGGCGGCGTCTGGCGCTGGTAGATCCAGCGGCGCTTGCCGGTATCCGCCTCGTAGGCGGCGACGCGGTGGTCGGTCGAGCGCACCAGCACCAACCCGCGGCCCACCAACGGCGGCGCGAGCACGTCGCTCGTGGCCTGCGCACGCCACTGTGCCTTGCCGTCGGCGCCGAACGCGACCATCTCCCCGCGCGGGGTGGCTGCCGCGACCACGAAGCCGTCGCTGCCGACGCCGGCTGCGAGCGGCCCGTCGGCCGACGCGCGCCATACGCTCGCGCCGCTGTGCGGATCGACGCGCACCAGCGTGCCGTCGGCGCTGGCCGCGTAGATCGCGTTCTCGACCACCGCCGGCTGCAGGAACGTGCCGCGGCCGCTGCCGACCGAGAGGCGCCACGTCACCCGTACGTCGAGACTGGTCTTGAATTCGGTCAGTTCGGCCGGTTTGCTGGTCGGGCTGCTCGACGAACAGCCCGCCGCCAGCGCTGCCGCCCCGGGCAGCCACAGGAATTCGCGCCGTCTCATGACGCCGCCGGCAGCGAGTCGAGCTTCAGCTGGATCAGATTGCGCAGCGGATTGCCGGGTTCCGCCTTGTCGAGCGCCTCCTGGTAGGCCTTGCGCGCCTCGTCCGGCTTGTTCTGCGCCAGCAGGATGTCGCCGCGGCGATCGGCGAACGCAGCGACGAGCGATTTGGGCGGGTCGGTCGCCAGCGTCTTCAGCGCGTCGTCGTACTGCTTTTCGTCGAGCAGCACGCCGGCCAGACGCACACGCGCGAGCGCCGCGTATTCATCGTGGCCGGACTTGTCGATGACCCAGGCGAGTTGCGCGCGCGCCGCCGCCAGATCGGCGGCATCGTGATACACGCGTGCCATCTGCAGCGCGGCCATCGGCGCGTACACGGTGCGGCCGTAGCGTTCGATCAGCGTGCCGGCCAGTTCCTTCTTCTTGTTCGCGTCGGTGCCGTCGAGCGCGCGCAGCAACTCGTCGTAGACCACCGCGGCCTGTTGCGCCTCGCGTCGCTCGTACCAGCGCCAACCGTTGAAGGCCGCGATCGCCAGAAGCACGATGGTGGCGACGGTCAGGATGAAGTTCCCGTGCTTGTCCCACCAGGCCTTCATCGCGGCCAGTTGTTCCTGTTCCTGCAGGTCGTATGCCATCGCTAGGTTCTCACTCTGAAATCTGTTCCATCGCCGTCGCCAGCGCGTCGCCCAGCCGCGCCAGCGGCACCTCGGCCTGCGCAGCGAACGGGAATTCGGCGCCCGTGGCGCGCAGCGCCTTGACCGCCGCCGCCTCCTGCACTGCCTCGGTTTCGCCCACGATCACCGCGAACTCGGCGCCGCTCGCGTCGGCCTTGCGCATCTGCGACTTCAGGCCGCCGTCGCCCGCGTGCAGGATCACGTCCAGCCCCGCATCGCGCAACAGTTCGGCCGCGCGCACCGCTACCGCGTACGTCCCTCTACCCTGGTGCAGGACGTAGACATCGCACGCACCCACGGCCGGCACGCGTCCCGCCTCGCGCACTAGGTCGATCACGCGCTCGATGCCCATGCCGAAGCCGATTCCCGGCGTCGGCTTGCCACCCATGCGCTCGATCAACGGATCGTAGCGGCCGCCGCCGCAGAGGGTCCCCTGCGCGCCGAGCGCATCGGTGATCCACTCGAACACCGTCAGGTTGTAGTAGTCGAGCCCGCGCACCATGCGCGGGCTGACCTTGAACGCGATTCCCGCCGCCGACAGCAGCGACTGCAGCGCATCGAAGTGCGCGCGCGACGCTGCGCCGAGGTAATCGGTGATCCGTGGCGCGTCGGCCACGATGTCGGCCAGCGCCGGATTCTTGGTGTCGAGAATGCGCAGCGGGTTCGTGTGCAGGCGCCGCCGGGCATCGTCGTCCAGTTGCGCCTCGAAGCGGGTGAGGTAGGCGATCAATTCGGCGCGATGGCGGGCGCGCTCGTCGGCCTGGCCGAGGCAGTTCAGTTCCAGCCGAACGCGCTCGATGCCGAGGATCTTCCATAGCCGCGCCAGCATCACGATCAGTTCGGCATCGATGTCGGGTCCCGGGAAGCCGAGCGCCTCGACGTTGACCTGATGGAACTGCCGGTAGCGGCCGCGCTGCGGGCGCTCGTGGCGGAACACCGGGCCCAATGACCATACGCGGCGCGGACCCTCGTAGGTCAGGTTGTGCTCGATCGCAGCGCGGATCACGCCGGCGGTGAACTCGGGCCGCAGCGTCAGGTGCTCGCCGTTGAGCTTGTCCTCGAACGAGTACATCTCCTTCTCGACGATGTCGGTGACCTCGCCGATGCCCTTCACGAACAGCTCCGTGTACTCCACGATCGGCGTGCGCATCTGCTGGTAGCCGTAGCTGCGCAGCCAGTCGGCCACACGCGCCTCGAACCACTCCCACAGCGGTGCCTCGGCCGGCAGCACGTCGTTCATGCCGCGGACGCCGGAGATCTTCTTCTTGCTCATTCGCGTGTTCGGCCGTACTTGCGCTCGACGTAGTCGGCGACGATGGCCTCGAATTCCTCGGCGATCGACTCGCCCTTCAGGGTCACGGTCCGCACGCCGTCGACGAACACCGGCGCGACGGGCGCCTCGCCGGACCCCGGCAGCGAGATGCCGATGTTGGCGTGCTTGCTCTCGCCCGGTCCGTTGACGACGCAACCCATGACCGCGACATTCATCGACTCCACGCCCGGACAGCGCGCGCGCCACTCGGGCATCCGCTCGCGCAGCCAGTCCTGGATCTTCTGCGCCAGTTCCTGGAAGAACGTGCTCGTGGTGCGGCCGCAGCCGGGGCACGCGATCACCAGCGGAGAGAACGCACGCAGCCCCAGCGTCTGCAGGATCTGCTGCGCGACCTCGACTTCCTTCGTGCGCGGCTCGCCCGGAGCCGGAGTCAGCGACACCCGGATCGTGTCGCCGATGCCCTCCTGCAGCAGCACCGCGAGCGCCGCGGTCGATGCCACGATGCCCTTGCTGCCCATGCCCGCTTCGGTGAGGCCGAGATGCAGCGGGTAATCGCAGCGGCGCGAAAGTTCGCGGTACACGGCGATCAGGTCCTGCACGCCGCTCACCTTGGCTGACAGCACGATCATGTCGCCGCCGAGGCCAAGTTCCTCCGCGCGCTGCGCGTTCTCGATCGCGGAGCGGACCAGCGCCTCGCGCAGCACCGCACCCGCGTCCAACGAGTCTTGGCGCGCGGAATTTTCGTCCATCATCCGCGCCAGCAGTTCCTGGTCGAGCGAACCCCAGTTCACGCCGATGCGGATGGGCTTCTCGAGCCGGCACGCGACCTCGATCATGCGCGCGAAGTTGTCCTCGCGCCTGGCGCCGCGGCCGACGTTGCCCGGGTTGATCCGGTATGCCGACAGCGCCTGAGCGCAGCCGGGAAACTCGGCGAGCAGCTTGTGGCCGTTGTAGTGAAAGTCGCCCACCAGTGGCACGTCGATGCCCATGCGATCGAGTTGTTCGCGGATCGCGGGCACCGCGGCCGCCGCTTGCGGCGAATTGACCGTGATGCGAACGACCTCCGAGCCGGCCTGCGCCAGTTCCTTGACCTGGATCGCGGTGGCAATCGCGTCGGCGGTATCGGTGTTGGTCATGGACTGCACCATCACCGGTGCGCCGCCGCCAATCTTCTCCACTCGTTCGCCCCAGCGCACGCGCACCTGCCTGGTTGGGCGCCGCGGCGCCGGCGCGGCTTGCGTAGGCAGGCAGTCCAGCAGTTCGAACGGTGGATTCACGTGCGGCGTCTCACTGCAGAGTCAGCCGAGCGACGTTGCCGGCACTGATCACCGGCGTCAGGTCGACGGGCTTGCCGTCGTATTCGAGCGCAACCGCCGGCGCGTTGCCGATCACGATCCAATACGGAGGGCGGCCGTGCACGATCTGCTCGGATCCGGCCGGGTTGTTCTGCGACAGCAGCACCCTGCCGTCCTGTTGCGTTACTTCGACCCATGACAGCCCATTGAAGGCGAACCGCAATGTGCCCGGTTCGACCGGCGGCGCGGCCTCCGCCGGCGCCGGGCTCGCGACCGCGCTGCTCGCCGGGCCAGGCGCGGCCGGCGACACCGACACGCTGTCTGGTTTGGCAGCCGCGGGCTCGGTGTGCCGTGAGCGCGGGCTGGCGATCCAGCCGATCACCGCGAACAGCACCAGTGCACCGATCGCTCCGATGATGACGACGTTGCGCGACACGCGCTCGCCGCCGCCCGTGCGCAGCAGCGTCGGCTGAACCGGCGACGGCACTGCCGCGGCAGCAGGTTCCAGCAGCCGGTTCAGCGAGTCGAGCAGCGGAACCGGGTCGATCCGCACTTCCTTCGCGTAGTTGCGTACGAAGCCGCGGATGAAGGCCGGCTCCGGCAAGGCGGCCAGGTCCTCGCGCTCGATCGCCATCACCTGCTTCGGGTTCAGGCGCAGCCGCGCCGCGATGTCGTTGACCGACAACGACAGCGCCTCGCGCGCGTTCGTCAGTTGCCGGCCGAACGAAGGTCCGGTCGGCTCGACTGTCGGCTCGCGCTCGGGCGTCGCGGCCGCTTCACTCATCGAACGCACCGCGGGCCAGCGCCGCGGCCTCGGGCGAGTTCGGATAGCGGCGGCGAAGTTCGTCGGCGAGCTGCCGCTCCTGGCGCACGTCAGCGTTCGCGCGCGCGATGCGCACGCCGAGCCACAGCAGCGGCGCCGGCGGGTTCGATCCCTGGTCGATCAGACCGTAGTAGAAGCGCGCGCGGTCGGGCTCCCGCTTGCCGAGATACAGCCGAGCAAGCTCGAACTTCGTGACGGCACCGGAGGCGTCGACCTCGAACGATCGCCGCAGGTAACGTTCGGCCGCGTCGGTGTCCTTCACGCGCAGCATGCACACGCCGGCGTTGCGCAGCGCGAGCGCCGGCGTGCGGTACAAGCGGTTGGCGGCGGCCCGGTCGAAGTACGCGATCGACTCGCGCTCGCGCCCGGTCTGGCACAGGAACCAGCCGTGGTTGTTCAGGATCTCCGGATTGTCGGGATCGAGCCGCAGCGCCTGGGCGTAGCTCGCCTCGGCCTCGCGGCGATCGCCCAGATCGAGATAGATCAGACCCATCATGGAATGCGCGAGCGCATAGCCGGGGTCGATCGAAAGAGCGTGCCGCGTTTCCTCCAGCGCGACCGACAGCTGGCCCCGCTGGTAATAGCCACCCGCCAGCTGCAGGCGGATGTCCGCGCGCCGGCGCGGATCCGCCTCCGGCTGCGGCGCGGCCTGGCCCGCGTCGGCGACCGGAACGCCGTTGATCGTGGTCGTGGTCGTGCACGCGGCCGACAGCCACCCACCGGCCAGCGCGGCGAGGACGACGAGCACGTGGTGCAAGCGGCACTTCATGCGGCGATCACCGGCGGCAGGCCGGCGCGGCGTTCCGTCAGCCGCGTGCGGTCGAGCACTTCGCCGGCAAGCTGACCGCAGGCGGCGTCGATGTCGTCGCCGCGCGTCTTGCGGATCGTGGTGACGATCCCGGCATCGGTCAGGACCTGCGCGAACGCGCGCATCCGCTCCGGCGACGAACGCACGAAACCGGAATGCGGAAACGGATTGAACGGGATCAGGTTGAACTTGCACGGCACGTCGGCGACCAGTGCGACCAGTTCGCGCGCGTGCGCGTCGGCGTCGTTGACGCCGGCCAGCAGCACGTACTCGAATGTGATGAAGTCGCGCGGCGCGGCGCGCAGGTAACGGCGGCACGCGGCCATCAGCTCGCGCAGCGGATGCTTGCGGTTGACCGGCACGAGCTGGTCGCGCAACGCGTCGTTCGGCGCGTGCAGCGATACCGCGAGCGCGACCGGACAGCGGTCGGCCAGCTTGTCGATCTGCCGCACCAGGCCCGACGTCGACACGGTGACCCGCCGCCGCGACAGTCCGTAGGCATCGTCGTCGAGCATCAGCTTCAGCGCGGGCACCACGGCGTCGAGGTTCTGCAGCGGCTCGCCCATCCCCATCAGCACGACGTTGCTGATCACGCGCTCGTGCTCGGCGGTGATGCCGCCGACGGCACGCAGCGCGTGCTCGGCCAGCCACAACTGGCCGACGATCTCCGCCGTCGTCAGGTTGCGGTTGAATCCCTGCCGGCCGGTCGAGCAGAAGGCGCAGTTCATCGCGCAGCCGGCCTGGGTCGACACGCACAGCGTGCCGCGGTCATCCTCCGGAATGAACACGCTTTCGACCGCGTTGCCGCCGCCCACGTCGAGCAGCCACTTGCGCGTGCCGTCGGCCGACGTCGCATCGCGCACCACCGGGGGCGCAGCCACGCACGCGCGCTCGTCGAGCTTCGCGCGCAGCGACTTCGCCAGATCGGTCATCGCAGCGAAGCTCGCGGCGCCACGCCGGTGCACCCAGCGCTCGAGCTGGCGCGCGCGAAACGGCTTCTCGTCGATGTCCTCGACGAACTGCTTCAGCCGCTCCGCATCGAGCCCGAGCAGATTGACGCGATCCATGCTGCGATTCGCTTCGATCAGCGCGAGTGGATGCTCTGCGCCGGAAAGAAGAAGGCGACTTCGACGCGGGCGGTTTCGGGTCCGTCGGAGCCGTGCACCGCGTTGGCGTCGATGCTGGCGGCGAAATCGGCGCGGATCGTGCCCTTCGCCGCCTTCTTCGGATCGGTCGCGCCCATCAGTTCGCGGTTGCGGGCGATCGCGTTCTCGCCCTCGAGCACCTGCACCATGATCGGCCCGGAAACCATGAAGTCGACCAGATCCTTGAAGAACGGCCGCTCGCGATGCACGGCGTAGAACGCTTCGGCGTCGCGGCGCGACAGATGCATCATGCGCGCGGCGACGATCTTCAGCCCTGCAGCTTCGAAGCGCGCGAGGATCTGGCCGATCGCGTTCTTGGCGACGGCATCGGGTTTGATGATGGACAGGGTTCTTTCGACGGCCATGTGATTTGCTCGTGCGTGCGGTGACGGATGGGCTGCCTTCGGAAAACCTTCGATAAATGAAGGCGTTACGAGATCAGTTGAACGCGAAATGTTATCACGGTGCCGGCTCGAACACCGCCACGGATTCGACGTGCGACGTGTGGGGGAACATGTTGACCACGCCGGCGGCACGCAGGTGCCATGAACCTTCGTGCACGAGGATCGCGGCATCGCGTGCCAGCGTGGCCGGATTGCACGAGACGTACACGATCCTGCGCGGCCGGTGCGACGTCGCTGCCAGCACGCGCGCGATCGCGAGCGCGCCCTCGCGCGGCGGATCGACCAGCACGCGATCGATGCCGCCAAGCTGCCGATTCGCATCGGACCAGTCCAGATCGCTCCACTCGAACAGGTTGCGCGCCTCGAACTGAGCGGCATGCGCCAGTCCGTTGGTCCGCGCCGCCTCGCGCGCGCGCCGCACCAGCCCTTCGTGGCCTTCGAGTCCGAGCACACGCGCGACGCGCGTGGCGAGCGGCAACGTGAAGTTGCCGAGTCCGCTGAAGAAATCGACCACGCGATCGGTCGGTGCTGCGTCGAGCAGCCGCAGCGCGCGTCGCACCAGGACTTCGTTGACGCGGTGATTCACCTGCGTGAAATCGGTCGGTGCGAAAGGAATGGTCACGCCGAACTCCGGCAGCGAGAGCAGCAGCGGCACGGCATCGCCGGCGCCGAGCGGAGCCGCGGTCGCGGCGCCGCCCGGCTGCAGCCAGAGCGCCACGTGATGCCGCGCGCTGAACGCGCGCAGTCGTTCCAGGTCCTCTTCCGTCGGCGGCTGCAGCACGCGCAGGACCAGCACGATCGCGGGGTCGCCCTCCGGCGCGCCGACCGCGACCTCGATCTGCGGCAAGCGCTCGCGCAGCGAGAGCGCGCCGACCAGTTCCCGCAGCGGCACGATCAGCGCGGCGACGCGCGCCGGCAGCACTTCGCAGCTCGTCATGTCCGCCACGAAGCTGCGCGCGGTTTCGTGAAAGCCGACCAGCGCGCCGCCCTTGCTGCGAACGAAGCGGACCGAGAGCCGGGCGCGATGTCGATAGTTCCACAGCGGGCCGACGATCGGCCGCAGCATCGTCGCCGGCTTCACGCGTGCCAGGTGCCACAGCGCGTCCTCCAGGGCACGCTGCTTCAGGGCCACCTGCGCGCGCGACTCCAGGTGTTGCATCGAACAGCCGCCGCACGCTCCCGCGTGCAGCCCGAAATGCGGGCAGCGCGGAGCGACGCGCAGCGCGCTCTCGCGTTCGATACGCAGCACACGCGCGGTGTCGAAACGCGGCCTGCTGTGCCGGATTTCGGCTTCGACGCGTTCGCCCGGCAGCGCGCCGTCGACGAACACCACCTTGCCCGCGCGGCGCGCCACGCCGCGTCCTTCCAGATCGAGCGATTCGATCTCGACCGTGAAGCGCTCGTGCATCAATGCGCCGGCCAGGCGGCAAGATACTCGTTCCAGTGCGGCGCGGCCGCGTCGCGCAGCGCCGCTCGGACCAGGTCGAGTTCGGCGCGATACGCGGCAGCCGTCAGCACGCCGCGCATCTTCTGGAAGCGGCAATAGACAAGATAGGTGTTGACGACGTCCGTCTCGCAGTAGCTGCGGATGTCGCGCAGCCGCCCGGCGCAATACGCGTCCCACACCTTCGCGCCGTCCATGCCGAGCTTGCCCGCGAATCCCGCCAGCTTCGCCAGATCATCGAGCGGCGCGCTCGCGCGCGGCTGATACAGCGCCAGCAGATCCATCAGGTCGAGGTGGCGCGTGTGATAGCGGCTGATGTAGTTGTTCCACCTGAAGTCGCGGTCCTCTTCGCCCAGCTCCCAGTAGCGCGCCGCCACCACGCCGTGGATCAGGCCGCGGTAATGCAGGACCGGAAGATCGAAGCCACCGCCGTTCCAGCTCACCAGTTGCGGGGTATAGCGGTCGATCAGCTTGAAGAAGTCCGCGATCAGCTTCGGCTCCTCGTCGCCTTCCGCGCCGAGGCACCGCACGCGAAAGCCCTGTTCGTCGCGGAACGCGCAGCCGACTGCCACCACGCGGTGCAGATGATGCGGCAAGAAGTCATTGCCGCTCTTCTCGCGCCGCTCGGCGAACGCCTGTGCCACGATCTCGGCGTCGGGCAGATCCTTCCACTGCGGACGCAGCCGCCGCAGCCCGCCGACATCCGGAACCGTTTCGAGATCGAACACCAGCGTGGGTGTCACGCGCGTCACCGCGGCGGCAGGTACTGCAGCGGATCGACCGGCTTACCCGCGCGGCGGATTTCGAAGTGCAGCTTGGGCGTCGTCGCGTCGCTCTTTCCTGCCTCGGCGATCCGCTGTCCGCGCTTGACCGCCTGCCCCTGCTTGACCAGGATCTGCCGATTGTGCGCGTAGGCCGAGATGAACTCGTCGTTGTGCTTGACGATGACCAGATTGCCGTAGCCGCGCAGCCCGCTGCCGCTGTAGACGACGCTGCCGTCGCATGCAGCCAGCACCGGATCGCCTTCACGGGCTGCGATGTCGATCCCTTTGTTGCGCCTTTCGTCGAACTTCTCGATCACCTTGCCCGCGAGCGGCCACGACCACGTCAGCGCGTTGGACGGCGCCACGGCGGGCGGTGCCGGCGGCACTGCCGGCACGGCGGGGGCTTCCGTCGATGGCGCCGCGCCCGGCGCCGACGGCGTCAACGGCCGCGCCTGCGCACCCGTGGCCGGCGCGACCGGCGCAGCGACCGCAGCTTCGGGCGGCGGCGCCACCCGCAGTTCCTGGCCGATCGTCAGCTTGTTCGGATCGTCGATGTTGTTCCAGCGCGCGATGTCGCGCGGGTCGCGCCCGAACGACTCGGCGATGCTGCGCAGGGTGTCGCCCCTTTGCACGACGTAGATGCCCTCGCGCGCCTCGCGCGGCACCGGTGCCGGCGCGGCCGCTTCGCCGGCGGCCGTGCTCGCCGGCGGCGGGCGCTCCACGATCGGCGCCTCGCGCACGCCCATGGTCGTGCACGCCGCCAGCAGCAGTGCCGCCGCGGCCGCCGATGCTGCGCGCCAGGCCGTGAATCGCGGCATCTTCGTTCGCATTGCCGTTCTGCTCATCGTGTTCCCGATCGTAATTGAACGAAGCGCGCCGCCTGCACGGACCTCTGCGTCATGCGGCCCGCCGCATCCTTAGTCAGGACCTTCAACGATTGCGCGTCGCCGCTCGCGTTCACGACGGGAGCGACGATGCGGCCGCCGGGCCTCAACTGCTCGATCCACGCGGACGGAATGTTCTCGCCGGCGGCCGCGGCGACGATCGCATCGAACGGAGCCTCGGAGGCGATGCCATCGACGCCATCGCCGAACACCAGCCGCACATTCGGCAATCGAAGCGTCCTGAGGTTCCGTCGCGCCAGCTCGTGCAGAGGCCGCACGCGCTCGACCGAGATCACGGTGCCGACCAGCCGCGCCAGCACCGCCGACGCATAGCCGCAACCGGTGCCGATCTCGAGCACCTTCGCGCTCTTCGCTTGCGCGAGTACCTCGAGCGCCAGTTCGGCAATGCGCGCAACACTGTACGGTCGCGAGATCGTCTGGCCGTGACCGATCGGGAGCGCCGTGTCCTCGTAGGCGCGGCTCGCCAGCGCGGGATCGACGAATTGATGCCGCGGTACCCAGTCCATTGCGTCCAGCACATGCCGATCGGCGATGCCTTGCCGGCGCAGGCGCTCGACCATGCGCGCGCGCACGCGCTCGGAAGCGAGCCCCGGATTGGGAGACAACGTCGGCGGCGGCTTCAGGGGTGACTGCGCTGAAGCCATGCCGCGACCTGTGGCAGCTGTTCGGTGTGGGTCAGATCGATCTGCAGCGGCGTGATCGACACGTAACCCTGGCCGGTGGCGTAGAAGTCGGTATCCGGGCCCGCATCGCGCGCGCTGCCGGCGGGGCCGATCCAGTAGATCGTGTCGCCGTATGGATTCTGCGCGCGGATCACCGCTTCGGAAGGATGGCGCTTGCCGAGGCGCGTGCAGCGGCTGCCGCGGATGGCGGCGCGCGGAAGATTCGGTATGTTGACGTTCAGCAGCGTCGGCGCCGGCAGCGGATTCGAGCACCACAGTGCGACGATCTGGGCGGCGATTCCCCGTGCGCTGTCCAGATGCTCGTAGCCCCTCTGGATCAGCGAGAAGGCGATCGACGGCACGCCGAACAGAAACCCTTCCATCGCGGCTGCGACCGTGCCCGAGTAGATCGTGTCGTCGCCCATGTTCTGGCCGTTGTTGATGCCGGAGACGACGAGATCGGGCCGCTGCTCGAGCAGGCCCGTGAGCGCGATGTGCACGCAATCGGTCGGCGTGCCATTGACGTAGAAGAAACCGTTGGGCGCGCGCTGCACCGACAGCGGCCGCGACAGAGTCAGCGAGTTGCTGGCGCCGCTGTGATTCTGCTCGGGCGCCACGACGCTGACCTCGCCGAACGGTCGCACGGCTTCCACCAGCGCTGCCAGCCCCGGCGCCAGATAGCCGTCGTCGTTCGTAACGAGAATCCGCATAAAGAAATGGCCGGTGTGCGCTCAGCGCAGACCGGCCCTATTCGTGGTGCTTGGTCGGGGCGGCGGGATTCGAACTCGCGACCCCTTGCACCCCATGCAAGTGCGCTACCAGGCTGCGCTACGCCCCGAACGCGCGGCATTGTACACGCGCACTTGCTCAGTCACGCCGCAGCAACGCGCGAATCGATTCCAGCTCGCTACGGATCTGCGCGAGGTTTGGCGTCGCGGATGGGGCGGGGTTCTCGCCGCCATTGCCGCGCCCGCCGCGACCGCCTTCGTCGAGGCGATTGCGCGCGCCGCTGATCGTGAACCCCTGTTCGTACAGCAGTTCGCGGATCCGGCGTACCAGCAGAACTTCGTGGTGCTGGTAATAGCGGCGATTGCCGCGCCGCTTGATCGGCTTCAACTGCGTGAACTCCTGTTCCCAGTAGCGCAGAACGTGCGGCTTCACGCCGCACAATTCGCTGACCTCGCCGATCGTGAAGTACCGCTTGGCCGGAATGGCCGGCAGCGCGCCGCCCGAGCGATGGTTGCTGTCGCTCCGCTGCATGAATTACGGATCCGTTCCCCGGCTGCCGGCCGCGCCCTAGCGGCCGTCGCTGGCGTCGGAGACCGCCGCCTTCAACTTCTGGCTGGGATGAAACGTGACGACGCGGCGCGCGGTGATCGCAATTTCCTCGCCGGTCTTCGGATTGCGACCCGGTCGCTGTGGCTTGTCGCGCAGCTGGAAATTGCCGAAACCGGAAAGCTTCACCGACTCGCCGCGCTCCAGCGCGGCCCGGATCTCGTCGAAGAACGCGTCGACCATGTCCTTCGCCTCGCGCTTGTTCAGCCCGAGCCTTTCGAACAGGGCGTCGGCCAGTTCCGCCTTGGTGATCGTGCGGCCGGTGCGCTCGCCGGCAGCCGCGGTCGAAGTCGGAACCTCGGCATACTTGAATGCGGTCAGATCCGAATCGTTGTGCATGTCGTTCATTTTCGGAGCCGGGCGCCGACGCGGGCGGTCAGGCCTTCGATCACGACGGCTATCGCCGCATCCACGTCAGCATCGCTCATGGTGCGGTCAGTATCTTGCAGAACCATCCGGAACGCAAGACTTTTCTCTTTATTTAACAACGCGTTAGCGCCTACTCCCGCGACTTTGCTTGAATCGTCGCCGACCGCTCGGTAAAGGTCGAACAAACGGAATTCGCGCAGCGACGAAAGACGCTCATCCGTCCGGACGAGTTCACGCACCTCATCCTGGATCCGCTGCGCGGTGACGTGCTCGTCCACGATCAACGCGAGGTCGCGAACGACGGCAGGGAAGCGCGGCACGGGCTGCGCCGTCGGCACGCGTGCGGCCAGCAACGGTTCGACGTCGAGTTCGAAGACGATCGGTGCTTTCGGCAATTCGTGCTTCTGCTGCCAGCGCGGATGCAGTTCGCCGATCCAGCCGATCGCGCTGCCGTCCAGTTCGATGCGCGCCGCGCGGCCCGGATGCAGCGCCGGATGCGTGAACGCGACGAAGCGCGCTGAATCGTTGCCGATCAGCCGCTCCACATCGCCCTTCACGTCGAACAAATCGATCTCGCGCTTGCGCTCGCCCCATTGTTCGTCCACGGCAAGGCCGTAGGCCAGTCCCCCGATATGCAACGGCTGCTGCGTGCCCGCGACTGCGAGCGGGCCGTCCGCCGCGGCAGGCGCACGCAGGAACACGCGGCCCAGTTCGAAGATGCGGACACGACTGGCCTTGCGATTCAGGTTGTACTTCAGCGCCGCGACCAGACCACCGAGCAGCGACGAGCGCATCACCGCGTACTGCGCGGCGATCGGGTTGATCACGCGGATCGGATCCGCATTGCCGCACAAGTCGCTCTCCCACGCAGGATCGACGAACGAGAAGTTCACGAGTTCCTGATAACCGGCCTGCGCCAGTTCGCTCCGAAGCGCATGCGGCGAACGCCGATCTTCGCGCGCGGCGCGCATCACCGCGCGCGCGCGCGGCGGATGCGCCGCAATGCGCTCGTAGCCCCACAG
>JAKORH010000169.1 GCA_029777935.1 Pseudomonadota bacterium
GCGCTGATACTGCTTGAGCAGGCGTTGATTGCGGCTGCCGAATATCTTGGTGAGGATGCCAGAGATCATCAGGATGGGAAGCAGGTCCGGACGGCGCCGGCGCAGCGCGCCGCGCGGCGCGGGCGCCGGACACTGACGCGAAGCGTCGGATTATCTCACGGGCCCGGGCGCGGCCCGCGGCCGCGGCGCTACCGGGCGACTCTCAGCGAGCCGCCAAGCTGCGCGAACGGCGAATCCTTCGCCTGGCCGGCGAGGAAACGCGCGGGATTCTGCGGTGCGCCGTTGACGTGGACTTCGAAATGCACATGCGGACCGGTTGAGCGCCCGGTCGTACCGACTTCCGCGATCTTCTGCCCCTTGCGCACGATGTCGCCCGGCTTCACGAGAATGCGGCTCGCGTGCGCGTAAAGCGTGCTCAGGTGATTGCCGTGGTCGACCGTGACCTCGTTGCCGAACATCGGGTGGTACTCGGCGTTGACCACGACGCCGCCGGCGGCCGCCAGGATCGGCGTTCCGACCGGGGCCGCGAAATCCAGCCCGGCGTGCATCGTCAGCTGGCCGGTGAAAGGGTCGGTCCGCATGCCGTAGCCGGAGCCGACGAACCCGGCGGGAACGGGCGTGTTCTCGGGCAGCAACGTGCGGCGCACACGCGCCGACATGAGCTCCGATTCGACCACGTCCATGTAATCCGCCCGGCGCTCCACGCCGCGCGCCACGCGATCGAGCTCGGTCTTCAATTCGTCCATCGTCATTTGCCGTCCCTCGACCTCGGCGCCGCCACGGCCGGGCAGTTCGCGGAAGTTGAACTCCTCGGGACGGATCCCGGCCAGACGCGATACCCGCTCGCCGAGCGCGTCGAGCCGCATCAGTTGCGCCTGCATCTCGCCAAGCTTGCGCGCCATCGCGGATACGTTGTCGCGCATGAATTGCTCGTTGCGCTCGACCTCGTCGCGCATCATGCGCGAGGCGAAATCGTGCAGATACGGAATGCGCAACTCGCTGACGGCCTTGAACGTCGCGACATAGAGGCCAGTCACCGAGAACAGGAACATCAGCAACAGCGCCGCCGCTGCCAGCCAGAGGATCCGCGGCGTCAGCGTCAGCGTGACGGCTCGCGCCAGGCGTCGATCGAGGACAATGATCTGCACAGTCAACCTCCAGCACCGGCGCTCTGCCGCGCGCGGATAATTCGCGCCAGACTCGCCTCAGCTTGCTTCTTGACTTTCCGATGCATCCCGGCAAAACCCTGGTCGAGGCCCTGGCCGAAACTCCCGCTGCCGCGCTGATCACGCGCTGCGAACGCGCAGAACTGGCAAGCCGCCTGATCAAGGCGGCGCTGGGCGAATCCTCGATCCCCCCCGGCCAGTCCCCGACCTTCCAATGCCAGATCAGGGAGCACGTACTTCTCGTTTTTGCTTCGTCCGCCGCGCAAGCCGCCAAACTTCGCCAAGCACTTCCCCGGCTGCTCGCGGTTATTCAGGAACGCGGGTTGAACCTTAGCGAAATCCGGATTCGTGTTCAACCCGGCTCCATGGCCGAGCCCATATCCGGGGGGGCATCCGATCGGACGGAATCAGCGCAGCGTCGGCCGTCGGCCGCGGCGGCGCTGCAAATGGCCGACAGGCTCGCGCGAACCCTGCGGCCGTCGCCGCTGCGCGATGCGGTGGAGCGGCTGGCGCGGGGCTTGCGCCGGGTCAGGTGAAGCGCTCGATCAGCAGCATCGCAAAGAAGAAGACCGCTGCGCCAAGCCCGACCGCGAACAGCCGCCCCGCCCAGCGCAGGTACTTACGGTCTCCGCGCAGAAAGTAGAGCGCCACGCACGCGATCACCGCGATCGCGAAGATGACCAACGCTGCACGCAGGTACGGCACCGCGCCCCGCGATCAGGCCAGGATCGGCTGCAGCAGTCCCGCCGGCGCCCGGGCGGCGTCCTCGAACGTGACGATCTCGTAGGCGGCCTGATCGGCCAACAACGCGCGCACCAACTGATTGTTCAGCGCGTGACCGGACTTGTGCGCGACATAGGACGCGATCAGCGGCCGGCCGAGCACATACAGGTCGCCCATCGCATCGAGAATCTTGTGCTTGGCGAATTCGTCGCCGGAGCGCAGACCATCCGTGTTCAGCACACGGTATTCATCCATCACGATGGCGTTCTGGAAGTTCCCGCCCAGGCCCAGGCCGGCGGCGCGCAGCGCCTCCACTTCGTTGACGAAGCCGAACGTACGCGCGCGCGCCACCGCCGTCATGTACGAATCGCGCGCGAAGTCGACTTCGACGTCCTGGTCGGTCGCGTCGATCGCCGGGTGATTGAATTCGATCGAGAAACGCAGCCTGAACCCGTCGTACGGTTCCAGCCGCGCCCACTTCTCGGCGGCGTGCACCTCGATCGGCCGGCGGACGCGGATGAACCGCTTGGGCGCGTTCAGTTCCTCGATGCCGGCGGACTGCAGCAGAAAGACGAAGCTCGCTGCGCTGCCGTCCATGATCGGCACCTCGGGTGCGTCGACTTCGACGAACACGTTGTCGATCCCGAGGCCCGCGAGCGCGCTCATCAGGTGCTCGATCGTTGCCACCCGCTCGCCGCCGTGCACGAGCGTCGACGCCATGCGCGTGTCGCCGATCGCCTCCGGGCTGACCAGGATGTCGACCGCGGGCTCGAGGTCGACCCGCCGGAACACGATGCCGGTGTCGGCCGCCGCGGGCCGCAGCACCAGTTCGACCTTGGTGCCGCTGTGCATTCCGATGCCGACCGTGCGCACCCGCGATTTCAACGTTCGTTGCTTCAGCATAGGCGGTCGATTCTAAAGGCGCGCGTTCGCGCGCTCGATTTCCGGTGTGAACGCGGACAGAATGCCCGCGCCCGCGTGAGGTCCCCGATGACTCCAGCCCCGATTTCGTCGCCCGCCTCCCCGTTCCCGCCGCTGCGATCGGTGTCGTTCAGGGCGCCGCTGCGCTGGCTGGGCAAGGGAGCGGCCGACCTGCGCGTGGCGCCCGCCGCAAGCCTGTTCTACGGCATCGCCTTTGCCGCGATGGGCTGGGCGATCCATTTCGTGTTCCGGTACGCGTACGAATACGCGTCGGCGCTGACGGCCGGGTTCCTGCTGCTCGGCCCCTTCCTGTGCACAGGGCTGTACGACATCAGCCGGCGGGTCGAGCGCGACGGCACCGCGACGCTGGCCCCGACGCTGACTGCATGGCGCGCGAACCTGGGTGCGTTCTCGCTGTTCGCGTTGGTCCTGACCGTGCTGATGCTGATCTGGGCCCGCGCGTCACTGGTGACCTTTGCGCTGTTCTTCGCGAGCGGCATGCCGACGCTGTCGGGCTTCCTCGCGCAGGTCATCAGCGTCGAGCATTGGGACTTCGTGCTGACCTGGCTCGCGGTCGGCGGCGTGTTTGCCGCGATCGTGTTCGCCATCGGCGTAGTGTCGGTGCCGATGATGCTCGACCGCGGCACCGACACTGTCGTGGCAGCGCTCACCAGCGTGCGCGCGCTGCTCGCCAATCCCGGACCGCTCGCCGCATGGGCCGCGCTGATCGTGGTGCTGATCGGCGCCGGCTTCGCCACGCTGTTCATCGGACTCGCAGTCACGGCGCCGCTGGTCGGGCACGCCACGTGGCATGCGTACCGGGAGATCGTGACCGAGGATCCGTGATCCGTGGCCCAACGGATCTCGAATCACGAACGACCGATCACGAACCTAGTCCGCCTGTTTCCTGAGGAACGCCGGGATATCGAACCGGTCGTGGCCCGCGTCCTCCATCGCCGTGACGCGCGCCTGCGCGCTCTCACGCGATCGCCAGACCGCAGGCGTGTCCAGGTGGCTGTAGTCGCCCGCGTGCGCTTCGCCGCGCGCGACGGTCGGCACGACCAGCGGCGCGTTGTCGGTGCCGGTCTTGACCACGGTGAACGGCGTCTGCTTCTTGGCCATCGACGTGCGGCCCAACCCCGTCGCGACCACGGTCACGCGCAGGTTGTCACCCATCGATTCGTCGCACACGGTGCCGAAGATCACGGTCGCGTCCTCGGCCGCGAAAGCCCGGATCGTGTTCATCACCTCGCGCGTCTCCTTCATCCGCAGCGAGTTGCTGGCGGTGATGTTGACCAGCACGCCGCGCGCGCCCGACAGGTCAACGCCCTCGAGCAGCGGGCTGGCCACGGCCTGCTCGGCCGCGATGCGCGCTCGATCGAGCCCCTCGGAGGTGGCCGTGCCCATCATCGCCTTGCCGTGCTCGCTCATCACGGTCTTCACGTCCTCGAAATCGACGTTGACGAGGCCCGGGATGTTGATGATTTCGGCGATCCCGGCGCACGCGTTGTGCAGCACGTCGTCGGCGGAGCGGAAGCACTCCTCGAAGCTCGCGTCCTCGCCCAGCACCTCCTCGAGCTTGTTGTTCAGGATCACGATCAGCGAATGCACGCGCTCCTCGAGTTCGTTCAGCCCCTGCTCGGCGACCTTCATGCGCCGCGGCCCTTCGAATTCGAACGGCTTGGACACGACAGCCACGGTCAGGATGCCGAGCTCCTTGGCGATCTCGGCCACCACGGGCGCGGCGCC
>JAKORH010000170.1 GCA_029777935.1 Pseudomonadota bacterium
AGATCCACAGCGGCATCAGCGGCGGCTGCAACGCGTGCCACGAGGCGAGCTACGTGTGGATGGGGATGAGTGCCTATCCGATCGCGCCCACCGTGGTCACGGCCAACGCGCAGTACACGGGCTTCCACACGCGGCCGCGGGCGGCGGCGGGCACCTTCAACGTGGCCGATGCGGCGCATCCGGCCACGGGGGACTGCTCGGACTGCCACAGCGGAACGGATTTCTTTACCGGGGCCGCGAAGCCGACCGGTCACATCCCGACGAACTTGACCTGCTCGACATGCCACGTCGCCGCCGGCGACTTCTCGGTCGCCGGACTGACGACCAGCATGGCGACGCTGCACACGGGCATCAGCAGCGGCTGCCGCACCTGCCATACCGCCGGTGCGGGCGCCGGTCCCTTCGCCGGCTGCTCGACCCAGGCATCGTGCACGTCGCCGCCGCCGCTGACGTACCAGCCCAGGACGATGCCGCTGGCGGCGAACGGATCGCCAACGGCGCCGTCGGCGCAGACGCACGTGCCGGTGGGCACCGCGGCGTGCGAACTGTGCCACTCGCCCACGGGATTCACGACCTTCGCCGGCATGAACATGAGGGGCAACACGGCGGCGCACAACGCGGTTTCGACTGCCACCTGCATGTCCTGCCACGAAGGCGGGCCGCCGGCGTATGTCTGGTTTGGCGTCAGCATCGTGACGCGGCCGGTCGGCCATGAGGGCCGCAAGGCCGGACAGGACTGCGTGGGGTCGGGCTGCCACATCCGGGACTTCACCCAATTCAACACCCGCGCCCGCGTACGTCCGGTGATCCGCTCGGCCACGACGATCTCCTCGCCGCGCCTGCTGCCCGACGGCACGCCGCTCGATCCGCGCGCCGCTGCGAGCGGCGTATTCAGCCACAACGGTGTGGCGCCAGGCCAGTGCCTGACCTGCCACAACGGCAAGCTGGCGCAGGGACTGCCGGTGAAGCACCTCGCGACGCGGGTCTCGTGCGACACCTGCCATCGGTCGACGACATGGAAGCCGGCGCAGTTCAGCCATCAGGGCGTGGCGCCGGGGCAGTGCATGGCGTGCCACAACGGTCAGGCGGCGCCGGGCAAGCCGGCGACGCACTTCGTGACAGCGCGGTCGTGCGACACGTGCCACCGCACGGTGTCGTGGGTGCCGGTCGTCTACAACCATCTGTCGCCCGCGTATCGTCCGCTGCCCGACAAGACGTCGTGCACGAGTTGCCACGTCACCAACGGCGAAATCATTCCGCGTCAGATGCGGGCCAATCCGGGAATCCGTCCGATACCGGTCGTGCCGGGACCGTAGACCATCCGCAGCCGCGCGTCGCGGTCACCACCAGAACAAATCAATTCACCGTGTCCAGGTTCCTGCTTCTATTGGCGCTCGCCGGCGCCTGCCTCGCAGTTCGCGCGCAGACCATCGACGAACTGCGGCTGGTGACCGAGGGGAATCGCCAGATCGCGCGCATCGTGTTCAATGCCGACGTGCGCTTCCTGCAGCAGTCGCCGGTCACGGTCTCCGACCTGTTTCGCGTCGATTTCGAGATCGTCGCGGCCGACGAATCGCTGCGGTCGCAGACGACGTTCGAGGCCAAGCTGCTGCGCGTTCCGCCGCCGGCCAACGAGGTGATGGTGTCGTACGCGCCGGCTCCGAGCCAGAGGGTGAAGCAGTTGACGGTGCAGATTCGCTCGAAGCTCGCGCTGCAGGTGCGGCAGGGACCGACGGCGCGCACGATCGACATCGTGCTCGCGGAGCCCGCGCAGGCCGCGGCGCCGCCGCGCGAGGCGCCGCAGCCGAAGCCCGCGGCAGCGCCGCCGATCGCGCCGGCGTCGGAGAAGCGCTATGGGGTCAGCCTGCAGACGCTCGCGCTGCGCGACAAGGACAAGGTGCGGCCGATTCCGAGCCGCTTCCAGGACTACGAGGTCCTGAACATCGATTCGGTCGTCAACGGCGTGCCGAGCTTCGAGGTGGTGCTCGGGTACTTCGCGACCGAAAAGGAGGCCGAGGCGGCCCGCCAGGCCCTGCTGGATCGCTTTCCCGAAGCCCGCACCGTCGACCTCGCCAAGCGTCGCGAGGAAGTGCTGCAGTCCGCTTCCGCACAGGCGAAGGCGGGCGGCGCTGCCGTGCCCGCGCAGCCGGCTGCGCCGGCGGCGCCCGGCGCGCCGACTGCGCCCGCGCAACCCACGCCACCGGTTGCCGCGGCGCCGGCAGAGCAGCCGGCCCCTCCGCGCCCGCAGGCGTTGCCCGAAGTCGAGCAGCGCGCGACCGAGTTGATGAAGAAGGCGCGCCAGGCGCTGACCGCGAAGAAGTACGACGAGGCGATCGATGCGCTGAACCAGTTGCTGCTGCTGCCGCCGAACGACAAGTCGCAGGAGGCGCAGGAACTGATCGGCGTGGCCTGGGAGCGAGCAGGGAACCTCGATCGCGCGCGGACCGAGTACTCGCTGTACCTGAAGCTCTTCCCGCAGGGCGAAGGCGCCGATCGCGTGGCGCAGCGCCTCGCGGCGCTCGCGCCCGAAGCGCCGGCGGCTGCGCCCGGTGCATCGGCGACCGCCGCGGCCAGGCCGGCGCCGGCGCGCCGGATCACGGGCAGCATCGGCCAGTACTACTACGGCGGCATCGCCCGGAGCCAGTCGCTCGTCAACCTGGCGGCGGGCATCGATCAATCCACGCTCAGCCGGACCACGCAATCGGCGATCGTGACCAGTGCCGACCTTGCGGGCCGTTACGACTCCGAGAACGCGGAGACGCGCGTCGTGCTGCGCGGCACCGGATCGACCAACCTGAAGGCCAGTTCGCACAACTCGAGCCTGCTGAGCGCTGCGTACGCCGACTATCGTCGCACCGACAACGGATTCGCAATCCGCGCCGGTCGCCAATCCGCGGTCAGCGGCGGACTGCTGGGCCTGTTCGACGGCGTCTCGATGGCCTACCCGGTGCGGCCGGGGCTGGTACTCGACGTGATGGGCGGCCAGCCTGCGAATCAGCTCGTCTCGACGCCGTCGGAGCGGTTGTACGCGGCGATGCTCGAAGCGACGACGCTGTTCGAGCGCTGGAGCGGCGACATCTACCTGATCGACCAGACCAGCCAGGGCATCACCAACCGGCGCGCACTCGGCACCGAGGTGCGGTATTCGGGCGCGGTCCTGTCGGGGTACTCGCTGCTCGACTACGACACCAACTTCCGCAAGCTCAATGCCGCGTCGCTGCAGGCCTCGTTGCTGGCGCCGGGGCAGACCGCGATCACGCTGCTGGTCGACCAGCGCAAGGCGCCGTCGCTGGAACTGACCAACGCGCTGATCAGCACCGGCGCGACGTCGCTGAAGACTCTGCTGCAGATGCAGACGCTGGCGCAGGTGCGCGACGCGGCGCTGGCGACCACCGCGGACGCGCGGCAGGCGCTGTTCAGCGTGTCGCGACCGATCGCCGAACGCTGGCAGTTCTCCGGTGACGTGCGCTACAGCGAAGTCGGCGCGCTGCCGGCGGTCGGCAATTTCACCGCCACGCCGGCCACGGGCGCGCAGTTCACCTATTCGCTGCAGTTCACGGGCTCGAATCTGTATTCGCCGCGGGACATCAACGGCTTCAACCTCAGCTACATCACGTCGCCCTTCTTCCACGGCGGGCAGATCGCGTACAACAACCTGACCGGTCTGCGTGGCAACCAGATCACGCTGGAACCGTCGATTCGGTACTACCTGCAGCACGACGACCAGGGAACGCGGCTCGTGCGCTGGACGCCGTCCGTGCGGCTGTCGTACCGGCTGACGGAGCGGGCCAGTCTGCTGGGGGAATCGATCTTCGAGCGCTCGACGACCGATGGGCCGTTGAACCATGACAGGACCAATTCGGTCTTCTTCTATCTCGGCTATCGGTACGGCGTGTACTGACCGCGCGATGTCGAGTCTTGTGAACCGCGGCACCGGCAGGAGATAAGGCCGTTGGACTTCAGCCGGAATTCCTTGCAGGGGATCGTCGCGCTGCTTCTGCTGCTGGCACTGGCGGGCGGAGTCGCGTTGCTGGCGCGCATGATGCGCCCGCGTCTGCCGCGGCGTCCGGTCGAACCCGCCGAGGTATCGGAGGTCCGCCCGGACGATACCGCCGTGCAGCCGGCCGCGCCCGGGCCGCGCCTGCCTGCGCGGTCGCGGCTGCTGTGGGCGTTGGTGGGCGGCCTGGTGGTCGCGGCGGTCGGCGCAGCGATCTGGACGCTTCTGCCGGCACGCTCGCCGACGCGCGCGGCCGACGCCGACACGGCAGGCAGCGCGCCGCCGGCGGAGCAGGGATCGGGGCGGCTCGTGCTGTCCAACGAACAGTTGCAACGGATGATCGATCAGACCAGCGCGCGCCTGAAGCAGGATCCGAAGGACACGCAGGCGCTGGCGATGCTCGCGCACTCCTACGAGATGCTGGGCAAGGCGCGCGAGGCCGCCGACGCGTTCGCCAAGCTGGCGCAGCTGATGCCGAAGGACGCGCAGGTGCTGGCCGACTACGCCGACGCGCTCGCGGTCGCCAACGGCCGGTCGCTCGCCGGTGAGCCGCTGAAGCTCGTCAAGAGCGCATTGGCGCTCGATCCGAAGAACAGCAAGGCGCTTGCGCTCGCAGGCACCGAGGCGTTCGATCGCGGCAACTACGCGGAAGCGATCGGCTTCTGGCAGAAGGCGAAGGCCAGTTCGACCGAGCCGAATTTCACCCGGCTGCTCGACAGCGACATCGCGGAAGCGCAGGCACGCCAGCAGGGCGGTGGCCAGTCGAGCGAGGCCGCGTCGCCCGCAGCCGGCCGCGAGATCGGCGGCCGCGTGTCGATCGCCGAGGCGCTGCGTGCACGCGTGCAGCCGGACGACGCCGTGTTCATTTACGCGCGCCCGGCGCAGGGCTCGCGCGTCCCGGTGGCGATCCGGCGCGCGCGCGTACGCGACCTGCCGTTGGCGTTCACGCTCGACGATTCGAATTCGATGACGCCCGACGCGCCGCTGTCGAAGCTGGATCAGGCGGTGGTCGTGGCGCGGGTGTCGAAGAGCGGCGACGCCATGCCGCGCGCGGGCGACCTGCAGGGCAGGAGCGGCGTGGTGCGAATCGGCAACCGCGACGTCAACGTGATCATCGACGAGGTGATTCCATGATCAGGATCGCGCTGCTGCTGGTCCTGGCGCACATATCCGCGGCGCAGGCCGCGCTCGGAGGCGGCATGGCGACGGTGCGCGAGGACTTCGCGCGCTTCGGCGGCAGGCTGCGGACGGTGCCGGCGCCGCTCTACCAGGTGCACGAGATCCAGTTGGCCGACGGCGGTTCGATCCGCGAATACGCCGCCGCCGACGGCACCGTGTTTGCCGTGGCGTGGAGCACGCGCTTCAAGCCGGCGCTGCAACCGCTGCTGGGCCAGCGCGCCGCCGATTACGCGGCCGCCTCGCGCGTGGCGGCGCAGCGGCCCGGAATCAAGCGCAGCCTCGTGCTGCGCCGGCAGGACCTCGTGGTGAATTCCACGTCGCACCTGAACGCTTTCGTCGGCCGGGCCTATGCGCCGTCGCTGGTGCCGGCGGGCGTCGATGTCAATGAGCTCAGGTAGCGCCGTGCTGTTTCCGTTGCGCGGTCGGCGGCTCTTGCTCGCCGGTGCCATCGCGATCGCATGCGTGCTGCAAAGCGGATGCGGCGGCGATTCGACGGTGACGACGATCTCCGGGCCGGGGCTGTCGAACGTCCCGGCCGTGTCGGTCGTCACGGCCGATGCGCCGACGGGACCGAACACGACCGAGATCGTGGTCGACAGCGGACCCGCGAAGGCCTTTTCGCTCGGCGTCACCAACGTTCCCTATGTGACCGTGACTGTGTGCGCGCCGGGCTCGACCACGCAGTGCGCGACCATTGACCACGTATTCCTCGACACTGGGTCGATCGGACTGCGCGTGCTGAAGAGCGCGGTCGCGCCGCTCGCGCTGACGGCGATCGACGCGCCCGCGGACGCGGCGGCCGGCACGCCGGCGGGCATCGGCGCCGAGTGCTATCCGTTCGTGCTGGGCGCGGTGTGGGGAACGCTGGCGCTGGCCGATGTGAGCATCGGCGGCGAGTCGGCTGCGGCGCTGCCGGTCCAGATCATCGATGATTCGACCACGCCCGCGATCGCCGCTCCGGCCGACTGCGTGGCGGCCGCCAACGGCGAGCTGATGAATTCGGCCCCCGCGCTGCAGGCCAACGGTGTGCTCGGCGTCGGCATGATCGCGTACGACTGCGGCGTGACCTGCGTGAACGGCGCCTACGCCGGCGGGCACGCGTTGTACTGGTCGTGCCCGTCGCCAACGGCGTGCGTTCCGGCGCCGATGCCGGTCGATCGGCAAGTGCAGAATCCGGTGGCGCACTTCGCGGTCGACAACAACGGCACGATCATCATCCTGCCGGCGCTGCCCGCGCTCGGCACCGGCGTGGCGAAGGGGCGCCTGGTGTTCGGCATCGGGACGCAGGCGAACAACCAGATCGCGCCGTCGGCGAACCTGATTCACGTCGACGCCAATCCGGTCAGCCCGACGTATCTGTACTTCTCGACCCAGATCGGCGCGAACGCGTATCCGAACAGCTACATCGACAGCGGCTCGAATGCGCTGTTCTTCGACGACCGCACGATCCCGCGCACCTGCTCGAATTCGGCCGGCGCCAACGGTGGCTGGTACTGCCCGCCGATGCCGCTGCAACTGAACGCGACGCTGGCCGATACGCTCGGCGGCGCCGCGCAGACGGGCTTTTCGCTCGTCAGCGCCGACACGCTGTTCGCCACCTCGAATACCGCGTTCGCCAATCTCGGCGGATCGGCCGGGCAATCGAGCGGTGCCTTTGTCTGGGGATTGCCGTTCTTCTTCGGCCGCCCCGTCTACACGTCGATCTGGGGGCAGGTTCTGTCTCCGAACGGACCCTGGAACGCGTTCTGAACGGCGACCGGCTGCGGCCGGCGCACCGCTCGCCGGCGGCGCAGCCGTTTACACAACTTTACACAGCGCACATGCGCCCGCAATCGAGCGCGCTCACAGTGCATGCGTGGGCGCGCCGTTGCGCCCGGCCATCGAAAGGACTCGACATGGACAACCCGCAGATGAACTCCGCGCTTCCCAAATCCGCGCGCATGCGCCGCTGGACGCTGGCCGGAATCGGCGCCGCGTCGCTGGCGGCGGTCGCCGCCGCGGGCGCGGGCTGGCACGGGCGCGCGCACGCGCGCGGCCACGGCTTCATGGGGCATGGCTTCGGCGCGAGCATGGATCCCGAGGTCATGGGCAAGCGGCTCGACGCGATGGTTGCGTTCGCGCTCGCGGACACCGACGCGACCGCCGACCAGAAGACCCGCATCGGCGCGATCTTCAAGCAGGCGGCCGCGGATCTTGCGCCGATGCGCAGGACGCACCAGGACGCGCGCCGCAAGTCGATCGCGCTGCTGGCGCAGCCGACGATCGACCGCGCGCAGCTCGATGCGCTGCGCGTGCAGCAGATGCAGCTCGCGGACTCCGTCAGCCGCCGCATGCTGCAGGCGATCGAGGACGCGGCCGACGTGTTGACGCCCGATCAGCGCGCGAAGCTGGCGCAACGCTGGCAGGCGCGGCACGGCAGTCCGGCGAGTTGATCGCTGCGGGCGGCACGCCGCATCACAATGGCGGCGTGCCGAAACTGCTGCTGATCGACGACGACGCGCGCCTGGCCGCGATGGTGCGCGACTACCTGCGCGGCCACGGCTTCGAGGTCGCGCTCGCCGCCGACGGCGCGCACGGGCTGGCGCAGCTCGAGCACGGCGACGCCGATGCGGTGATCCTCGACCTGATGCTGCCCGATGCCGACGGCCTCGAACTGTGCCGCCGCATCCGCGGACAGCCGGGCGACGCGGCCGCGGTGCCGATCCTGATGCTGACCGCGAAGGGCGATCCGCTCGACCGCGTGATCGGACTGGAGATGGGCGCCGACGACTATCTGCCGAAGCCGTTCGAGCCGCGCGAGCTGCTGGCGCGCGTACGCGCGCTGCTGCGCCGACGCCGGCCGGGCGCGAGCGAGCAGGTGCTGCGCTTCGGACGGCTCGAGATCGATCGCGGCGCGCGGCTGGTGCGGCTCGGCGGCGAACTGCGTGCGACCACCTCGTACCAGTTCGACCTGCTGCTGGCGCTCGCCGAGCACGCGGGCCGCGTGGTCACGCGCGAGCAGCTGATGCAGTGGGTGCGCGGCGCGGCGCTCGACGCCTTCGATCGCTCGATCGACGTGCACATTGCACGCCTGCGTGCGCTGATCGAGGACGATCCACGGCAGCCCAGGCGCATCATCACCGTGCGCGGCGCCGGCTACGTGTTCGCGAAAGTCCAGGACTGATGCGCCACCGCCTGTACTGGCGCATCTGGTTCACCGTCCTCGCCAGCCTGGTCGCGTTCACGCTGCTGGCCGGGCTGGCGTGGCGCGTGTCCGGCGAGCGCACCTTCGGCCCCAACTTGCGCGCGTGGGCCGAGATGGCTGCCACGCTGCTGCCGCCGGCCGGCGCGCCGCTGGACGAGCAGCGCGCCGCGCTGCACGCATGGCATGACAGGCTGCGTGCCGACCTCGCGCTGTTCGACGCCGACGGCACGCCGATCGCGGCCACATCGCCCGACCTGGAGCGGGCCGACGGCCAGGAAGGGTGGCTGGCCACGCGGCGCGGCCCCGCCTTCGCGCTGCGGCTGCCCGATGGGCGCACGCTGGTGATGCGCCGTCACGGCACGCGGCCGCCGCCGTTCGGGCTCGCGTCCACGCTCGCCGTGCTGGCGATCGCCGTCGGCATCGGCGCCTATCCCGTCGCGCGCCGGATCACGCGGCGGCTCGAGCGACTGCAGGCCGGCGTAGATCGCCTCGGTCAGGGCGACCTCGCCGCGCGCGTGAAGGTGGAAGGTCACGACGAGATCGCGCAGCTCGCCACGCGCTTCAACGCGACGGCGGAGCGCATCGAGCAACTGGTGCAATCTCACCGCTCGCTGCTCGCCAACGCGTCGCACGAGCTGCGCTCGCCGCTGGCGCGGGTGCGGATGGCCGCTGAGATGCTCGGCGCCGATGCGCGGCCCGAGGTCAAGCGCGAGCTCGAGCGCGACATCGCCGAGCTCGACGCATTGATCGACGAGATCCTGCTCGCGAGCCGGCTCGACGCAACCGGCGCGCGCGGCGAGTTCGAGCGCGTCGACTTCACCGCGCTGGTGGCGGAAGAGTGCGCGCGCCACGGCGCGCAGTTCGATGCGCAGCCGGTCGCGGTACACGGTTCGCCGCGCCTGCTGCACCGGCTGGTGCGCAACCTTCTCGAGAACGCGCGCCGCTATGGCAACGGCGCGCCGGTCGAGGTCCGGCTCGGCGCGAACGGCACGGCGGTGCTCGACGTCAGCGACCGCGGGCCGGGCATCGATGCCGACGAACGCGAGCGCATCTTCGAGCCGTTCTATCGCGCACGCGGCGCGGCGGAATCGGCCGGCGGCGTCGGGCTTGGCCTGGCGCTGGTGCGCACGATCGCTGCTCAGCACGGCGGCCGCGTCGAATGCCTGCCGCGCGACGGCGGCGGCAGCGTGTTCCGCGTGACTCTTCCCCGATCAACCTAGTTCATCGATCGACTTCGGCCAGCTTGACTTCAGCAGCCGCGACAGCGCGCGGTCGGCGAGGATCCTGCCGCCGGTCTGGCAGCGCGCGCAGTAGTTCGTTTCGTTGTCGGCGTAAACGATCCGCTGCACCGGCGCGCCGCACGCGGGGCATGGCTGGCCGAACTTGCCGTGCACCGCCATCTCCGGCCGGAATGCGGTGACATGCTCCGGAAACGCTTCGCCGCTTTCCGCGCGCAAGTGCGCGGTCCATTCGCTCAGCACGTCGCGCACCGCGCGGTACAGGCGCTCGATGTCATTCGCGCCGAGCGCCTGCGTGAGCGCGACCGGCGACAGCCGCGCGCGGTGCAGGATCTCGTCCGAATATGCGTTGCCGATGCCGGCGAAGAGCTGCGGATCCGTCAGCGCGCGCTTCAGCGTGTGGTTGGCCTGCGTGAGCCGCGCGCGGAATTCGTCGGCGTTCATCGCCAGCGGCTCGATGCCGCCCGCATCGAACGCGGCCAACGCCGGCGCGCCCTGCGCCAGATGCAGCGACGCACGGCGCCGGCTGCCCGCCTCCGTGAATGCCAGCGTGCCGGAAGCGAACTCGAATGTCGCCAGCGTGATGCGCGCCGGCGGCGTACGCGCGGACGGCAGCCAGCGCAGCCGGCCCGCGATCATCAGGTGGATCAGTGCGTGCAGCTCGCCGTCGAATGTGAGCACGAGCCGCTTGCCGATCCGCGCGGTGCGGACGAAACGGCGGCCTTCGAAAGCAGTTGGCTTGGGCTCCACCGTGCGCAGCACGAACGGATTGCGCAGCGCGATCCGTTGCAGAGCCTTGCCCGCGAGCAGCCGATCCAGATGTTCGAGGTAGACGGTGAGGTCCGGCAGCTCGGGCATCGGCGAGCGCCGTTCAGGCGAGCCTGTCGCGCCGCGCCGCTTCGGCCGCCTGCGCCGGAGTCAGGCCCTGCTCGAACATGTCGGACCAGCGCGTGTCGTCCAGCAGGTCGTGCGCGCGCATCACGTGCCAGTTCAGTTCGCGGCAGACCTCAGCCAGCCACTCGAAAAACGTCATGTCGCCCCCACGTCCTGCGAATCGATCCTGGCGGCGGTATGCTGCGGACCGAATCCGAGGAAACTGCAATGGCTGACAACACTGCCCCCCGCGACGTGCGCATGGACGCCAACGACCTGTGGCGCGAGGAGATCGTCACCGACCGTAAGGTCGGCACGATCCGCATGATGGTGCCGATCAAGGCGGATGGTTCGACCGATCCGGCGCGCGCCACGGTCTACACCGGCGAAGCGCAGATGATGACCAACATGGGTCCGCTGCCGATCAATTTCGACCTCGAGGCCAGGACGCTCGCGGAAGCGGTGGCCGGCTACGGCGCCGCCGCCAAGGAAGCGATCGAACGCACCGTGCGTGAGCTGCAGGAAATGCGCCGCGAAGCCGCTTCTGGGCTGGTGCTGCCGGGGCAGGGTGGCTTCGGTCCCGGCGGCCTGCCGCCGGGCCTGGGCGGCGGTCGCGGCAAGATCCAGATGCCCTGAGGGGCATGATGCCCGCTGCGCGGGCGATGAAGCCGGCCTAGAGCGAGCGCGCGTCAAAGGTGTTGCACGCCTTCAGGCTGCCGGTCTCGTAGCCGGTACGAAACCAGCGCGCGCGCTGCTCCGCGGTGCCGTGCGTGAACGATTCAGGCACCACGTAGCCCTGCGCCTGCTTCTGCAGCACGTCGTCGCCGATGCGGCTGGCGGCGCGCAATGCTTCGTCGATGTCGCCCGCCTCGAGGACTTGCCGCGAGCGATTGGCGTCATGCGCCCAGATGCCGGCGAAGCAGTCGGCCTGCAGCTCGACGCGCACCGATACCTGGTTGTACTGCGCCTCGCTCATCCGGCCGCGCAACTGCGCGGTCTTCTCCATGATGCCGAGCTGGTTCTGCACGTGATGGCCGATTTCGTGCGCGACCACGTACGCCTGCGCGAAGTCGCCGGCCGCGCCGAAGCGTTGCGCCAGCAGATCGAAGAACGAGGTGTCGAGGTACACCTTGCGGTCGGCCGGGCAGTAGAACGGACCGGCCGCCGACTGGCCCATGCCGCAGGCGGTCGGGTAGACGCGCGAGAACAGCACCAGCTTCGGCGGCTGATAGACGCCGCCGGCCTGCTTGAACAGCGCGCTCCAGGTGTCCTCGGTATCGGCGAGCACGACCGCCATGAAGCGGCCGATCTCGTCGTGCGGCTTCGGCGCCGGTCCGCTCGGCACGTTGACCTGCGACGGCGCTCCCGCATCCATGCCGCCGAGCACACTCATCACGACGCGCGGATCGACGCCGAGGAAGTACGACGCCACCAGCGCGATCACGATCGCGCCGATGCCCAGGCCGCGGCCGCCGATCGGCAGGCCGCCGCCGGCGCTCTCGCCCCGGCGGTCCTCGATGTTGTCGCTTTCCCTGCCGTCCGTTCTCACTCGTCAGCCCCGTTCGATCACGGCGCGCATTGAAACACGGCGCGCCGCGCCGTTCCAGACCGGCGCGCAATTGCGGGACTTAGTCACGATCTCGATAGTGCTTCCAACCGTGTTTCCAGTAGCCGTACGGACCGAACCACGGGCGATACACGACGGGCGCGGGCACGATCACGCGCGGCTGTGGCGCGATCACATAGCGCGGCGGGTAGTACACGGGCGGCGGCGCAACGACCACGGGCGCGGGTGCGACCATCACCGGTGGCGCATACGCAGGACCGTAGGCCGGCGGGCCGATGCGAATGCCGAATTCGGGTGTGCAGATGCGGACCGACACGTCCTGGGCGTGCGCCGCACTGAGCGGCAGCGCGGCCGCGGTCAGCGCTGCGGCGGCGATCACTGCAAGTTTCGTCATCATGGCTGCTCCGAACGAAGGTTTCGATGGAAACCTGTCCCGAACAACGCATGCGCGGCTTGCGCGCGGACCGCGCAGGCGGCCGCAAGTCTTTCCAGTTGTTACCGTGGCCGAGGGTTATCTCTTCGCGCCGACCGCTTCGGCGCAGGGCCGGTCGGAGAAGAGCTTGCGGCCGTCGATCACGCACTGATACATCTTCCCGGGTGCCATCAGCACCTCGGGCGCCGGCTCGCGTTCAATGACGCGCGCCGCGGCCGTCGCAGGCAGGTTCGACTTCGGCGTGACCGGCACGATCATCACCGTCGGCGTGGACGCCGCCGGCGCGGACCAGCGATACACCAGCAGCCCGAAACACGCGATCAGCACCGCGCCGACCACGAGCGTCAGGATGCGCAGCGACAGATCGACGAAGCGATCTCCGGCGGTTTGCATGAAATGGCGGCTCGGGCGGGGCGGATGAAACTCGAATTATCGCGCACGCGACTGCGCGCCGATCGACGCATTCGCGCGGTTGCCGGTGCCGGTGTGCGAGCGGCGCGCGATGATGTCCGCTCGCAGTTCCCATGGAGGAAAGTCATGGACGTCTACAAGACCCACGGCGCATTCAGCTGGTCCGAGCTGCTGACGAGCGACCTGGATGCGGCCCGCGAGTTCTACACCAAGCTGTTCGGCTGGAGCAGCAAGCAGATGCCGATGCCGAGCGGTGCCTACACGACGTTCCAGGTCGGCGACGATTCGGTCGGCGGCATGATGAAGATTCCCGAGCAGGCCGCCGGCATGCCCCCGATGTGGGGCGTGTACGTGACCGTGCGCGACGTCGACGCGACGATCGAGCAGATCGAAGCACTCGGCGGCAAGGTGCTCATGGCGCCGTGGGATATCCCCGGCGTCGGCCGCATGGCGGTGCTCCAGGATCCGCAGGGCGCGAGCTTCTCGGTGATCACCTATTCGATGCCGGCGTGAAAAGAAACGGGCCCGAGGGAACCATCCCGTCGGGCCCGCACCACCTAGGAGGAGGTGGAGGAGACAACCTGGCCGATGGCGCGAGCCATCGAGGCACGGCGCGAAGCATCCTCGGC
The DNA here is from genome assembly GCA_029777935.1 of Pseudomonadota bacterium. The sequence goes on from JAKORH010000170.1 coordinate 13,512, forward strand.
AATCGCTGCAGCGGCCAGCGGTGCGAGATGCGCGGAGGCTCGCGGCCGACGATCGCGGCGCACCCGGCGGTCGCGCTCAGCGCGCGGGCGGCGCCTTCATCCATTCGGACCATGCCGGCAATCGGCGCGCGCGCACGCGCGCGATATTCGCGCTGGCGCGCGCGCGCATCTCGGTAGTCGCCGCGCTGCTCGCCGGCTGCGCTGCATACGCGCGCGTGCCGGCGGCGGCCTGCGCCTGCGGCGCGGGCGTCACCGGCAGAGCGAAGATGTCGGTCGGGTTGGGTTGCGGCGCGCGCGTCGTCTGCGCGAAGAACGACACGAAGCGGCTGCCGCTCGCAGCGAGCCCCTGGTAGTCGCCGAGGAACAGTCCGCCTGCATTCGGCGCGATCGCAAGATCGAACGGTCCGGCCACGCGGATTTCGCTCCACGTCGCGCCGCCGTCGCGCGAGCGCGTCAGCCACTGCTCGGTCGGCAGCGTTCTCGGGTCCGAAGTGTTGCTGCGCAGGTCGAAGTAGGTGACACCGATCGTGCCGTCGCCGAGCACGCTGATCTGCGGTGTGAACGCCTGTGCCGCGGCCGCGCCGTTGATCCGGACCGGCGCCGACCACGTGGCGCCGCCGTCGCTCGAGCTCGCGAACGCGATGCTGTCGATGCCGCTGACGAACCGGCCGTCCTGCCACACGACGTACAGCCGGCCGTTCGGCGCGGCGGCGACCTGCGGCAGCAGCGCGCCGTCGCGGATCGCCAGGCGCGTGTCGGGATCGAAAGCGCCGCCGGCGAGGTTATCGGCGATCTTGACCGGCGCCGACCAGTTCACCCCCTTGTCGGCCGAGCGCAGCGCGATCAGCTCGGCCGCCTGGGCGTTGTTCGCCAGCGTGGTGATGCGCGCGAACACGTTGACCAGCGTGCCATCGGGCAACACTGCGATCACGTTGCCGAGCGTCTGCACCTTGGCGCCGCCGTCGTACAGCATGCGCGGCGCCTCCCATGAGTCGCCGCCGTTGCTGCTGCGCGCGAACCATGCCGGCCCTTGCTCGGCGCTGATCAGCCGGTCCCACACGGCGTAGACGAAGTGCGAATCGGTCGGATCGGCGGTAATCGTGTTCTTGTCGTTGAAAGCGGAAGCGCCGTCGCGGATCAACGTGATCGGCGCGTCCCACGTGCGGCCGCCGTCGCGCGAGCGCGCCACGCGCACCGCGCTCTGTGAACCCGGCGACAGTGCCGCGCCGCCGCTGACGGTGAGCGCCATCCAGTACACCACGCCGTTCGCCGAGAACGTGACCCATGGATCGGTCGCGCGCTCGAAGTCGCCGCCGTTCAGGACGTTGCCTCCGGTGCAGATCGAAAACGGGGCGGTCGTGCGCGTCCACGTCGCCCCGCCGTCGAACGATGCCGCCGCAACCACCGCCTGCGAGGCGCCGCCGGACCAGCGATACTGCTGCCACGTGCCGACGGGATTCTGCGAATTGGCGGGGTTCGTTGCGGTCTGCGGCTCGACCTTCGCGTTCCGATACAGCGTGCCCGCCGGCGGCAGGTTGGCGCACTCCGGCGTGATCGCCAGCGCATCGGACACGCGCGCGCTCGCGGGCGGATCGACGAACGTCGGCCCGGGCGGAGGCGAGCCGCTGCCGGCGCCCCCGCCGCACGCGGCAACGACCAGCGCCGCAGACGCCGACAGCAGAAGGGGGCGCTTCATCGGATTCGGCTCATCACTGCGCGAGCTGCGCTTGCGTTTCCGGATGGCGCCGCATGTATGCGCGCACGTAGGAACAGCGCGGCAGCACCGGCAGTCCCTGGTCGCGCGCCCATGCGAGCGCGGCGCGCACCAGCGCGGCGGCGATTCCGCGGCCTTCGAGCGCCGGCGCGACTTCGGTGTGGATCAGGTGCACGACGCCTTCGACGATGCGATAGTCGCAGCGGCACAGCCAGCCGTCGACGTGCGTCTCGAAGCGGTTCGCGGCGGCGTTGTGCTCGATCGCGTATTCGTGGGTCGGCATGTCGGCTCCGTGGCGCGACAGCGTAGCGCAGGCGCGGCGCGGGTTGAAATCCCGCGCCGCGCTCCCATGTCGAACCGCAGACTTCCGTGGAGCCGGGATGTTCCGATCCGTATTGCGCGCCCTGGTGGCTGCGCTTGCCTTGCTCGGCGCCGCCTCGGCGCCGGCGCAGAACCCGCCGCGGGCCGAGCCGCGCGCAGTGGCCGCGCGCGGGTCGTTGCTGCCGCAGGAGCAGGCGGTCGTGAATCTGTTCGAAGCGGCCGCGCCATCGGTCGCCTACATCACGACCGAGGTCGTGCAGCGCACGGGGCTGTTCACCGCCGAGGTCGGGCAGGGCGCGGGCAGCGGCTTCGTGTGGGACGGTGCCGGCCATGTCGTGACGAACTACCACGTGGTCGAAGGCGCACGGCGCGTGTTCGTGCAACTCGATGCCGGCGAGCCGATCGAGGCCAGACCCGTTGGCGTGGCACCCGAGTACGACCTCGCGGTGGTCAAGCTCGCGCGCGTGCCGAAGGGCCTGCGGCCGATTCCGCTCGGAACTTCGCGCGACCTGAAGATCGGACAGTCGGTGTACGCGATCGGCAACCCGTTCGGACTGCAGCGCACGCTGACGCAGGGCATCGTCAGCGCGCTCGATCGCGAACTGCCGACGATCGAGGGTTATCGCGAGGTCGCAGGCGTGATCCAGACCGATGCGGCGATCAACCCGGGCAACTCGGGCGGACCGCTGCTCGACAGCGCCGGCCGGCTGATCGGCGTGAACTCCGCGATCCGCTCGGCCAGCGGCAGTTCGGCCGGAGTCGGCTTCGCGATACCGGTCGACCTCGTCAATCGCATCGTGCCGGCGCTGATCGCGCGCGGCCGCGTGCCGCTGCCCGGCATCGGCATCGTGCCGGTGCGGCCGGATCTGGTCGCGCGCGCCGGCATCGCCGGCGTGGTGATCGATCAGATCTCGCGCGGCACGCCCGCGGCAGAAGCCGGGCTGCGTGCGCTCAATCGCCAGACCGGCGATCCGGGCGACGTGATCGTCGCGGTCAACGGCCGCCGCGTCGAGACGCTGTCGTCGTTCGCGGCCGAACTCGATCGCGTCGGCGTGGACAACAGTGCCGAGCTGACGCTCAGCCGCGACGGCAAGGAGCGCAACGTGCGCGTCAGGGTGATCGACCTGCGCCGCTGAAGAACATCCGCGCTCGCTCGGTCAGCTCACCGGCCTTCGTGAAGCCGCGCGCCAGCAGCGTGTACTGGCCGTCCTGCTCGGCGAACAGCGTCGGGAAACCCTGCACCTCCCACTCGCGCGCGAGCCGGAAATCGGCGCGAGTGGCATTCTTCATCGCGTCGCTTTCCAGCGCCTGCGCGAAGCCGTCGCCGGGCCGGCCCGCGACTTCCGTGTAGATCCCAACCAGCACCTCGGCGCGCGTGATGTCGCGGCCCTGCGCATAGAACGCGCGCTGGGTCGCGTGCAGCAGCGGCCACGCCAGCACGGGTTCCGTCTCGCGCGCGGTGACGACCGCGCGGCACGCGGGCTCCGTGTCGTAGACGAAGTCGTCGCGTGCCAGCAGCGCACGGTCGAACGGCTGGCCGCTGGCGCGCTCGACCTCGGTCCAGTGGTGCGCGAGCGCCGCGCGCATCGCCGCGTCCATCGGCCGCGTGGCGTACGCGCGCAGGCCGCCCATCACGAGGCGCAGCTCCTGTTCGGGAAACGCATCGAGCAGCGCCTGCAGCTCGGGTGCGAAGCCGTAGCACCAGGAACACATCGGATCGACGACGTAGATCAGCATCGCGCCCCGATCATCCGCGTTTCGTCGCGCCCGTCCAGCCCGGCGGCAGGTGCGCGCGCGTCTGCGCATCACCTTCGGGCCGTCGCGGCCGCGGCGCGGGACGCGCCGCGCGGTGTGCCGGCTCGTTTCGCTTGGGTTGCGGCGCCGGCTGCCGCGGCTCGGTCTTTGCCGGCGTCGCGTGGCGCGGCGCATGGGCGCCCGCGCTGCGTGGCGGACGCGGTCCGTGCGCGGGGCGCGGCGCGCGCTCGGCATCGGAGGGCGAAGCGAGCGGCGCGAAGCCAGTGACGACCTCGCGCGGAATCTGGCGCCGGATCACACGCTCGATATCGCGCAGCAGGTCGCGCTCTTCCGGCGCGACCAGCGAGATCGCCTCGCCGCTGGCGCCGGCGCGGCCGGTGCGGCCGATGCGGTGCACGTAGTCCTCGGGCACGTGCGGCATATCGAAGTTCACCACGTGCGGCAGGTTGTCGATGTCCAGTCCGCGCGCGGCGATGTCGGTGGCGACCAGCACCTGCAGCTTGCCGCTCTTGAATTCCGCCAGCGCCCGCGTGCGCGCGTTCTGGCTCTTGTTGCCGTGGATCGCGAGCGCCGGCACGCCGTGCTTGTCGAGCTGAGCGGCCAGCCGATTGGCGCCGTGCTTGGTGCGCGTGAAGACGAGCACCTGGTACCAGTTGTGTTCGCGCACGAGGTGCAGCAGCAGCGCGGCCTTCTGCCTGCCTTCGACCGGCAGCACCTTCTGCGCCACCGTGTCGACCGTGCTGTTGCGCGGCGTGACCTGGATGTGCAGGGGATCGTGCAGCAGCCCCTGCGCAAGCTGGCGGATCTCGTCGGAGAACGTCGCCGAGAACAGCAGGTTCTGCCGCCTGCGCGGCAGCACGGCAAGCACGCGCCGGATGTCGTGGATGAATCCCATGTCGAGCATGCGATCGGCTTCATCGAGCACCAGCACCTCGACGCGCGACAGATCCAGCGTGCGCTGGCCGTGGTGATCGAGCAGGCGTCCGGGCGTGGCCACGAGCACGTCTACGCCGCTCTTCAGCGCGGCGATCTGCGGATTGATCGACACGCCGCCGAAGACGACGGTCGATTTCAGTGGCAGATGCTTGCCGTAGACGCGAACGCTTTCCTCGACCTGCGCCGCGAGCTCGCGCGTCGGCGTCAGGATCAGCGCGCGGATCGGGCGCTTGCCGGCGATCGGTGCGGCCGCCAGCCGCTGCAGGATCGGCAGCACGAAGCCGGCGGTCTTGCCGGTGCCGGTCTGCGCGCCGGCGAGCAGGTCGC
>JAKORH010000171.1 GCA_029777935.1 Pseudomonadota bacterium
CGAGTCGGAATTCGACCCGGTCAGGGAACGCGCGGTGCGCATTCGCATAAACCAGCAACGGTTCGCTGATGTCGACGCCGGCGACGAATCCGGTCGACCCGACCTCGTCGGCGATCGACTCGACCAGGAAGCCGGGACCCGCGCCGACGTCGACGATGCGCTCGCCCGGTTGCAGTCGCAGGGCGCGTACGAACTGCGCGCGCTGTGCCACGACGTCGGGCGTGGTGTACACGGCGACCAGTCGCTGCGTGGCTCGCTCGTCGTATTGAAGCGTCGCCATGTGCACAACCCCCGATCAGCTACGCGTGTCGGCGCGGCGATACGCCGCGATCAGGGCCTCGGCTGCGCGATCGATCTCGTCAAGCGTACTGCCTCGGCCGACCGACAGCCGAACGGCGCCGGCCGCGCGCGCCGCGTCCGCGCCCAGCGCAGCAAGCACGCCACTCACCGCATCGTGCTCGGAGTGGCAGGCCGACCCGACCGAGGCGGCCACGCGGTCGTCCGCGAGCTGCAACAGCGCCCGCCCGGAAACGCCCGGGAACGACACGTTCAGCGTGTTCGGCAACCGCTCCTCGACGTGCCCGTTCAGCACCAGTCCGCCAATGGCCTGCGCGAGCCGCGCGTGCAGTCGATCGCGCAGCGACCGCAGTCGATCCATGGCCGCCGGAAGCTCCTGGCGGGCGAGCTGCGCCGCTGCGCCCAGTCCGACGATCGCCGGAACGTTTTCGGTGCCGGGTCGCAGCGCGCCCTCCTGGTCGGCGCCGAAGGTCACGCGCACGATGGGCGTGCCGGCGCGCACGTAGAGCGCGCCGACCCCCTTGGGAGCGTAGAACTTGTGCCCCGCCACCGCGAGCAGGTCGACGCCGAGCGCATCGACCTCGACCGGGATCTTTCCCACCGACTGCGCCGCGTCGGTGTGCAGTAGCACGCCGTGCGCGCGCGTGATGGCCGCGATCTCCCGAATCGCCTGGATCGTGCCCGTTTCGTTGTTGGCGTGCATCACCGACACGAGGGCCGTATCGGGACGCAGCGCACGCGCGATGTCGTCCGGCGTGACGCGGCCAAACCGGTCCACCGGAACGACCGTCAGGCGCCAGCCCTGTTGCTCGAGATCGCCGGCCGGTGCCATCACCGCCGGATGTTCGATCGCGCTGATGACGAGATGGCGCTTGGCGCCGCCGACGGCACGCGCGACACCGAGCAGTGCGAGGTTGTTGGACTCCGTCGCACAGCCGGTGAAGAAGATTTCATCGCGCCGCGCGCCGATCAGACCGGCGACGCGCTGCCGTGCTTCTTCGACGGCCTGCCGCGCGAATCGTCCATAGGCATGCGAAGACGACGGGTTGCCGAATCGCTCGCGCAAGAACGGCAGCATCGCCTCGAGCACCTCGGGCGCGACCGGCGTGGTGGCGTTGTAGTCGAGATAGATCGGTTCGTTCATGCGGCCTGTCTCACCAATCGCTGCCGCCGTTCGAGCGCGACGATCGCCAGCACCACGATCGCGAGCGCCGCCAGTCCGACCAGGTTGAGCGCCTGCCAGCCGAAGCGGTCGTACAGCCAGCCGGACGACAGCGACGCGATCGCCACCACGGTGAACAGGGTGAAATCGTTGGCCGCCTGCGACTTTGCCTGCTCCTGTGGCCGATACGTTTGCGTCAGCAGCGCGGTGGCGCCGACGAACGAGAAATTCCAGCCCACGCCGAGCAGCACCAGCGCGGAGACGAAGTGCGCAAACGCCACGCCGGACAGCGTGACGATCACATGGCCAGCCAGCAGCGCGAATCCGCACATCATGATCCGCATCGCGCCGAAGCGCTGCACCAGCGCGCCGGTGAAGAACGACGGCGCGAACATCGCAAGCACGTGCGACTGGATCACCTGCACCGCAGCGGTGACCGGCAGGCCGCAGCCCAACATGGCGACCGGTGTGGCAGTCATCGCGAGCAGCATCACCGCGTAGCCGACCGTGGCACTCAGCACGGCGACGACGAAGGCTGGCTGGCGCGCGATCTCGCGCAGGCTGCGCGCGGCGCCCGTTGCGCTGCTCGACGGCATCAGTCGGTCGAGTTGGGTCAGCATGAGCAGCGCAACGGCACCCAGGCCGGCGAGCGCCACGTAGGCTCCGACGAACGTGTGTGGCGCGAACACGTCGCGCGTCCACGTCACGAGCTGCGGACCGAGGAACGCGGCGACCACGCCGCCGGCGATTACGAGCGAGATCGCGCGGCTGGCGAACTGCGCTGAAGCGGCCTCGGTCGCCGCGAAGCGGTGATAGTTCGCGAAACCCTGCCAGGCGCCGATCAGCAAGTGCGCCACTACGAACAGCGCAAAGGCGTGCGTATACACGCTGAACGCAGCGAGCAGCCCGCCGCCGGCGCCGAGCACCGCGCCGATCAAGAAGCCGGCGCGGCGCCCGCTCCGGCGCATGAACACGGCGGCCGGCAGCGTGGCCAGCGCGGTGCCGACGACCATCGCGGCGATCGGCGCCGTGGCAAGCCCCTTGTCCGGCGCAAGCGCCGCGCCGACCACCGCGCCCACCGTCGTCGCCAGCACGATCGCAGAGAGCATCAGCGCCTGGCTGGTCGCCAGCACGAGCACGTTGCGCCGTTCGGCGCGCATCAGAACCTCGAATGCAGCCAGTACTTCTCGTACAGCACCTTGGCGGCGTGCCACAGC
>JAKORH010000172.1 GCA_029777935.1 Pseudomonadota bacterium
AAGCCCGGATGCAAGGCGCCCGGCGCAGGACAGTAGCCCGGCCTACGGCCAAGCCGGGCAACACCGCAGCCGGGCTTTCTGGCGACAACCCGAAGGGACGGGCCGCTGAGCAACGGCGGACGCCGTTGCGGGCCCGATCGGGCGTATGGACGCGCGCAGGCGCAAAGCGCCTGCGCAGTGGCTCGCATCGCGTTGTTGCTCGTCGCATATTTGGATGAACCAAACCGCGCTCCTCGCGTCCCCGATCAGGTCGGGGACAGGCTCTAGCGCTGCAAGCCAATTAGGCCCGTCGCACACACGAATTACTCGCGGATAGGTTCTAGGCGGCCTGCGAATGAAAACGGCCGATGCGTGGCCCGTGTCATGGTGTGCGTTCTCGGCTGGATGGTCGATCTCGATTGCGGGTCCTTATGCTGAAAATGGGGGATGAGGGTTGCTGCCGCGCGCTGCGCGGTCACAATGACAACCCGCTCAATCGAAGGCGCATCGACGCGTTTCACTCCCGATGATGTATCTGCTCTTGTACGGCTGGTTGTTCGTCGCCCTGGGAGTCATGTTGCTGTGGGCGCGGCAGAAGCTGCGTGCGCGCCGCGAGGCCGAGGCTGAGCGCCAGGCCGCGGTGCTGGCAGCGGTGCAGGCAGCGGGCGCAGTGGCGCCGAATGTCGAAGGCGAGACCAACGTCGATGCCGGCCTGTCGACCAATCTGCGCGGGCAGCGCGGCATCGAAGTCGCCGAGGAAAGCATCGACGTCGAGGCGCTGCTGTCGAGCGTGCCTGCCGGCGCGGCCGCGCGCGCGCGCGCGCAGCTCGATGAACCGACCAACATCGTGCCGATGAGCACGGGCTGGGCTTCCACCGGGCTGCAGACGGGCCCGACGACCGGGCCGCTGGTCAGCACCTCGGCCAACGCGTCGTCGCCGGCGGCACCGAAGCCGCCTGCCGGCCTCGAAATGGAGGTGCCGCTTCGCAATCTCGTGCTGGCATGGTTCGAAGCGCGTGGCTACCGGCCGGCCCCGGCGGTGCCGTCGCTGCGGCCGATCGACGTCGTACTGCGTCACCGGAACGATCCGGCGCGCAGCTATGCATTCATGTACGACCCCGGACGGGCGACCGGACCGCGCGCCAGCAGCCTGCTCGATCTGGCGCGCTCCGCCGGACTGTCGAAGCTCGCGATCGCCGCCGAGCACGGCGGCGACTCGGCGCTGCGCGCCAACCGCGTCAAGGGCGTGCGCATGATCGACTGGCCGACGATCGAGGCGGACCTGAAGAAGCTCGATCGCGAGATCGCCGGGCGCATCGTCGGCATCGCGCGCCAGCGTTCGGTGTCGGTCGCCCGCACCGCGCCGGCGCCGCACCCGGCGACGGTGCGCTGAATCTCCCGCGCCGGACCCGCCCTCAACCTGCGCTGCGGCAATTCGCGCCACGCGCGCGCGCGTAGGCTTGCTGCATTGTCAGGTGATCCGATGTTCGCCGATCGCGACGATGCCGCGCGCCAGCTCGCGCAGGCGCTGAACCGCTACAAGGACGCACGGCCGCTCGTGCTCGGCATACCGCGCGGCGCGGTGCCGATGGCGCGGCAGATCGCCGAAGCGCTCGGCGGCGAAGTCGATGTCGTGCTGGTGCACAAGCTCGGCGCGCCGGGCCACGCGGAGTACGCGATCGGCGCGGTCGACGAATCGGGTTCGATCTACCTGAATCCGGACGCGGCGTGGGTCGGCGCGTCGCCGGACTACCTTGAGCGCGAAAAGCAGGCGCAGCTCGCCACGCTGGCGGAGCGCCGCCGCCGCTACACCGCGCACCGCGCGGCGATCGATCCGGCGGGACGCACCGTGATCGTGGTCGACGACGGACTGGCCACCGGATCGACGATGATCGCGGCGCTGTGCGCGCTGCGCGGGAAGAAACCGGCGAAGCTGGTATGCGCGGTGCCGGTGGCGCCGCCGGAAACGCTGGAGCGCGTGCGGCCGCTCGCGGACGAGGTCATCTGCCTGCATGCGCCGGCCGCGTTCTACGCGGTCGGCCAGTTCTATCGCCGCTTCGATCAGGTCGACGACGAGGAAGTCGTCGCCGTGCTGTCCGGCAGGTAGCGCACGAACCAGTCGCGCGCGGCAGCGGCTGCCTGCGCGAGCGTGCCGGGTTCCTCGAACAGATGGGTCGCTCCGGGCACGATTTGCTCGGAGTGTGTCGCGCGCAGGCTCTTCGCGGCGCGGCGGTTCAGCAGCAGCACCTCATGGTCCAGCTCGCCGACGATCAGCAGCGTGGGCGCGAGCACGCGCTCGATGTCCTCCGCCGGTGCGAGATCGGGCCGGCCGCCGCGCGAGACCACCGCGCGCACGTCGGGACCGAGCCGCGCCGCGGCAATCAGCGCCGCCGCGGCGCCGGTGCTCGCACCGAAGAGCCCCAGCGGCAGGCGCGCGGGCTCGTGCTGCCCGCGGCACCAGTCGGCGGCGCCGAGCAGCCGCTCGGCCAGCAGGGCGATGTCGAAGCGCGCCGCGCGATCGCTGTCCTCGTCGGGCGTCAGCAGGTCGAACAGCAGCGTGGCGAGCCCGGCGTCGTTGAGCACGCCGGCGACGTAGCGGTTGCGTGAGCTCAGGCGGCTGCTGCCGCTGCCGTGCGCGAACAGCACGAGGCCGACGGCATCGGCCGGCAGCGTCAGATCGCCCGGCAGTGCAGCACCGGGCAGCGTGGCACCGGGCCGCGTGACAGCGGCCCGCGTGGCATAAGGCAGCGCGATCGACACCGCGCGTGACCGGCTCATGATGCGCGGTGCAGGCGGACCGGAATGCGGCGCGCGCCGAACGCGCTCTCGAAATGGCCGAATCGCCCGGCGATCGGCGTCGCGCAGTGCGGGCAGCGGCCGTCGTCGGACAGGTCGTAGCGCAGGATGCGGTGCCAGTCGCGCTCAACCAGCGCCGCGTGGCACTGCGGGCAGAACGTCGTGCCGCCCTCGCTGTCGTGCACGTTGCCGGTGTACACGTAGTGCAGGCCCTCTTCCATCGCGATGCGGCGCGCGCGCGCCAGCGTCGACGGCGGCGTCGGCGGCAGGTCGGTCATCTTCCAGTCGGGATGGAAGGCGGTGAAGTGCAGCGGCACGTCGGGGCCAAGCTCGCGATAGACCCACTGCGACAGCGCGCGCAGTTCGTCGTTCGAGTCGTTCCGACCCGGAATCAGCAGCGTCGTGATCTCGGTCCACACGTCCGTTTCGTGCACCAGGTACTTCAGCGTGTCGAGCACAGGCGCGAGATGCGCGCCGGTGAGCTTGAAATAGAACTCCTCGGTGAACGCCTTGAGATCCACGTTGGCCGCGTCCATCTTCGCGTAGAACTCGCGCCTGGGTGCCGCGTGCATGTAGCCGGCGGTGACCGCGACCGTCTTGACGCCGCGCGCGTGGCAGGCGTCGGCGCAGTCCATCGCGTACTCGGCGAAGATCACCGGGTCGTTGTAGGTGAACGCGGCGGACAGGCAACCGCTGCGTTGCGCGGCCTCCGCGAGTTCGCCGGGGCTGGCGCGGTCCATCAGCCGATCCATCTCCTGCGATTTCGAGATGTCCCAGTTCTGGCAGAACTTGCACGCGAGGTTGCAGCCGGCGGTGCCGAACGAGAACACGGCCGACCCGGGATGGAAGTGGTTCAGCGGCTTCTTCTCGATCGGATCGACGCAGAATCCCGACGAGCGCCCGTAGGTCGTCAGCACCATCGCGTCGCCGGCGCGCTGGCGCACGAAGCACAGCCCGCGCTGGCCCTCGTGCAGCCTGCAGTCGCGCGGGCACAGGTCGCATTGAATGCGGCCATCGGGCAACGCGTGCCACCAGCGGGCCGGAAAGTTCGGATCGTCGCGCGCGCCCATCTATCTCACTCCTCCGCGTATTTCTCGACCGTGTAGCGCTCGGCCTGAAGCTGCGCGTGCCGGAAGCCGACCGGCAACCCTGCCTTGCGCAGCAGATGCGCGATGAATTCGTCGGCAGCGGGCAGCGTCTCCCAGACCTGCGGCAGGAAGGTCGCGCGCTGCGCCCCGAAGCGCAGGATCAGCCCGTCGACGTGCGGGCGCAGTGCGGCGGCCAGTTCGTCGAGACTGCCGGCGAGAATCGGCTCCGGCTTCGACAGCACCGAAACCTCGACGCGGATCCCGTCGAACTCGTGCACCACCACCGGCGGAAAGCGCGGATCGGAAAACGCCGCGGCGCGCGCGTTGTGCGCGACGTCCTCGCCGAGCGGGCGGTGTGCTTCGAGCGTGCCGATGCAGCCGCGCAGTTCGCCGTCGCGCTTCAGCGTCACGAAGGACGCGCCGTGCGCGCGCAGGAAAGGCGCCTCCGGCCGTACGGCGCCGATCCCAAGGCGCTCGGCGATCGAGCCGCGCGCCAGCGCAAGCAGCGTCGCGCGCATCGACTTCACGCCGGAGACGGACTCGGCTTCGTCGATCTCGTCGCGTTCGGCCGGCGGCGGCTCGTACAGCGCCCAAGCGCCGTAGCCCACCACGCGCGCGCGGTCGCCCGCGGTGTCGCCTGAATTGCGCAGATCGAGTTGCTCGATGCGCAGGCCGCGGCTGCGCGCGACGGTCAGCAGCCCGTTGACCGGCGTAGCGCCGCACGCCTGCAAGTGGTCGAGCGTCGGGTCGAGCGCGACGATCGACTGCGCGGTGCGAGCATCGACGCGTCGCGCCTCGCCATACGGCAGGTAGTGCGACAGGTCCGAGCTGACGACGATCAGCGTGTCCGGCCCGCCCCACAGCGCCTGCAGCACCTCGGCGACTTCCTGCGGCGTCGCATCGCCGACCACCAGCGGCACCAGCGAGAAGCGGCCGAGCATGTGCTGCAGGAACGGCAGATGCACCTCGAGCGCGTGCTCGCAGGCGTGCACGCGCGGGCTGACGACGACCTGCGGCAGCGCGCCGAGCGCGCGCTCGGCTTCGGCGTCGGTCGAAATCGTGCCGAGCGGCGTTTCGAACGCATCGGCGCCGGACAACGCCAGACCGCGCACCGGCACGCGGTGTGCGGGGCCGAGCAGCACCACGCGCTCGATGCGGTCGCGCACCGGGGCCAGCAGCGCATACGCGCTGGCGGCGATCGGCCCGGAATAGACGTACCCCGCGTGGGGCGCGATCAGCGCCTTCGGCGCCGGTGCCGCGCGCCGAGTCGCCGCCTCCTGCAGGTACGCACGCACCTCGTCTCGCAGCACACCGGCTGCGGCGGGGTAGAAGCTGCCGGCCACGGCGGCCGGACGAAGGGTCATTGCGCTTGTTGGATGCGGTCGGTCCGACGATGCCTTATGTAGGCCCGAACCGGAGCGGAATCAAGCGCTGCGGTTCCTTTCCAGCTCGGACAACCGCGCTTCCAGCGCTTCAAGCCTTTCGCGCGCTCGCGCCAGCACCTTGGCCTGAGTGTCGAATTCTTCGCGCGTGACGAGGTCGAGCCGCGCGAACTGCTGTGCCAGCAGCGCCTTCAGGTTCTTCTGCAGGTCGGCTGCCGGCGTGTCGGCGAGCAGCGCCTCCAGCTTGCTCTGCAGTTCGTCGAGGAACCCGGTTCTTTCCATCGTGGCCAGTCTATCAGCGTGCGCGGACGCACCGTTTGCGGTCGATCTGCACGCGCGCGGCGCGCCTTGCCCGCGCGCGCAGCGCGCCTGACGGTCGCCGCGAAGCGGGCCCGATGGCTGCCGCCAGCATGGCACGCGAGTTGCAAAGACGAGGATGGAGCTTCCTTTGCCCCTTCAACCGAGGAATTGATGGACAAGACTCTTGCATCCGCTTTCGTCGCCGCCGCTTTCATCCACCCGCTGGCGGTCTTCGCCCAGACCGCACCGGCCAAACCGGAGCCCGACTACACGTTCGCCGGCAATGCCGGCCTCTTCAGCGACTACCGCTTCCGCGGCTACACGCAGACCGCGTACAAGCCGGCGTTCCAGGGCGGCCTCGACTTCGCCCACAAGTCCGGCTTCTATGTCGGCAACTGGAACTCCAACGTCGAGCAGTCGCTGTACACCGGCGCGAGCCTCGAGATGGACTTCTACGCCGGCTACAAGGGCGCGGTCGGCGACGTCGGCTACGACGTCGGCTACTACTACTACGCTTATCCGGGCAGCGGCCGCAACGGCCAGCCCAGGATCGACAACGGCGAGATCTACATCGGCGGCTCTTACGGCCCGGTGGCGCTGAAGTACTACTACTCGGCCACGAAGTTCTTCTCGCTCGGCGAGGGGACGAGCGTCGACACCAGGGGTTCGCAGTACCTCGACCTCGCCGCCAGCCAGGACCTCGGCGGCGGCTGGGGCATCAACGGCCACATCGGCTGGCAGAAGGTGAAGAACTTCAAGCAGCTCGGCGCGAAGGACGACACGACCACCGACTACAGGCTTGGCGTGACCAGGGACATTTCGGGCTGGGTGCTCGGCGCGTCGCTCATCGCGACCAGCAGGAAGGAGTTCTTTACCACCGGCAGCGGCGAGGACGCGGGCAAGACGCGTCTCGCCGCGTCGGTGACGAAGACGTTCTGAAACCGGAGGCAACATGAAACTGATCACTGCCATCATCAAGCCGTTCAAGCTCGACGAGGTGCGCGAGGCCCTGAGCGCCGTCGGCGTGCAGGGCATCACGGTCACCGAGGTCAAGGGCTTCGGGAGACAGAAGGGCCACACCGAGCTGTACCGCGGCGCCGAGTATGTGGTCGACTTCCTGCCCAAGGTCAAGCTCGAGGCCGCCGTGCCCGACGAACTCGTCGAGCGCGCGCTCGAGGCAATCGAGAACTCGGCCCGCACCGGCAAGATCGGCGACGGGAAGATCTTCGTCTTCGACCTGGAACAGGTCGTCCGCATCCGCACCGGCGAGACCGGCCGCGAAGCGCTCTAACCGCGACAGGGACACCATGAAGAAACTACTCGCAATGCTGCTCGTGGCCGGCGCCTACGCGCTCGGCACGCTGCCGTCCGCGGCGATCGCCCAGACGCCCGCCGCCGAGGCCAGGAAGGACGAGGCGAAGAAGGAAGAAGCCAGGCAGGACGCCGCGCCCGCTCAGGAGGCGAAGAAGGAAGAAGCCAAGGCGCCCGAAGCCAAGCCTGCGCCCACGCCGAACAAGGGCGACACCGCGTGGATGCTGACCTCCACCGCGCTCGTTCTTCTGATGTCGGTGCCGGCACTGGCGCTCTTCTACGGCGGGCTGGTGCGCACCAAGAACATGCTGAGCGTGCTGATGCAGGTATTCGTGACCTTCTCCCTGGTGTCGGTGCTGTGGTGCGTGTACGGCTACAGCCTGGCCTTCACCGAGGGCAACGCGTACTTCGGCGGCTTCGATCGTCTGTTCCTCGCCGGCACGTTTGACGCGATGAAGGGCGAGTACTCGATGGCGGCGACCTTCTCCAAGGCCACGCCGATGTACGAGCTCGTCTACGTCGCGTTCCAGGCCACCTTCGCCGCGATCACCTGCTGCCTGGTGCTCGGCGCGACGGTGGACCGCATCAAGTTCTCGGCGGTGCTGATCTTCGTCGTGATCTGGTTCACGTTCAGCTACCTGCCGATCGCGCACATGGTGTGGTTCTGGGCCGGCCCCGACGCGTACACCTCGCCCGATGTGGTCGACAAGGTCAACGCCACCGCCGGCAAGATCTGGCAGTGGGGCGCGCTCGATTTCGCCGGTGGCACGGTCGTGCACATCAACGCCGGCGTGGCCGGGCTGGTGGGCGCGTACCTGCTCGGCAAGCGGATCGGCTACGGCCGCGAGTCGATGGCGCCGCACAGCCTGACGATGACGATGATCGGCGCGTCGCTGCTGTGGTTCGGCTGGTTCGGCTTCAACGCCGGCTCGGCGCTGGAGGCCAACGGGTCGGCCGCGCTGGCGTTCATCAACACCTTCCTCGCCACCGCGCTCGCAGTGCTGGCGTGGACGTTCGCCGAGTGGATGTTCAAGGGCAAGCCGTCGATGCTGGGCGCGGCCTCCGGTGCCGTCGCGGGGCTGGTGGCGATCACGCCGGCCGCGGGCAACGTCGGCATCCTCGGCGCGTTCGTGATCGGCATCGTCGCCGGGCTGATCTGCTTCTGGGGCGTGACGGGGCTGAAGCGGATGCTCAGGGTCGACGATGCGCTCGACGTGTTCGGCGTGCACGCGGTCGGCGGCATCACCGGCGCGCTGTTGACGGGCGTGTTCAACTCGCAGTACCTCGGCGGCCCGGGCATGGTGACCGACTGGGTGACCGGCAAGGTCGGCTCGACGCCGGTCTTCGCGCAGTTGCTGATCCAGGCCAAGGCCGTCGGGCTGACGGTCGTGTGGACCGCGGTGGTCGCGCTGGTCGCGTTCAAGATCGCGGACCTGATCGTCGGCCTGCGCGTGGCCGAGGAAGAGGAGCGCGAAGGGCTCGACACCACCTACCACGGCGAGTCCGCGTACCACTACTGAAGTTCCGGGGGGCGCGGTCGCGGGCGTCCGCGCCCGGTCCGTGCCTCCCCGCCCGCCCGGCCGCGCTGGCAGACAGCGCGACCGCGGTGAAGGCGACTCGAGGGCGCCCCAAACACGGGCGCCCTTTTTTTGCGGCGCGGCGACCCCCACATTCGTGGCTAGAATGGCCGTCCGACGTGCGTGCTGGGAGCTCGCCGTGTCCAATCCCACCGTCCCGAACCTCACCGCCGCAGTCAGCGGCCCGCTGCTGGAACTCGAGCGGCGCATCCTCGATTCAATGCCGGCGATCGAGCGCTGGTTTCGCCTGCAGTGGCAGGACCATACGCCGCCGTTCTACGGCTCGGTCGATCTGCGCAATGCCGCGTTCAAGCTGGCGCCGGTCGACATGAATCTCTTCCCCGGCGGGTTCAACAATCTGTCGGAAGAGATGCTGCCGTGCGCCGTGCAGGCGGCGCAGTCGGCGATCGAGCATCTGTGCCCGGACGCGCGCAACCTGCTGCTGATCCCGGAGCGGCACACTCGCAACGTGTTCTACCTGACCAACGTCGCGCGGCTGGTGCGCATCCTGCGCTCGACGGGGCTCGAGGTGCGGATCGGGTCGCTCGCGGCCGAGATCACGCGGCCGACTGCGATCGACCTGCCCGACGGCGAGCGTCTGACGGTGGAACCGCTGGTACGGCGCGACCGCCGCATCGGCCTGGCCGACCCCGGATCGGTGTCGGGGGCAGGCTTCGATCCGTGCGTGGTGCTGTTGAACAACGACCTGTCCGCCGGTACGCCCGACATCCTGCGCGACTTGAACGAGCAGGTGCTGGTGCCGCCGTTGCACGCCGGCTGGACGGTGCGGCGCAAGTCGCATCACTTTGCCGCCTACGACGAGGTGGCCGACGACTTCGCGCGGCTGCTGTCGATCGACCCGTGGCTGATCAACCCCTACTTCGCGCGCTGCAACCAGGTCGACTTCCACGCGCGCGAGGGCGAGGAGTGCCTGGCCGAAAGCGTCGATCTGGTGCTCACGCGCGTGCGCGCCAAGTACCAGGAGCACGGCGTCGCGGCGGCGCCGTTCGTGATCGTCAAGGCCGATGCCGGCACTTACGGCATGGGCATCATGACCGTGCGCGATCCATCCGAAGTGCGCGACCTGAACCGCAAGCAGCGCAACAAGATGGCGGTCGTCAAGGAAGGGCTGGCGGTGCGCGACGTGATCATCCAGGAAGGCGTGCCGACGGTGGAGAAGGTCGACGCGGCCGTGGCCGAGCCGGTCGTCTACATGGTCGACCGCTACGTCGTGGGCGGCTTCTACCGCGTCAACAAGGAGCGCGGCATCGACGAAAACCTGAACGCGCCGGGCATGCACTTCGTGCCGCTGGGGGACGCGCAGCCGTTCGCCGGCTCGTGCAACCTGCCCGACTGCAAGGCGCCGCCCGGAGGCAACGCGCTCAAT
>JAKORH010000173.1 GCA_029777935.1 Pseudomonadota bacterium
CGCGCGTATGACCCGTGCTTCGCCTACGAGCTGGCGGTCATCCTCGACGACGGCATGCGGCGCATGCTCACCGCGCACGAGGACGTGTTCTATTACGTGACGGTGATGAACGAGAACTACGCGCAGCCGAGCCTGCCCACTCAGATTCGCGAGGGCGTGCTGCGCGGGATGTACCGCGTGCGGCGCACGGCCAGCGGCGACGCGCAGGTGCGGCTGCTCGGCGCCGGCACGATCCTGCGCGAGGCGCTGGCCGCGGCCGAACTGCTCGAGGCCGAGTGCAGCGTGGCCGCGGACGTGTATTCGGTCACGAGCTACACCGAACTGCGGCGCGAGGCGATGGAGATCGAGCGGCAGCGCCGGCTCGGTCGCGAGAGCGATACGGCATGGATCGAGCGGCAATTGCCCGCCGACGGCACGCCGGTCATCGCCGCCAGCGACTACGTGAGCGCGCTGCCGGATCTCATCCGGCCTTGGGTGCGCGACCGCATGATCGCGCTCGGCACCGACGGCTTCGGCCGCAGCGATCTGCGCGCGGCGCTGCGCCGGTTCTTCGAAGTGGATCGGCACGCGATCGCGCTGGCGGCGCTCGCCGCGCTGGATCCGGCGCGCGCGAGAGAGTCGGCCACGCGCTGGAACGTCGATACCGCGAGCGCGCCGCCGTGGACGCGCTGAAGCGGCTACTTCAGAATCCGCACCAGATTGTGGTGCGCGTCCGTGAAGGTCGGCAGCTCCGGCCGATCGCGGATCGCGCTCGCTGCCTCGGCGATGCGCGGCTGCGCGAGCAGCTTGCGGTCGCGTGACACCAGGATCTGGTCGGTGGAACTGAGCCAGTAGTCAGCTCCGCCCTGCGACTCGGGGCTGTCGGACACCAGCACCGCCTCCATGCCCTGCTCGGCCGCCAGCCGCTTCACCACCGGCATCATGTCGATGTAGCGGTTGGTGGCCTGGAACACGATCACGCCGGCGGGAGCGAGGTGCCGTACGTATAGCGCCATCGCCTCGCGCGTCAGCAGGTGCATCGGGATCGAGTCGCCGGAGAAGGCGTCGATGCCGAGCACGTCGTAGCGCTGCGGCGGTTCGCGTTCGAGCGACAGGCGACCGTCGCCGAGGATTACGTGCGTGCGTGCCGGCGCATCGCGCAGGAAGGTGAATTCGCGCCGTTCGACGTCGATCACGGTCTGGCTGATTTCGTAGAACGTGAAGTCGTCGCCGGCGCGGCCGTACGCGGCGACCACGCCCGCGCCCAGGCCGATGATGCCGACCTTGCGCGGCCCGGGCCGCGCCTCGTCCAGCGCGGCGAACAGCCGCCCGTAGCCGGAGCCGGGACCGAAGTAGTCGGAGGGCGTCTGGCGATACTGCGTTCCGAGCAACTGGCCGCCGTGGATGATCGCGCCGTGGTACATCGCGCGGTAGGTGACGCCTTCGACCTTGCGGTCGCGCGTGCGCACCACGCCGTAGAAGTCGCGCGCGATCACGCGCATGTCGCGGCTGTATTCGCGCGCGCCGTCGACCGCGTACCAGCCGGTGAAGGCGAGCGCCGCGGCGCCGAGCGCATGGCCGAACCCGGGCAGGCGCAGCGCCAGCAGCAGCGCCAGCATCGGGAGCACGATGTTCAGCTCGTAATACCCCGGCAGCGCCAGCGGCGCGACGATCGCGATCAGCACCGCACCGAGCGCGCCGCCGAGCGACAGCATCAGGTAGAAGCGCGTCAGATGGCGCGGATCGGGCTTCATCCGCGCCAGCTCGCCGTGGCAGAACATGCACGCGACGAACAGCCCGCCGAAATACAGCGGCACCGCGAGCTTCAGGTCCAGTGACGGGATCTTCCACGCCATCAGCGGCGTCAGCACCATCAGCAGCGCCGCGAACACGGGCCGCACGTACCAGCGCGGATGGTCGAAGCACAGGATGAACGTGAGCAGATACAGCGACAGCGGCACCACCCACATGAACGGCACGCTGGCGATGTTCTGCGTCACGTGGTTGGTGACCGCGAGCAGCATCACCGAGCCCATCGCCGCCAGCGCGAGCCATGTCAACTGCGTGGCGAACGCCGGCGCCGTCGCGCGGGCGGCGGGCCCGGCCGCGGCCGGCGCCCGCGGCGCGCCGTCTATTGCGCGCAGCGACAGCCAGCCGGTGGCGGCACACACGAGCACGAACAACGCATACAGGATCGACCAGCCCCAGCCGAGCTGCGGCAGCGTGAACCACGGCTCGAACAAGACGGGGAATCCGAGCAGCGCCAGCAGCGACGCGAAATTCGACAGCGCGAACAGCCGATACGGCACCGCGCTCTCGTAGCGGCGCCAGTACCACGCCTGCAGTAGCGGTGTGGTGGTCGACAGCAGGAAGTAGGGCAGCCCGATCGTCGCCGCGAGCAGCAGCAGGATGCGCGCGATCGGTTCCTCATTGCCGCTCGGCTTCCAGCCTTCGCCGGCGAGGATCGGCAGAGACGCCAGCGATGCGACGAGCAGCGCGATGTGCAGCAGCGTCTGCCGGCGCGCGCCGAGTCGGGTCGTCGCGTCCGCGTAGGCGTAGCCGGTCAGCAGCACGCTCTGGAAGAACACCAGGCATGTGGTCCACACGGTGGCCGCGCCGCCGAACCACGGCAGGATCTGCTTGGCGATGATCGGCTGCACCAGGAACAGCAGGAACGCCGACAGGAAGATCGTGCCGGCGTAGGGCAGGATCGCCGCGCCGGCCGCGGGCGCGGCGACGCTGGACGTGGTGCTGGCGGACATGCGGCAGGCATTCGCGCGAAAGCGCGGATTATCCGCGAATCGCCGCGCCGGCCGCGGCGCAATCAGGTGCCGTACACGTCCTTGTACGACGTATACGCGGTCAGCATCGTCAACGGCACCAGCACGATCCAGCCAAGCCCGAGCGGGATCGTCGCCAGGATCGCGGCCACGAAGTAGACGACGCCGTACAGCAGGAAAGGCACGATGTTCTTCAGGCAGGCGGCGAAGCTCTGCTTCAGCGCATCGACGGGCGCGACGTCGCGGAACACGACCAGCGCCGGGGCGAACCACAGCGCCATCGCCACCAGCGCGCCGAGCGCCACAGCCACCAGCACCGCCAGCATCACGGCGCCGAAGCCGGCCATCATGCCGCCGGCGCTCTGCCCCAGGCCGCCCATGAACATGCCCATCGCGCCGCCGAAGCCGAGCGCGCCGGCGACCAGCACGATCACGAAGCTCGCCACCAGCAACAGTCCGCCGATCACCAGCAGCGGCGTCAGCTTGTCCTTGAAGCCGGTGAACAGGTCGCCGATCTCCAGCACACCGCCGCCTTCGAGCTTGCGCGCGGCGATGAGCCACCCGGCGGCGAGCGGCGGCCAGATCAGCGTGGCCGCGATGCTGCCGAGCATCGGGATGAAGTGCAGCACGATGTAGATGACGATCGTGATGATGGCCATCACGATCCATACGCCGGCGTTCTTCATGAAGAGCTGCCAGGCGTCGCTCCACCACGAAATGCCGCGGCCGGCGTCGACTGAGCGGCCCTCCGGCGCGCTCGCCACATCAACCTGATTCATCGCGCTTTCCCTTCGCAGTCGGCGTCGCGCATTCCCCTATTCTTGCCGCCGATCCCGAGGCGGCGCCCGCGGAAAATCTTGCGCCGAATCCGCCGCCCCTGCAACGGCTCGACGGCAACCGCGCTACTGCCGCGCCAGCGCCTTCCTGGCGAGCTGCTGCAGCAATTTCGGATCGTTGGCGGCGGCGCTCGCTTCGAGCTGGGCCACCCACTTCTCCTTGCCGAAATGCAGCGCCGTGCCCTTGTTGCCCGACGCGAAGAACGCCTCGCGGCCGACCTCGGGCGCCGGGGTGATCGTGGCCTTGAACATGCCGCGGCGCCCGCGCAGCGTGGTCTCCGCCCCGTCGGATGCCGAGGTCACGATGATCACCACCATCGCCGAGGGCGGCTTGCGATACGCGCACGTCTCGCGCCCCAGTTGCGGCTCCATCCTCGCGTAACCCGCGCCCAGCACGGCGTGGACGTCGGATTCCGCCAGCAGGTCGCACGCCCGCGGAGCGCCGGTCTGCCCGAGCGCCACACCCGCGCTCATCGACAGGACCACGAATATGCAGGCCCCGATGTGCGTGCCTGCGCCGCGCGGGCTCGTGCTCGACTTCACGGTCTCCTTCATGTTCGCCTCCGTTCGTGGTCGTGCGACCGTCAGCACTTGCCGATGTAGCGGGCAGTGGTCACGCCCTTCACCTTCAGTCCGCCTTGCTCCGCTTCGATCTCCAGCTTGAAGGCGGAGTCGCCATCGACCGTGAACGTGTAGCGCGACAGCATCTTTCCGGACGGCGTGGCGCACAGCGTCGAGTAACGGTACGTGTTGCCGTTGCGCGTCAATGGCGACGTCTCGCAGCGCTTGGCGAAATCGTTGTACGCATTGCGCATCATGTCCACCGTCGGATTCGAGCATTCCTTGTAGCTCGTGGTTTCGGCCGGCGCCGGCCCCGCCTGCGAGGTGCGTGTCATCTCCCAGCGCCCCTTCTTCAGCGCCGGCCAGTCTTCGGCCATGCCGGCGTGCGCGAACAGCGCCGCGGCGAGCAGCAGCGCCGTCTGCGCCGCCCGCCGACCGTCATGACTTCCTGCGATGCGTCCCGCCATGCTCGATCTCCTCTTCGCTCGATTCAGGTCCGATTCACTTCTGCATTCCCGGCTCGCGGCGCATCGAACCCGCCGTCGCCGGCAGCCGCGCGCGGCCGTGCATCGTCGGCATCGGCAAGCTCGGGCCAGGCGTTGCGCCAGCGCGCGTGGATCGCGCCGCTGAGCCATTCATTGATCTTCCCGGCGGTCCGCACGGCCATGACCAGGCTCCCCGATGCAATGCTTCCACCTGACGGCGCGGACTGGATCTCCCGCCGCTGCATGGCCGGAACACTAGCGGGGGCGATCTAACGGTTGACGTACAGCGCGAACGCCCGTTCGACGCGTGGCCTCACCCCTGCACTTCGCGCACGAGACGAGCGAGCCGCTCGCCGGCATCGACGGTGGACGCCTGCTCGGCGAGATGGCGCGCCTCCGCGTGCGCGCCGCGAGCGGCGAGCCCGCGCACCGCGCGCTCGATCGCGCCGGCAAACCACGCAGCAGCGTGGTTGCGTGCCGCCAGCATCCACGCTTCCTCTTCGTCGTTGGCGAGCAGCGGCATGCGGTACAGCGCCAGCGCGCGCCGACCAATGACTTCGGGCGGCAACGCACTGCGCGCGAGTTCGGCGAGTGCCCGCGTGTCGAGCCACACGACCGCGGGGTTCAGGCCGACGCGGCCCTGGGAAACGTCGATCGCCGCGGGCTGCGTCAGCAACTGGCGCAGCCGCCCGACATTGACGTCGAACACGCCGCGCGCCGGCGCCGGGTCGAGGTCCGGCCACAGCGCATCGGTAACGCGGCTGACCGCGACTGGCCCGCCCTCGTGGCAAGCCAGCAGCTTCAGCAGTGCGAGCGGCTTCAGTTGCGCGCGCGCCTCGAACTTCAGCGGCACGTCGTCGACGCTGACGGAGAACGGGCGCAGCGCGTAGACCTTGATCGGCCACGGCCACGTGTCGGTCGTCGCCGTGGTTTCCGACGGCGGCTTCAATCCCCGTGCAGCGACCGCACGCCGCACGAACTCGGTTTCGATTCCGGCCTCGAGCGCATCGGCGCACAGCCCGGCCGCCAGTTTCGGCGACAGCCGGAAGAAGCGCAGCAGCCCCTGCTCGCGCGCGTTGCGCAGACCCTCGGCCAGCCGCTCGGCGTAGTCGGCGGCGTGCGTGCGGCGCGCGCGGCACGCGCGCGCCAGCGCGACGTTGGCGGCGCGCAGGGCATCCCCGCGCGGTCCCGGCAACATCGCCATCGCCTGCATCACGCGCTCGGCATCGTCCTCGCGGCCTTCGCCGAGCAGACCCTGCGCCAGTCCCCCCTCGTAGACGGCACGCATGTTCGAGGGCAGCGCACCGCGCTGCGCGGTCTCGACCGCGAGTTCGTAGTGCTGGCGGCCCACGCGCGGATCGCCGCTCGCCAGCGCGATCCAGCCGCGCAGATGGTGATAGTCGCCGAGATCGAGCGGCCGGTCGTAGTCGAGCAACGACTTCAGCGCGTCGAGCTGTTGCTGTGCCCGATCGAGATGGCCGTCCTCGATCAATGGCCGCACCGCCATGCGTGCCAGATGGAAACGCAGCCATGGCCAGCGCGCCGCTTCGGCCGAGGCCTGCGCCCGCGCCCACGTTCGCTCGGCGGCCTGGCGCTGGTCGGCGTGCATCTGGTTCGCGCCCAGCCACAGCAGCCAGCGGGCGCGCACGCGCGCATCGAGCGCAGGATCGTCGAGGATCGTCTCGATGACGCCGGCCAGTTCGTCGAAGCCCGCGGCCTGCCCGGTATTGGTCATCCAGCTCGCCGGATGCTCGGCGGTCGCGACCGTGATCGTGCGGTCGAGCACCGCGCGGCCGCGCAAGAGGCGCTGGCGGTAGTGATCGACGCAGATCGAAGCCTCCGGAAGCCTCTGGCCGGCGCCCACCTGGTGAAGGGCGATCGCTCCGGCACAGTAGATCAGTGCGGCATGATCCTCGAGCCGGTCAAGAGCGATCTCGGCGCGCACCCGGCCGGACCACTTGCCGAGATCGGCAAGCGTGCCGAATTCGCTGATGATCCACTGCACTCCGAGCGCAGCGAGCACGGTCGCGCGTTCATCGAGGCCGGCGGCGATCGCCGCTGCGTGTTCCAACTCGAGTGCGGCGAGTGCAGCAGCGAAGTCAGCGAAGGCCTGTGCGGTCAGCGCGGACAGCCGCGCGATCGCGCCGTCGAGCTCTGGCTCGCGCGCAGCCGTGACGTTCGCCATCGAGCGACCCTCCCCGCGGGCCGCTCGTTCGACTGCGTCAGTTCCCGAATCGCAGCAGCAGCGGCCGTTCTTGTCGCGTGCAGCTTATCGCAACGGCGGTTGTGCCCGCGATCTCGTCGATGGTCGAGCGCATTGCCGGGAACGCGTAAGCGTCGTCGCGGCCCCGACGCCCGATACGCGCCGGCGATCAGCAACTGCCTATGCGGCGCCCGGCATCTGTGGTCGTCATCTTCTGACCGCCCTGATCCACGTCGACGATCATCTTGTACGCGGTATCGCTTTCGACCGTCAACCGGACCCCGAGGGTCATCGCCTTGCACTGCCAGGCGCCGCTGAACACGGCGCGGCTCTCCTGCTTGAACGACAGCAGCGTGCAATTCTTCGACATGGACTTGTTGACGCGCGACATCGTGTCCTTGATGTCGCGCTTCACTTCCTCCGGCGTCATGCAGTGCTGGCGCTTGCCGCTCTTGCCCGCATAGTCGGACGTGATCTCGTACAAGCCCGGTTTGAGCCGCAGAACGTCCTCGGCGCCGGCCGCGGCGGGCAGTGCTGCCGCGGCGACGATCAGGAAGGTGCGCAGCGCACGCCTCGAACGGGTCTTCGCAGGGGCGATCCGGTTCTTCATGTCGACTCCTCTCCGTGTGTCACAGCTTCTCGATTGCCTTGGCCACGAGCCGGCGGCGCTTGTCCAGGTCGGCGCCGCCGAGCAGCGTCGCCGTCTCGACCCCCACCAGCACGTCCTTCTTGACCGCCATGAAGCCGCCGCTCGTCTGCCAGGCCTCGTCCCACGGCCCGCCGGTCACTTCGCCCGCGGGCGCCATCTTGGCGAACTTCTCCATCATCTGCTGCATGCCGCCCATCATGGCCACGCCGCCGCGCAGTTCGCTGAATCCGTTGCGCCATTTGACGGTCAGGCGCACGTCGGCCGACTGCGTGCCGCTGGCGAGCATGTTCAGGATGTCGGTGGTTTCCTTCGCCGACGTCTCGAATTTCGCCGGCGCCGCCACCGCATAGACACAGGACTTGTCATCGCCCTTCGGCTCGCTGCGCAGCGCGCCGAAGATCGCCTCGGCTTCGGCTCGCGTCACCAGTGTGCAGGCCGAACGTTGAACCGGCCGCGCCGCGTGCCGCTGTTCCGCCGCCTGATTGCCGGCGCGGCCGTCGAGCGCGAGCGGCTTATCGAGCCGCAGTAGCGCGCTGTTCAGCAGGCGCAGCGCCTGCTCGCTCTTGGCGCGCGTGGACGCGAAGTCGAGCGCGACCAGGCTGTCGCCGCGCAGCGCCAGGATGCGACAGCATCCGATCACGGAGGCTTCGTCCCATTCGCCAGCCAAGGTCACGCCTTCCGGCAGCAATCCCTTCGGAATCTCGCCCTTGACCTTGCCGCTGACCAGCGCGCCGGGCACGCCGACCATGCGCATCGCGGCACCGCCCCCGTCCCAGGTGATGGCCGCGGTCACGCTGCGCAGGTCGGCCGATTCGTAGCGGCAGGCATTGCCGCCCGCGTCGGGCGCCGCGTCGTCCGCCGTGTCGTGGGTCCGAAACGGCGGGCCGGCGAGCGGCCCGATCAAGACCTCGACTTCCTTGGGTTCGAGCAGACGGCACGGATCTTTCGCATCGGCATTCGACGACGCGGGAGCCGGCGTCGCTGATTTCGCGTCGGCCCTGGGCGTTGCATCGCTCGTCTGCGCAGTCGTCGGCGCAGACGCGTCCGGCTGCGACTTGCTGCAGCTGGCCAGCGCGAACAGCGCGGCGAGCGCTCCCATTGTCAGGGCTATCGATCGCATCGGCTTCTCCTTCAGCAGGGACGCGACACTTCGACGCGCCGGTTGTGCGCGCGGCCGTCCAGCGTGTCGTTGGTGTCGACGGGCCGCTTCGCGCCGAAGCCCGCGGTACGCAGCCGGTCAGCGACAATGCCCTGCCGGGCCACGAGTTCGCTGCGCAGCGCTTCGGCACGCCGGCGCGACAGGTCGAGGTTGAACGTCTCCGATCCGGTGTTGTCGGTGTGGCCCTCGATCGTCACGACCCATTCGGACTTCGCCTTCAGCATCGAGGCGATGCGCTCGACCGCCGGCTGCGACTCCGGCAGCAACTGCGCGCTGTTGGTCAGGAAGTAGATGCCCGGCACCTCCGCACGGCAACTCTTGCCCGCCAGCTCCTGCGTCAGCGACTCGCCGCCCGCATCGGCGGTGTGATTCTTGTCCGCGATCTTCACCGCTGCGCCCTCCGCAGCGATGAACACCTTCTTCCGCGGCCGGTCGATCCGCACCGTCTGCGCCACCGACCCCTGAAAGGCGAGCTTCAGCAGCAGCGGCGCCTGCCGGTCATCGAGCCACCAGAACTCGGCTTCCGCGCGATCGTCACCGACGCTCAGTGTGCCCTTGACGTGCAGCGCGGGCAGCACCATGGGCGCGCCGTCGACGAGTACGCGCACCGGCTCGATCCCGACGCGCTTCAGCGCGCCGCGGAAATACTTGCGCCCCGCCAGCATGCCGCCAAGCACGCTTCCATCCCTGACGCTGACCGCGCCGACCGCGACCTGCGCCTCGCCCTTGTTCCTGACTTCATCGAACAGCTCGGCCGACGGCCGGCCATGCGTCGTCCCCGGCAACGTCTCGGGATCGGCCGACAGTTGCCAAAGCACGATGCGGCGCGCCCCCTGCAGATCCTCGGCGCGCGTGAAAGTCGTGGCCGAGCGGATCTGCGTCTTGTCCGGCGCCGCCGCGTCAGGCACGGTCCATTGCGAGGATGCGCGAACGCCGTCGACTCCGACCGCCGTGATGGTCGAGACGGATTCATAGTCAACGCCCTGGCGCGCGTCGCGGATCGCACTGACGCCGACCAGCCCCGGCTCGATGCGGATCGGCGCCGGCTGCGCGTGCGCCGCATGCAACGACGCGAGCAGGACGGCCGCGGCGAGTGCGCGCATCACTTGCCCTCCTTCAACTCGCACGCCTTGATCTGCGGCTCGATCTTGTGCCATTCCTTCTTCAGCAGCGGCGGGTCGGTGCGGAAATCCTTCTCGAACATCGCGACCTTGGCGTCGATGCCGGCATTCATGGTCCAGTACGAGTCCCACTTCTTGCACGGAAACATGCCGAGCGTGCCCGCCGAGGTCACCGACGTCGCCGTGACCATGTCGATATAGCCGATGGTCGACGCGCCGAACAGCCCGATGCCCAGGCCAATGCGCGGCGCCTGCAGCGCCACCAGCACCGCGGAGACGCCGATCGAAGCGGCTTGCGCGGCGCGCGCCTCGCCTTCGCCCGTCATCTGCGCTTCGGCCGACGGCGCGCCCTTGACGAACTGCGTGCCGCCGCTGCCGTTGAACTTGAACGCGAACGCGCCGCGAAAGGCGTCGTTCTTGGTCGCCAGCGCCGGTGTGACGAGCAGATCGAATCCGACCTGCAGCATCAAAGGCAGGCCGCCCACCACGATCGGCACGTTGACCGTCAACGGCAGGTCGAGCCGCAGCTTCTCGATCCACTGCTCGGACAGTTCGCCGCGACGGACGATGTACTGCACGTTGACCGTGCCCGACACGTTCTTGAAATTCGACTGCAGAAGCGCGACCGCGCCGTCCTGGAACACCATGCGGCCGAACACCACCAGCTTGTCGGAGCCGTCCACGCCCTGCAATACGCCGTCGGCCTTGATGCGCAGGTCGAGCATGTCGGAAGCCATCTCGAAGAGCTGCCTGGCGGCCTCCTTCGCCGGCGCGCGGAACGGGTTCTTGCGGTCCTCCGCATACTCGCGCGCGGCCTTGTAAGCCTCCTTCTGCGGATCGTCCTTCGATTCGGGACGCATTTCGCGCAGCCCCTTCTGCACTTCCTTGCGCCTGTCCTCGTCGGCCTTGCGCATGTCCTCGGTCTGCTTCTCGGTGCGCTTGTCCTCCGCGTCCTTGCTCTTGCCTGCAGCGACGTCGTCGTCGCCCTTGCGCAACTGCAGATCGAAGGCAAGCCCGCCATCGCCCGGCACGAACGCGAGCGAATACTGGAATCCCTTGAACTCGCCTTCGAACGTGTGGTTTCCCGTTGCGCGCGGTTCGGGAGGCTCTTGCCCGTCGGCGGCGGGCGCCTGAACGGACCGGTAGTTGGCGAGCATGAAGCCCGGCCGCAACTGCGTGGTGCGCGCGGGCACGGCCGGCAGCAGCGCGCGCGGAACGACGACGAAATTGCGCAGCGGCGCCCGATACTCGAACTCGATCTCGCCGTTCGCGATCGCTTCCTGCAGCGCGGCCGGCACCGTGCGCACGATCGTCGCGCGCTCGCCCTGGTCGATCGCGGTGACCTTGCGCAGCGCCACGCCCCACACGAACAGGACGCTGCCCGCCCGCAGCCGTGCCAGCGCCGGTTCGGACGAATCGAAGGTGTAGGCAGCGCCGTCGCGGCTGACCGCAAGCAACGATCGAAGCGCGGCCTCGCGATCGATCTGAACCGTGGCCGCAGTCCATTTGACGTCGAGCTTGCGCGGCTCGATCGACTGCACGGAGCGCAGGTAGGTGCGAAGCGCCTCGGTACTGCTGCCGGTCATCACCGTGCCGGCCCAGGGCGCGACCGCCGCGGCCCCTGCCGCGGCGTGCGGAGCCGCGGCCGGCGGCTCCTTCTTGCCGCATCCGGCCAGCGCGAGGGCCAGCAGCGCGAGCGCGACGCAGGCGGATCCCTTTAAGGGCATTGTCGTCCGCATTCCCGTCAAGGCGCGGGCTCGAACCGCTTGGCCAGTTGCAGCACCGCTTCATCGATGGCGGCGCGCAACGCCGAGTCCACACCCTCGCTGCGCCGCTGCTGCGCCTGCACGTCCGGCGTGTATGGCGAGTACCGGCCTTTCTGCGCCATCACCGTGCCCAGCAGATTGCCCACCCCGCTGACACCCACCTCGTCGGCCTTGATCGACTTGCGCACCGTGATCGCATCGACGATGTCGCCGCTGGCA
>JAKORH010000174.1 GCA_029777935.1 Pseudomonadota bacterium
ACCGCCTGCGCCTGCCGCAGCTGCTCGATCGTCTCGGCGCGCGCCACCATCTCGCGCGCCATCTCCAGTACCTCTCTTCCCCTCGCCATTCTCGCCATGTCTATCCCCTCGTCGGTTGTGACATGGCTATTATTGATCTATTGATCAAGAAATGGAATTACTCGGCTTCCTCGATCCACGCCTGCTGGATCGCCTCGAGGATCTTCTCGCCGGAGCGCCTGGGATCGTCGCCAAAGCCCGGCAGCCCGAGCACCCAGTGGTACAGGTCGACGAAGTTGACGGTGCGCGGATCGACGTCGGGGTGCGCGTCGGCCAGCGCGATCGCGATGTCGAGCGTGTCGGTCCACTTCATCCGTGCCCCTCCTTGATCTGGTTGATCGAGTACTTCGGAATCTCGATCACCAGGTCCTCGTCGTCGACGATCGCCTGGCACGACAGGCGCGACTGCGGCGTCAGGCCCCAGGCCTTGTCGAGCAGGTCGTCCTCGTTCTCTTCCGACGGGTTCAGCGAATCGAATCCCGTTCGCACGATCACATGGCAGGTCGTGCAGGCACACGACAGCTCGCAGGCGTGCTCCACCTCGATTTCATGGTCGAGCAGGTTGCGGCAGATGCTCACGCCCTTCTTCGCCTCGATTTCCACGCCCTGCGGGCAGATGTCGTGGTGCGGCAGCACGGTGATCTTCGGCATCGCTACCTGACCGGGATTTCGTCGAGCTTGCGGCCGGCCAGCGCGGCGCGGATCGAGCGGTCCATGCGACGCGCCGCGAAGTCGTCGGTCGCCGCGGCGAGCGCCTCGATCGCACGCTTGATCGCGTCGGCATCGTCGCCGCGTGCGCTCTCCGCCAGTCCAGCCATGCGCGCGTCGATCTGGTGCCGCTCCGCGTCGGCCAGCAGATCGCCGTCGACGGTGAGCGCCGTCTGCGTTGCCGCCAGCAGCCTCTCGGCCTCGACTTGCTGCTCGCGCAGCATGCGCGACACCACGTCGGCGCCGGCGGCATCCATCGATTCGCGCAGCATGCGCGCGATGTCCTCGTCGCCGAGACCGTACGACGGCTTGACCGTCACCGACGCCTCCACACCGCTCGTCGTTTCGCGCGCCGATACCGACAGCAACCCGTCGGCGTCGACCTGGAAGGTGACGCGGATGCGCGCCGCGCCGGCAACCATCGGCGGAATGCCGCGCAGTTCGAAGCGCGCCAGCGAGCGACAGTCACCGACCAGTTCGCGCTCGCCCTGCACCACGTGGATCGCCATTGCGGTCTGGCCATCCCTGAAAGTCGTGAACTCCTGCGCGCGCGCGATCGGGATCGTCGAGTTGCGCGGGATGATCTTCTCGACCAGGCCGCCCATCGTCTCCAGCCCCAGCGACAGCGGGATCACGTCGAGCAGCAGCCAGTCATCGCCGGCGGTGCGGTTGCCGGCGAGCAGGTTGGCCTGCAGCGCGGCGCCGATCGTGACGACCTGGTCGGGGTCGATGTCGGTCAACGGCTCGCGCTCGAACAGTTCGCGCACCGCCTTGCGCACATGGGGCATGCGCGTGGCGCCGCCGACCATCACAACGCCCTTCACGTCGGCGGGCTTGAGTTGCGCGTCGCGCAGCGCGCGGCGCGTGGCGTCGAGCGTCTTGGCGACCAGATGCTGCGTCATCGCGGCGAAGCTGTCGGCGCTGATCGCCAGGTTGATCCAGTGGCCGTCGGACAGCCGCGCCTGCATCGTCGTGGACGGCTGCGCCGACAGCCGCTCCTTGGCGCTGCGTGCCTTCACCGTCAGCAGCCGCTGGTCCTCGGGCTCGAGCAGCGACAGGTTCGCCTGCTCGAGCGCCCAGCAGTACAGGCGATGGTCGAAGTCGTCGCCGCCGAGGGCGGAGTCGCCGCCGGTGGAAAGCACCTCGAACACGCCCTTGGTGAGCTTCAGGATCGATATGTCGAACGTGCCGCCGCCGAGGTCGAACACGGCATAAATGCCCTCGGCGGCATGGTCGAGGCCGTAGGCGAGCGCGGCCGCGGTCGGCTCGTTCAGCAGCCGAAACACGTTCAGACCCGCCAAGCGCGCCGAGTCGCGCGTAGCCTGCCGCTGAGCGTCGTCGAAATACGCGGGCACGGTGACCACCGCACCGACGAGTTCGCCACCGAGCGCCGCTTCGGCGCGCAGGCGCAGCGTCTTGAGGATCTCGGCCGACACTTCGACCGGGCTCTTGATGCCCGCCACGGTCTTGATCTGCAGCATGCCCGGCGCGTCGACGAAGTCGTACGGCAGGTTCTCGACGTGCTCGACGTCCTTGACGCCGCGTCCCATGAAGCGCTTGACCGAAACGATCGTGTTGCGTGGATCGGTGGCCTGGTGACCCTGCGCCTCGTACCCGACCTCGACGCCGCCATCAGTGCGATAGCGGACAATCGACGGCAGCAGCGGGCGCCGGTGCTCGTCGCCGATGACCTCGGCAATGCCGTGCCGGACGGTGGCGACCAGGGAGTTCGTGGTGCCCAGATCGATGCCGACCGCGAGCCGGTGCTCGTGCGGCGCGGTCGACATTCCCGGTTCGGCGATCTGCAGCAGCGCCATCGGAGCTCAGGCCGCGCTCGACGACACTGCCGCCGCACGCGCGTGGCGGCCGTGGTCGATCTCGTCGCGAAGCTTGTCGATGAACATCAGTTGTCGCACCAGCGTCGCGGCGCGCGGGAAATCGCACTCGACGTCCAGCGCCCGCGCCAGATCGTCGAGCAGCGTCGCGCGCGCGGCATCGGCCTGCCCCGCCAGCGCGTCGAATTCTTCCGGCCGCGTCGCTTCGGCCAGCGCCTCGCGCCATTCGAGCTGCTGCGCCAGGAACTCCGGCGGCATCGCGGTGTTCGAGTCAGCCCCCGGCGCCACTCCGTTCAGTTCGCACAGGTAGGCGGCCCGGCGCGCCGGCGAACGCAGCGTCTGCAGCGCCTCGTTGGCGCCCGCCGCCCATTGCATCGCGACGCGCCGCTCCGCCGCGGTCGCTGCCGCGAAGCGGTCCGGGTGTACCTTGTCCTGCACGCGCTTGTACGCGGACTCCAGCGCGTCGGCATCGAGCGCGAAGCGCGGCGCGAGGCCGAACAGCGCGAAGTGGTCGGGTACGCGGTTGCTCATCAAACAAAAAGCGGCTGCCGGGTCGAATCGCCGTCGGACAGCCGCGTGATCGGGTCGGACTGAGGTCGTTGCGCCGTCTATACCCGGAACGACTCGCCGCAGCCGCAGCGGTCCTTTTCCCGCGGGTTGTTGAACTTGAATCCCTGGTTCAACCCATCGCGTACGAAGTCGAGCTCCGTGCCGTCCAGATATGGCAGGCTCTTCGGGTCGACGAAGATGCGCACGCCATGGCACTCGAACTGCTCATCGTCGGGATTGGCGGCGTCGGCGTACTCGAGCTTGTAGGCCATGCCCGAGCAGCCGCTGGTGCGAACGCCGACGCGCAAGCCGACGCCTTTGCCGCGCTTGGCGAGAAAATCGGCAACGTGCGTCGCCGCGCGTTCCGTCATCGTGACGGCCATAGCTTCACTCCCTCCGTTGTGCCGGTCTCATGCGGCCGCCTTCTGCTCGGCGGGTCGATCGAGACCGTGCTTCTTGCGGTAATCGCTGATCGCGGCCTTGATCGCATCCTCCGCCAGGATCGAGCAGTGGATCTTGACCGGAGGCAGCGCCAGTTCCTCGGCGATCTGCGTATTGCGGATGGTCATCGCCTGCTCGAGGGTCTTGCCCTTGACCCATTCCGTGACCAGCGACGACGAGGCGATCGCAGAGCCGCACCCATACGTCTTGAAGCGCGCGTCCTCGATCACACCCTGCGCATTGACCCTGATCTGCAGCTTCATCACATCGCCGCATGCCGGCGCACCGACCATGCCGGTGCCGACGTCGCCGTCGCTCTTGTCGAACGAACCCACGTTGCGGGGATTCTCGTAATGATCGATGACTTTCTGGCTGTATGACATGGCGTTTCCTCCGGCGACCTAATGCGCGGCCCACTGCACGGTGGCGAGGTCGATGCCGTCCTTGTGCATCTCCCACAGCGGCGACAGGTCGCGCAGCTTGGCCACCTTGCGCTTGATGAGATCCACCGCGTAGTCGATCTCCTCCTGCGTCGTGAAGCGGCCGACCGTGAAGCGGATCGAGCTGTGCGCGAGTTCGTCGCTGCGGCCGAGAGCGCGCAGCACGTACGACGGCTCGAGGCTCGCCGATGTGCACGCCGAACCCGACGACACCGCGATGTCCTTGATCGCCATGATCAGCGACTCGCCCTCGACGAAGTTGAAGCTCAGGTTCACGTTGTGCGGGACGCGTTGCTCCATGTCCCCGTTCACGTGGACTTCCTCGATCTCGGCGAGGCCCTTCCACAGCCGGTCGCGCAGCATGCGGATGCGCTCGTTTTCGGTGGCCATCTCCAGCCGCGCCAGGCGGTACGCCTCGCCCATGCCGACGATCTGGTGCGTCGGCAGGGTACCCGAGCGCAGCCCGCGCTCGTGACCGCCGCCGTGCATCTGTGCCTCGATCCGCACGCGCGGCTTGCGCCGCACGAACAGCGCGCCGACGCCTTTCGGTCCGTACGTCTTGTGCGCCGACAGCGACATCAGGTCGACCTTCAGCGACTGCAGGTCGATCACGACCTTGCCGGAGGCCTGCGCAGCGTCGACGTGGAACAGGATGCCGCGGCT
>JAKORH010000175.1 GCA_029777935.1 Pseudomonadota bacterium
ACGCCGGCCCGGACGCGCCGATCCACGCCGACGAGCGGATCGCACTCGCCGACCTGCCGAGGCTCGCCGACAGCCCGCAAGCCGCCGCCGAAGGATTCCGCGCCCGGTTGCTGCAGAAAGACGCCGAGCAGCTGGCCCGCACGAACCGCCTGCTGCGCGAAAGTCTCGCCGACGTGTTGAAGATCGCCGGCCGCGCCGCGCGCACGCCGGCCGACGATCAAGTGATCGAGCGCGCGACGCGCGTGCTGAAACTCGGAGGGCTGCTGTGAACCACGACTTCCAGACCACCGGCAGCACGGCATACGCCTACGAGGTGATGGATTTCGGCCACGAAGCGGGCAACTACACCGTGGTTCGCGCGGACGGCTGGAATGTGGAGTTCTCCGTTCGGCGCGGGCTCATCCACGTCTCGCTGGAGTTCGACGCCGCCTATGCCCGAGCCGTTGCTGCGCAACTGATCGCGGCGGCCGACGTTGCCGACGCAGCGAAGGAGGAAGCGGCATGAGCACCAACATCGCCCGCTCCTACCCCGCGCTTCAGGCCAGCGTGGACCGCTTCTGGGATGCGACCAAGCGCCAGCAGGACGACCGCGAAGCCGCCGATGCCGCGCTCGAACAGCGCATCAGCCGCGAGGTCGTGCGCATGGTCGGCCGCGCTGCCAGCGATCCGGCGTACTGCGCTCGCCTCGTCAACGACGCCGAAATCCCGCTGCACCAGTTGCGGGTCAGGCTGCACGGCGAGTCGATGACCTGGGAGCGCGCCGTGTTCGATTTGCTGCACATGGCCGCGCGTAAAGACGATCCCGAGGAGATTGCGGTCGCTGCCGAGACGATCCGCGCCGAAGTCGAGC
Source organism: Pseudomonadota bacterium (assembly GCA_029777935.1). The sequence continues at coordinate 851 of JAKORH010000175.1, forward strand.
GTGCCGTCGAGCGCGACGCGGCCGTGTACGGGATCGCTGCGCAAACCGTGGCGATGGATGAGGACTACTGACATGCGACCCGCCTACATTCGCCGCGAGCCGATCCTGTACTACGTCCTGCGCCAAATCTGGCACGACGAGCGCGTAAAGGACGCGCTGGCGCTCGTCGCGCTCGGCATCCTGATCGGCGCAATTCTCGCGTGGAGAGGCTGACATGCGCATCTACCGCACCGCTGCCGAAACGCTTGCCATGTGCGACTACAAGCGAGCCAAGCGCACCGAGCCGACGCCGATGCAGCAACAGGCTGCGCGCGCCAACTGGCGAGCCGAGCCGCTGCTGACGCGGATCGCGCATCTGTTCCGGGTGAACCGTGAGCCTCGCAGCTAAACGCCACCTGTCGCGCGTCGCTGCGCTCGGCTGCGTGATCTGCCGGCGGCTCGGCATGAGCGATACGCCTGCGGAAATCCACCATCCGCGATTTGCGGCAGGCATGGCGCAGAGAGCATCCGACTGGCTGGCGATCCCGGCTTGCCCCGAGCACCATCGCGGCCCGCGAGGAATCC
>JAKORH010000018.1 GCA_029777935.1 Pseudomonadota bacterium
ATCGGCGAGATCACGATCCCCGAGAACGAGCCGGGCTCGTCGATCATGCCGGGCAAGGTCAATCCCACGCAGTGCGAGATGCTGACGATGGTCAGCGCGCAGGTACTCGGCAACGACGTGGCGGTCGGCATCGGCGCGGCCAGCGGCAATTTCGAGCTGAACGTGTTCAAGCCGCTGATCGCGCACGCCTGCCTTCAAAGCATCCGGCTGCTGGCCGACGGCATCGCGAGCTTCGACACGCACTGCGCGCGCGGCATCGAACCGAACCGCGCGCGCATCGACGAGCTGGTGGGCCGCTCGCTGATGCTGGTGACGGCGTTGGCGCCGCACATCGGTTACGACAAGGCGGCGGCGATCGCCAAGCGCGCGCACCACGACGGCTTGACGCTGAAGGAGGCGGCACTGGCCTCGGGCTTCGTCACCGAGACGCAGTTCGACGCGTGGGTGGTGCCGGCGGCGATGACGCGGCCCCGCCCCGAATGACGGCCGGCGAGCTGCTGCGCGCAAGCCGGCTGCCCGCGCGCGAGGCACGCGCGCTGCTGGCGCACGTGCTCGGCGTGCCGCGCGAGTATCTGATCGCGCATCCGGAAGCCGCGGTCGGACCGCAGCAGCATGCGCAGTTCGTCGCTCTGGCGGAGCGGCGCGCGCGCGGCGAGCCGCTCCCGTACCTGCTCGGCAAGCAGGAGTTCTACGGGCGCGAATTCGAGGTCGATCCCGCGGTGCTGATCCCGCGGCCGGAGACGGAGCTGCTGGTCGACGCGACGCTCGAGGCGCTGCGGGGCATGGCAGCGCCGAGGGTGCTCGACCTTGGCGCCGGGTCGGGCTGCATCGCGATCACGCTCGCGCTCGAGCGGCCGGACGCGGCCGTCACGGCGGCCGATCGTTCGGCCGCCGCGCTCGCGGTGGCGCGCGCCAACGCGCGGCGGCTCGGCGCAGGCGTGACGTTCGTCGAATCCGACTGGCTGGCGGGCGTCGAGAAAGACTTCGATGCGATCGTGGCCAATCCGCCGTACGTCGCGGCCGGCGATCCGCATCTGCCCGCGCTCGCCGACGAGCCGCTGCACGCGCTCGCCGGCGGCGCCGACGGACTCGCGCACCTGCGCACCATTGTGGCCGGTGCACCGGCGCATTTGCGTGCGGGCGGACAGCTGCTGGTCGAACACGGCTACGATCAGGGTGCCGCGGTGCGCGCGCTGTTCACGGTCGCCGGCTTCACCACGGTGCGGACGCTGCGCGATGCCGCCGGGATCGAACGCGTGTGCGCCGGCGCGGTCTGAGCGGGGAATCCCCCGTTTGCGACCGCGCCCACCCGCCCCTTAAACTGGCCGCAAGCCAACTCGACAGGCAACCGCAATGGAACCGAAAGAATTCATCCGCAAGACCGTCACCGACAATCCGGTGGTGCTGTTCATGAAGGGCACGGCGCAGTTCCCGCAGTGCGGCTTCTCCGGCCGCGCGATCCAGGTGCTGAAGACGTGCGGCGTGAAGAACCTCGTCACGGTCAATGTGCTCGAGGACGAAAGCGTACGCCAGGGCGTGAAGGAGTACGCCAACTGGCCGACGATCCCGCAGCTTTACGTGAAGGGCGAGTTCGTCGGCGGCTCGGACATCATGATGGAGATGTACCAGAGCGGCGAACTGCAGGAGCTGCTGAAGAAAGCGGAAGTGGTTTGAGCGCCGCGCGCCGCCGGCTGATCGTCGCCATCACCGGCGCCTCCGGGGCCATCTACGGCATCCGCCTGCTGCAGCACCTGCACGCACGAAGCGACTTCGAGACGCACCTGCTGCTGTCGTCGGCCGGCGTGCTGAACCTGCACCAGGAACTCGGCATGAAGCGCGCCGAGGCCGAGCGACTCGCGCACGTGGTGCACAACGTCAACGACATCGGCGCCAGCCTCGCGTCCGGATCGCACCAGAGCATCGGCATGGTGATCGCGCCGTGCTCCATGAGGACGCTCGCCGCCTGCGCACTCGGACTGGCCGACAACCTGATCGGGCGTGCCGCCGACGTGTGCCTGAAGGAGCGCCGCCGCCTCGTGCTGCTGGTGCGCGAGGCGCCGCTGAACCTCGCGCACATCCGCCACATGGAGGCGGTGACGCTGATGGGCGGCGTGATCTTCCCGCCGGTGCCGGCGTTCTACCAGAAGCCGCAATCGATCGAGCAAATCGTCGACCACACGCTGGCGCGCGTGCTGGACCTGTTCGGCATCGACACCGAGCTGGCGCCGCGGTGGGAGGGAATGGGCGGCACAGCGTGAAGCGTGGTGCCGGTTATCCGACTCGAACGGATGACCTATCGCTTACAAGGCGATTGCTCTACCAACTGAGCTAAACCGGCGTGGGCGAAAGTCTAGCCCGGATATCATGCCTCGATGAGCACCCTCCTCGTCACCGGCGGCGCCGGCTATATCGGATCGCACACGATCGTCGAGCTGCTGGCTGCCGGGCATCGGGTCGTGTGCGTCGACAACTATTCCAACAGCTCGCCGGAGGCGCTGGTGCGCGTGCAGTCGATCGCCGGGCGCCCGTTGGTCGCCGTCGAAGGCGACCTGCGCGACGCTACGCTCCTCGACCGCGTGTTCTCCGAGCACGCGATCGACGGCGTGATCCACTTCGCGGCGCTGAAGGCGGTCGGCGAATCGGTCGCGCAGCCGCTCGTCTATTACGACAACAACGTGGGCGGCACGCTGGCGCTGCTGGCGGCGATGCGGCGCGCTCGCGTGCGCAGGCTGGTGTTCAGCTCGTCGGCGACCGTGTACGGCGCGCCCGATGCGCTTCCGATTCGCGAGGATGCGCCGATCCGCACCACCAACCCGTACGGCGCGACCAAGGCAATGGTCGAGCAGATCCTGCGCGACGTGGCGGCCTCGGACACCGCGTGGTCGTTCGTCAGCCTGCGCTACTTCAATCCGATCGGCGCGCATCCGAGCGGATTGATTGGCGAGGATCCGCACGACATCCCGAACAATCTCTTCCCGTTCATCCTGCAGGTGGCGATCGGCAAGCGCGACCAGCTCGCGGTGTTCGGCAACGACTGGCCGACCGCCGACGGCACCGGCGTGCGCGACTACCTGCACGTGGTCGATCTGGCACTCGGCCATCTGCGCGCCATGGAGTTCGCCGACCGGCGCGCGGGCCTCACCGCGATCAACCTCGGCACCGGCCGCGGCACGAGCGTGCTCGATCTGGTGCGTGCGTTCGAAACCGCGGCGGGCCGGCGCGTGCCGCACACGATCGCCGCGCGCCGTCCCGGCGACATCGCCGCCTGCTGGGCCGATCCGTCGCTCGCCGCGCAGCTGCTGGCCTGGCGCGCGACGCGAACGATCGAGCAGGCGTGCGCCGACGGCTGGCGCTGGCAGCAGCGCAATCCTGATGGATATCGCGGCGCGAATCCGGGCCAGCCCGGTGACCGGGCTCCTTGAGCAGACAGTTTGTCGAAAAAGTTGACAGGCCGAGCGACCGGCTGGCCGTCGCAAACGATCGACCGTTGAAGAATCATCGGGTTGGACCGCGCCAAAGTCTTTGGCACAGTGATTGCTCCCCAACTGCTGTAGGGCTAAAGTGCAGATGGGTCGAACGAATCTTGGCAAGGAATTTCAATGGAACAACCCAGCAGCCCGCGGCGCAAGCTGTTAAGCGGGTCCCTCGCCGCCCCCGTCGTACTGACGGTCGCTTCGCCTTCGGCGCTTGCTCGCACCTCCTTCCTCGCCTGCATCGAGCGGGGGAAGGACCAGCAACTGAATGCCCAGCCGTTCCTGTCTCTGCGCTCTCCTGACGACGGCATGTATCGTGAAAAGGTCGCGGTGTATTCGTTGAAGGACACCCGGACCAACGCGACTCTGAACGGCCTGTTCTGGAAGGATCAGTCGGGCGACTTTCGCAGCATCGATGCGTGCAACGCATCGGCCGTCAGCCAATTGACGGTCAGTGCAACGGGGGCCGGAGACCGCCTCGCCCTCGTCTACTTCGATCTGAACGGCAAGAAGACGGGGATCGGCTGCTACCCCAACGGCGGATTCCCGGTGAGCAGGAGTTGCTGGGGCTCATTCGTCGCCCACAAGGGCTAAGTCCCGTTCCCGATCCGGTCGCACGGCGCTGAGCCCGGTTGGAGGCGGATCGGCGAGTGGCCCCGAGATACGGTCTGCTGCCCGGCGTTCGCATCGTCTTTCTCGACGACGAAGCCGTGATCTTCAATCCGTCGAGTTGGGAGACACACCTTCTGAACGCGGCGTCCGCGCTCGTGGTCGAATCCCTTCAGCGCCAGTCACTCAGCGTGTCCGATGTCGAGCAACTGTTGGCTGAGGCGCTGGCCGACGCCGAGAAGCCGTTCGCGCGCCAACATGCGGAAAGCGTGCTGAGCGAGCTTTCGTCGCTGACGCTTGTCGCGGCCGTCGATCCGACGCATGCGACTGGCTGACGTACCGCGCCCGGCTCTGGCGCGTCGAATCGCCGGCGAAGGAGTCGGAATCGATCTGGGCGCAGCGCGCGCGCGCGTTCGCACCACGGTTTCAGACTGCGCTGAGGTCTTCGCGGACCTGTACCGCGACTTCCCGCTCGAGTCCGCATCCGGATTCTTCGACGTGACCGTGCTTCTGCGGCGCGTCCGCGGCATGCGGCGCTATCTGCGGCCGCAGATCGAAGTGGTCGCCGACGGAGCAACGCTCTTCGCCCCGTTTCCGGCCGGCATGCACGTGCCGATGCTCGAATGGGGCATCAACTACCTCCTCGCCGAGCGCATGGGCCACCTGCTGCTGCTGCATGCGGGGGTCGTCGAACTGCACGGGAAGGCCATCATCCTTCCCGCGCTGCCGGGGTCGGGCAAGAGCACGCTCACGGCAGCGCTCGCGGCCCGCGGCTTTCGGCTGCTGTCGGACGAGTTTGGCGTCGTTCGTCTCGACGACGGACAACTGCTGCCGCTGCTGCGGCCGATCGCCCTGAAGAACGAATCCATCGACGTCATCCGGAGCTTCTCGCCGCAGTCGCCGATCGGTCCCCGCTTCGCGAAGACCCGCAAGGGCACGGTCGCACACATGGCGCCCGACGAGCACGCCGTTCGCATGCGTCATGTGCCGGCGGCGCCGGCACTGATCGTCTTCCCGCGCTACGACCCACAGGTGACGCTTCAAATCGAGCCGGCGAAACCCTCGCGCGCGTTCGGACGGCTGGCAGTGAACTCGTTCAACTACGAGATGCTGGGCGAGTCCGCGTTCGACGCGATTTCGAGATTGATTCAACGCTGCCGCGTCTACAACCTGATCTACCGCGACCTCGAACAGGCCGTGGCGGCGCTGCGCGAGTTGAGCGCCGAAGACGGTTGACCGGCGATCCGCGCAGGCCGCGATGTTGCCGGCCGCCTTTGTCCATGCAGACGACTGCGACACAGTCACTATCGGCATCCACCCGCGTGCTGCTGAGCGCGCTGGAGGACGCGTCGTTCTGCGCACGGCTGACCGAAGACGAGTGGGACAAGCTTGTGCGGTCGGCACGCAGCGCGCGCCTGCTCGGCGTGCTCGCCGACGACGTGCAGCGCCATGGGTTGATGTCCTGCATTCCTCGAGCTGCGGCGGATCACCTGCGCGCCGCGCTGAACGAGTCGCGCTTCCTGCTGCAGATGACGCGCCGCCAACTCGCTGCGGTGGAAATGATTCTGCGACCGGTGGGCGCGACGCTGGTCGCGCTGAAGGGCGCGGCCTACGTGCTGCGCGATTGCGCCTGCACGGCCGGACGGATGCCGCGCGACGTCGACATCATGGTCGAGCGCCACCATCTGCATGAGGTCGAAACAGCGCTTCTCGGCGCAGGCTGGACCTTCGAGACCACCGATCCATACGATCAGCACTACTACCGCGCGTGGTCGCACGAACTGCCGCCGATGCAGGCGCCCGGGATGCCCTTCGAACTCGACGTTCACCATACGATAGTTCCGCCGCTCGGTCGGCTGCGCCCTTCTGCCCCGGAGCTGTTTTCGGCCGCCGTACCGGTCGCAGGTTCCGGATGGTCGACGCTGTGTCCGGCCGACCTCGTCCTGCACGTCGCCGTGCACCTGTATCAGGACACCGAGTGGGCCGGCAGACTGCGTGATCTCGTGGACTTCGACCGTCTGATCCGCGAGAGCGCTGCGGCAGACCCAGGTTTCTGGCCGACGCTCGAACAGCGCGCGCAACTGCTCGGACTCGCCGAGCCGTTGTGGTACATGCTGACGCTGGCGAGCCAGTGGCTGAAGACTCCGCTTGGATTGTCCGGCGACAGCCTCGCGTCAATGGCGCCCGCTGCACGGATGCGGCGTTGGGTGTTGACTCTGTCCCGCCGCTGCTTCGAAGTGGCGGATCCGGATGCCGAACCGCGATGGCCCGAGCGGACAGCGTGCGTCGTGATGGGTCTGCGTGCCGCATGGGACCGGATGCCAGCGCATCTGCTCGCTTATCACGCGGCCCACAAGCTGCTCCGTTCGGCGCGCAGAAGATCGAGCGATGCGTCGGAGAACTGAGGCAGCGCCAACGGCGCGCCTGAAGGTCAAGTTCTGCGGTACCCGGTGAGAGATCAGTACGGCACCTCGACCCGGTAGCCCCTGAAGCGGAAGATCGCCGTCTTCTGCCCGATCTGCTCGAGGGCGAGGTCGGCCGTCACCTGATCGTTCTCACGGTACAGCGCACCGTTGACGATCAGCGTGCGGTTGGCCGGATTGTTCGAATACATCGAGCCGCCGACCGCGAGCGCCGGCAGCGCGGCGCGGACGCTGTCCGGCAGTTGCTCGCGCGTCAGCGGCGCAGCGGTTGCGGTTGGCGGCGCTGCGGAGGCGGCGGCCGGGGGTTCCGGCGCAGCATGTGCCCGTGGCTGCGGCCACGGCGCAGCCGGCGCGACCGACAGCGCGCGGTCCGCGCTCGGCTGCACTTCGGCCGGGCGACTGGCCGGTTCGCTGGGCGCGGCAGGCGCGGCGACGGAGACCGCGGGCGGCGGCTGCGGGCTCTCGCGCGTGACCGTGAACCACGCCAGCGCAATCACGAGTGCGAACAGCGCGACGATCGCGATCCACTGCCAAGGCAGCGTGCGCGCGGGCGGCGCAGCGTCGTTCGACAGCGGCGCGACCGGCTGCGCGTTCAGGCCCGGCACTGCACCGCGTTCGCGCTCGGCGTCCGCCTTGCGCAGGGCGTCGAGGATCATCGACACGGTCAGTCGCCTTTCTGCAGGTGCGGTTCGTCGATGCCGACGGCGCGGTTCAGCAGCATCAGGGTGATCGGCCCCGGCATCCCGTCGAGCGGAAGCCCCTGCGTAAGCTGGAACGCGTAGATCCAGTCGCGCAGCGTCTTCGCGTCGACGCGCCGGTCGGCCGCGAGCGGTTCGCCGCGCGCCGCCGCGAGCTGCGCCGCCAGCCAGTGCGCCGCGGGCGCCGCGGGCGTCTCGAGTCCGGCGGCGCCGAATTCGGGCGGCGTGCGCCACAGCGTGGTGAATTCGCCGCGCCAGTAGTCTGCGAGCGCCACCAGCGGCACGCTGCGTTCGGCACCGTCGACGCGCAGTTGCGCCGACTTCGCCGAAAGCCCTTCGAGCAGCGCGTACGCGGGCCGCCCGCGGCCGTCGCGCAGCGTCAGGATCGCCGGGCGGTCGAGCTGCCGGATCAGCGCGAGCGTGCCGTTGGTGCGCTTGAAGCACTGCAGGTGCTGCTTGTGCGCGGCGCGGCACGGATCGCCATCGTCGAGCGTGGTGCCCCACGCCTGCGCGAGTTCGCGCCACGACCGCGGCTCGGCACCCGCCAGCGAATCGAACCCGGTCGGCAGGTCGAAAGGCACCGGTTCGCTCGCGCGCGCGACCGCTGCGACCGCAGGCTCCGCGGCCGCGGCTGGCGTACCGGGTTCAGCAGGCGGCGGCGCCGCTTCGAGCGCGGTCGTCTCGAGCGGGGAGCGATTCAGCACCAAGGCGAGCACGGCCACCGCGACCAGCACCATCGCAAGCGCCACGGTGCGCGCCGCGAACCGGCGCGCCGGCGCGCGCGGGGGGGGGCCGTCGAGCACTTCGCTCGCGGCGGCGTCGACCATGCGCCGGCTCACCAATCGGCTGTCCTTTGCGTACGCGCCGAGCAGCGCGCGGTCGGCGAGCAGGTTGATGCGCCGGGGCACGCCGCGCGCGTAACGATGGATCCGCCGCAGCGCGCGCGCGTCGAACGGCATCTCGCGCGCGAGCCCCGCCACCGCGAGGCGGTGTCGCACATAGTGGGCCGTCTCGGCCTCGGTCAACGCGCCGAGGTGGTAGCGCGCAATGACGCGCTGGGCGAGCTGCTGCATTTCCGGCCGCGCCAGCATCTGCCGCAGCTCGGGCTGGCCGATCAGCACGATCTGCAGCAGCTTGCGCTCGCTGGTCTCGAGGTTGGTTAGCAGCCGCAGCTGCTCGAGCACGTCGGCCGACAGGTTCTGCGCCTCGTCGATGATCAGCACGTTGTCGTGCCCGACCGCGTGCATGCGCAGCAGGTATTCGTTCAGCGCGTCGACGTAGTCCTTCACGGTCGCGGCACCTGCGCCCTCGTGCCGGTACGGGATGCGGAACTCGTCGCACACGGTGCGCAGCAGTTCCTCGACTGTCAGCTTGGGGTTGAAGATGTACGCGACGTTGCAGCGCTGCGGCACCTGCTCGAGGAAGCAGCGGCATACGGTCGTCTTGCCGGCGCCGATCTCGCCGGTCAGCACGACGAAGCCGCCGCCACCGCGCACGCCGTACAGAAGATGTGCGAGCGCCTCGCGGTGGCGCTCGCTCATGAAGAGATAGCGCGGGTCCGGCGCGATCGAGAACGGCGGTTGCTTCAGCCCGAAGAAGCGCGCATACATGGATGCAGAATACCTCCATGCGCGGGCGCGAGTTGAGCGGCGCCAGTCCGCTCGAACGAGCACGGCGAATCCGGCGCTGCGCGTCCGGATTCGCCTATTTCACGCGCGTGAGCTTGGGCCGGTCGCCCGGCTTCGGCGGTGTCGGTTCGGGCGTCGGGCCCGGCGCCGGGCTGACCGGCACGAGCGCACCGCGCGCGCCGTCGGGCGCGGGCGTGCTCGCGGGCTGCTCGCCGCGCGGAACTTCGAACGCCATGCCCTGCCCGTTCTCGCGCGCGTAAACCGCGATCACGCGCGCGATCGGCACGTAGACCTCGCGCGGCACGCCGGAGAAGCGGGCCTGGAATTCGATCGCGTCGTTGCCGAGCTTGAGGCGGTTGGTCGCCAGCGCCGAGACATTCAGCACGATTTCGCCGTTCTTGACGAACTCCATCGGCACCCGCACGGTCTCGTCGACGGCGACGGCGAGGTACGGCGTGAAGCCCGCGTCGTTGCACCACTCGCAGATGGCGCGGATCAGGTAGGGTTTGGTCGAAACTTCCATGCAGTCGGCAGTCGGCAGTTTAGGGAATCCGCGGGCGTGGCGCAGTCGGCTGCCGACTCGAGACTGCCGACTGCCGACTGTCAGCGCCGCATCACCTTCTCGCTCGGCGTCAGCGCCTCGATGTACGCGGGCCGGCTGAAGATGCGCTCGGCGTACTTCATCAGGGGCGCAGCGCTCTTCGGCAGGTCGATGCCGTAGTGGTCGAGCCGCCACAGCAGCGGCGCGATCGCCACGTCGAGCATCGAGAAGTCGTCGCCGAGCATGTACTTGTTCTTCAGCAGGATCGGGGCGAGCTGCGTCAGGCGGTCGCGGATCAGCAGCTTGCCCTTGTCGATCGCGTTCTGGTTATTGCTGTTCTCGAGCGTCTGCACGTGGACGAAGAGTTCGCGCTCGAAGTTGAACAGGAACAGGCGCGCGCGAGCGCGCATCTCCGGGTCGGCCGGCATCAGCTGCGGGTGCGGGAAGCGCTCGTCGATGTATTCGTTGATGATGTTCGATTCGTACAGGATCAGGTCGCGTTCGACCAGGATCGGCACCTGCCCGTACGG
>JAKORH010000176.1 GCA_029777935.1 Pseudomonadota bacterium
AGAACAGCGGCATCGCCGCGCTGGTGCAGCAGAGCGTGAACGTGCAGGCCAACCTGGCCGTGCGCTGACGCACCTGTCGACGAGCGCACTGCGAAGACGGGGGCCGGCCGATGCCGGCCCCGTGCCCTTCGCGATCCGGACGTCTTCTATCGAAGGAGAGCTCGCATGCGCACCAGGATTCGGACCGCAGGCGCGACGCTCGTGATGGCCTTGGCAGCGGGGGCCGGTGCCGCTGGCGCGACCGGGTCCGACGCGCGGTCTGCGGCGGACATCGAAGCGGCGGCGGCCGCCCCGGCCCGGGTCGACGCGACGTTCGGCCCACTCGCCAGCGATGCGGAGCTGGCCGCGCAGCGCGGCGGCGCCGAACTGCAGGTCAACGAGAACAACGCGTCGGCGGTCGTGCGTGACAACAGCGCGACGAACCTGAGCACGGGCAACAACACGATCAGTTCCAGCGCCTTTTCGAACAGCAACGGGGTGCCGATGGTCGTCCAGAACTCGGGCAACAACGTCGTCATCCAGAACTCGACGATCCTCAACCTGCACCTACAGTAGGGCCTCAATGCGCCGTGCGTGGCCCCACCGCAAGAGCGCGCTCGCGACGCTCGCGTTCGCGGCGCTGGGCGGCGTCGGGGCGCTGACTTCGTCGCCGGCCTGCGCGACGGGCGGCGCGCCGTTCATCGCCGAAGCCGGAGGCGGCTACGCGATGCCGGTCCGCACCATCAAGGAGATCGCGCACGCCCGCGCTTTCCGCAGCACGCTGCACCAGCGCTACGACTTCAGTTGCGGATCGGCCGCGGTGGCGACGCTGCTGACCTACTAATACGGCAGCCCCGTCGACGAAGCGACCGTCTTCCGGGCAATGTACGCCGCGGGCGACCAGGAAAAGATCCGCAGGGAAGGCTTCTCGCTGCTCGACATGAAGCGATACCTCGAGTCGCAGGGCTATCGTGCCGACGGCGTGCAGGTGTCGCTCGACGAGCTCGCCGAAGCCAGCGTGCCGGCCATCGCGCTGGTCAGCGACGGCGGTTACCGTCATTTCGTGGTCGTCAAGGGCAAGCAGGGCGGCCGCATCGTGCTCGGCGATCCCGCGCTGGGCACGCGCATCGTCATGCGCGAGCAGTTCGAGTCGATGCGCGTCGGCGGCATCTTCTTCGTCATCCGCAGTCATCGAGAACGGGCGCGCTTCAACGTGCCGGCGGACTGGAACGCCCGGCTCGCTGCGCCGCTCGCCCTTGGGGTGGCGCGCGACGCGCTGGGAACGTTCATGCTCGGCATCCCGGATGCAAGCCGCTTCTGAACGGAATGGCAGGAGGCG
>JAKORH010000177.1 GCA_029777935.1 Pseudomonadota bacterium
CGCTAGACTCCGATTGCAGCCGGGCGAGAAGTGTAGACCGAGTGTAGACCAGAGGTCGCCAGCGACACCCGGCGGATAAACAATCCGGTGGGTGTGACATGGGCGCAAAGCTGACCGATACGGGCGTACAGACCGCCATCAAGAAGGCGAGGGCGCAAGGCTCGCCAGCGTGGAAGCACGAAAGCCGCGGTCGCGGTTCCGGCGCGCTATCCCTCAAGGCGAGTCCGGGCGGGCGGGCGCACTGGTACTTCCGGTACTCGCAGGATCGCAAGCAGCGATACGTCCCGATCGGGCCGTATGGCACTGGGCCTGACGAGTTCACCCTGCAGGCTGCGCGCGTCGAGTGCGACCGGCTCGCCGCACAGCGGGCCGACGTGCCGGCGGGTGACCTGCGCGGGCACTTGGCGCTGCAGGAAGCCGCACGCGAGGCCGAGCACCGCCGCCAGGTGCGCGAGGTCAAGGAAGCGCCGGAGCGGTCCCTGCACGCGCTGATGCTGGCCTATGCCGAAGCGCTCGAAGCGAAGGGCAAGCCGGCCGCGCGCGACGTTCGCAGCATGACCGCGCTGCACGTCGCCGAGGCCTTCCCGCAATTCGCCGACGCACCGGCTCGCGAGTTCACCCGCCGCCAGGCCGTCGAAGTCGTGCGGCGCCTGGTCGAGCGCGGCAACGGGCGCACCGCCGGCAAGCTGCGGTCCTACCTGCGCGCGGCGTTCGCGCTCGCGCTGCGGGCCGAGTCCGACCCGGCGGCGCCCGCGAAGATGCTCGGCTTCGGGATCGAGACAAACCCGATCGCCGACACGGCCGCGATGCCGCAATTCAACCGCACGCGCTCGCGGGCGCTGGCCGAGTCGGAACTGCGCGTACTGTGGCAACGTTTGAAGGCGACCGACACGCCGTCGGCGCTGGCGATCCGACTATCCCTACTGCTCGGCGGGCAGCGCTTTGAGCAATTGCTGCGCGCACGCGTCGCGGACTTCGACGCCGAGGGCGGCACGCTCACCCTCTACGATCCGAAGGGCCGGCGCACCGCACCGCGGGCGCACGTCTTGCCGCTGGGCAAGGGAGCGGCCGAGCTGGTCGCAGCGCGCGCTGACGCTGCGAAGGCTGCCGGAGTACCGCACCTGTTTCCTGCCGACGAAGCGAAGTCACTCGACCCACGCACCGTGTCGAAGTACCTGCAGGGCGTGCGCCGGGCGATGCTCGCCGCCAACGAGGCCGCCGACTTCCAGCTATCGGACTTGCGGCGGACCTGCGAAACGCGCCTGGCCGAGCTCGGCGTATCGAAAGACCTGCGCGCGCAAATCCAGTCGCACGGGCTCGGTGGCGTGCAGGATCGGCACTATGACCGCTATGAGTACTTGAAGGAGAAGCGCGCGGCGCTCGACGCCTGGGCGAAGTGGCTCGAGACGCGACCGGCCGATAACGTCGTGCCGATCAAGAAGGCGCCGCGCAAGTCCCGCGCGAAGGCGGCAGCATGAAAGGGCGCCGCACCGCCGACGAGCTCGTTAACGACGTGTTCTTCGGTCAGCAACGCGACCGGGCCGAGCTTGAGCGCGAAGTCCACGAGCTCAACACGCTGGAGCAGGCCAACTACCTGCGCCGGCTCTATCGCGCGACGCGGAACAATCTGATCGTCTGGCAACTGTTCGCATTCTATCGGCAGGCGAAGCTGCCGATCCCGGAGGACGTGCTACGGATGCTCGATCGCTTCGGCGAGGCGCTGCAAACGGCAAGCGGGACGAAGGCGATCGCGCAGGCGCTCGGGCTCACCGGGGAGAAGGGGGGCGCGCAGGGCGCGGCGGCGCTGGCGAAGGCGCGGCGGCACTTGCACGTCGTCACGAACGTCTATGTCCGCCTGCAGCATGACGAGACGCTCCCGGTGGATCGGCGATGCGGGGCGGAACGCATCTATGCGCTGGTGGCAAGAGACGTTGGCACGAACGCCGCCGCCGTCAAAGCAACGTGGCTACGGCATCTCAAAAGCCACGGCGTCAAGGCGCCTATGCGCCGCAGGAAAACAAAGGCGCCGGCACTCACCATCGAGCAACTCACGGCCGAGCACATGAGCAAGTGGCGCCGGCGGTAACAGAACTCGCGGGTTAGCGTACCGTCCGACCCATTCGCAAGAATCGCCCCGAGACTTAGCGGGGCCTAGCGACTGTCTCACGGCCGAAGTGCAAGGCCGCGCCGGCTCCGCAACATTAACGGAGTCTGGCGAATGTCTCGCAAGAGCACCGCCCCGAGCGAAGGGGCATCCGACGAAACGCTGTTGACCGACGAACAGGGGCGCAAGCTGCTCAACGTCGGGATGACGCGCTTTCTGGCGCTGCAAAAGGAACCCGACTTCCCCGCGCCAATCTGGCTCGGTCCGCGCGGCAAGCGGCATATCCGTTCCGAGCTGCTCCGGTACGCGCTGTCGAAGCGCGAGCGAGTCGCAGCATGA
>JAKORH010000178.1 GCA_029777935.1 Pseudomonadota bacterium
CGGCCAAGCCGGGCAACGCCGCAGCCGGGCTTTCTGGCGACAACCCGAAGGGACGGGCCGCTGAGCAACGGCGGACGCCGTTGCGGGCCCGATCGGGCGTATGGACGCGCGCAGGCGCATTGCGCCTGCGCAGTGGCTCGCATTGCGTTGTTGCTCGTCGCTTATTTGGATGAACCAAACCGCGCTCCTCGCGCCTAGCACTGCAAGCCAAAGCGGCCCGTCGCACACACGAATTACTCGCGGATAGGTTCTGAGGGGAGGCCCGACATGCAGCTGAACACCATGGTGCGTTTCGCCACCGCACTGGCGGCCGCGCTGGTGCTGGTCCGCTGCGGCGGCGGCACCGACGGCACCGGCAGCGTTCCGCCCGGCGCGCAGTCGGTCGTCATCGGCGTGATGACCAAGGGCAGCGTGATCGTCAACGGCATTCGCTTCGATGACGGCAGCGCCACGATCCGCATCGACAACACAGCCGGCACGCCGGCCCAGCTCGCCACGGGCATGTTCGTCAAGGTGCTGGGCCGGATCAACGCCGACAACGTCAGCGGCGTGGCCGACCGCGTCGAGGCCGAGAACGAGGTGCGCGGGCCGGTGCAGTCGGTGAACGCGGCCGGCGCCCCGCCGTCGTTCACCGTCGCCGGGCTGACGGTGTTCGTCGGCGCCTCGACCGTGTTCGCGAACCTGAATCCGAACAGCTTCAGCGTGCTGCGCCCGGGCCTGCGGGTCGAAGTTCAGGGGCTGCGCGATCCCGCGGGCAACGTGCGCGCCTCCCGCATCAGTGCCGCCAGCGACGCCAGCGACGAGTTGAAGGGCATCGTGGCGAACCTGAACGTCGCGGCGCACACCTTCACGCTCGGAAGCACGACCGTCAATTTCGCCGCGGTCACGGCCGCGCCGTCGCTCGCCAACGGCGTGGCGGTCGAGGTGCACGGCACGCTCAGCGGCAGCGACTTCAACGCCACGTCGATCGATCGTGAGGATCAGGAAGACGCCGTGTTCCAGCCGAGCAACGGCGGCAGGTTCAAGCTCGAGGGCTTCGTCAGTGGCTTGAACGCGCAAACCGGCGCATTCCAGATCGGTACCCGCACGGTGCAGACGACCGCATCGACGAGCTACGAAGGCGGCTCGTCGGCCGACCTCGCCAATGGACTGAAGGTCGAAGCCGAAGGCACGCTCGACGCTTCCGGAGCACTGGTGGCGACCAGGATCGAGTTCGAGGATGGTTCGGGCAGTTCGAGCGCGAGCGAATCGAGCGGCGTGGTCCGACTGACCGGCATCGCGGCGGCGGTCAACAGCGGCGCGCGCACGGTGACGCTGTTCGGCAGGATCGTGCAGATCAACGACCTGACCGAGATCGACAGCAACCTGCTGAACAACGTCGTGCCCGGCACGACGCGGCTCGATGTCCGCGCAGCGGCCGATGCCAGCGGCAACCTCGTCGCGCAGGAGATCGAAATCGCGAGCGACAGCCGCGACGTCGTACAGGCGCGGGTCACCGCGAAGGACACCAGCACGTTCCGGCTCACACTGCTCGACACCATCGTCGCCGCGCTGGGCGGCAACGTGCAGTTCCATGACGCCACCGACGCCACTATCAGCCGCGACCAGTTCTTCTCCGCGGTCACGCCGCGCTCCTCGACCGCGCCGGGAACCCTGGTCAAGGTCACGGGCACCTTCAGCGGCGGCTCGCTGAACGCCACGCGGGCCGACCTGGAGAACTGACGGGCAGCCACGCACCGCGGCGCTGCGGCTCTGCTAACTTGGCCGCACGCCGCGATGAAGCCGACCAGTCTGCACCTCGCCATCCACGGCCGCGTCCAGGGCGTGAGCTTCCGGTATTCGCTCGGGCTGCGGGCCGAACAGCTCGGCCTGCGGGGCTGGGTGCGCAATTGCCGCGACGGCACGGTCGAGGCGGTCGTCGCCGGCGAGGCCGCTGCCGTCGAACAACTCGCGCGCTGGGCCGAGCGCGGGCCGCCGGCGGCGCGCGTCGATCGGGTCGACACGCGCCCGGCAACCGCTGAGGAACTCGCGCTGCACCCGGCGGGCTTTACAGCGCTGCCGACCGTCTAACCGGCGTTTCGCGGCCGCAGCGTCGCGGCGTCGAAGTCGGGATTGGTCAGCGCCATCAGCACGTGATCGCGCCACGCGCCGGCGATGAACAGGTACTCGCGCGCCACGCCGATGCGATCGAACCCCAGCCGCGCCAACAGCCGTTCGCTGCGAACGTTCTCGGGCAGGAACGCGGCCTGGATCCGGTGCAGACCGAAGTCGCCGAACATCGCACCGATGCAAGCCGCCAGCATCTCGTGCATCAACCCCTGTCCCTCGAACTCGCGATCGATCTGGTAGCCGAGCACACACGACTGAAATGCACCGCGAAAGATCTGCGAGAAGTTCGCGCGCGCGACCAGGCGCGGCGAGCCGTCGGCGTGCACCAGCGCGACGAAGCGCACGCTGCGGCCGTCCGCGAACTCGGCCTGCACCTGCGCCAGTTCGCGCTCCCAGTACGCGGCGGTCTCGAAGCCGGCCGGACGCGGCGGGTCCCATGGCGCGAAGTGCGCGCGGTTGCGCGCAAAGAACTGCGCATGAAGCGGCGCGAGCCGTGGCGCGGCCAGTTCGATGCGCAGCCGCGCGGTGTCGAATCCGTTCGTGTTCATCGCCGGCGCGCATGATGCCAGCGGCCTCGATTCCGTGCGCGGCCGCTTTCCGGTCTAATTCCGCCCTCGCCTCCTCATTCCAACTGACCATGCTGCGCCGTTCACTCCTTGCCCTGCTGTTGTTGACGCCCGCGCTGTGCGCGTTCGCTCAGGCCCCGGCCTATCCGGCCAGATCAATTCACCTGATCGTGCCGTATCCGGCCGGCGGTCCACTCGACACGGCGGCACGCGCGCTTGCCGAGCGCGTGCGCGAGACGCTCGGAGTGATCGTGGTCGAGAACCGGCCGGGCGCCGGCGGCAACATCGGCGTCGACTTCGTCGCCAAGCAGCCGGCCGACGGCTACACGCTCGTGATTGGCGCGGTGGCGACGCACGCGATCAATCCGTGGCTGTTCACGAAGTTGCCGTATGACCCGGTCCGCGACTTCGCGCCGATCACGCTGATCGCGCACGTGCCCAACGTGCTCGTGATGACGCCCGCGACCGAGTCCAGATACGGCATCCATGCCTTTGCCGATCTCGTGCGGTACGCGCGCGCGCATCCGGGACAGCTCAACTACGGCTCCGGCGGCAATGGCAGCGGCGGCCACATGGCCGGCGAACTGCTCAAGTCGATGGCGCATGTGCACATTGTGCACATCCCGTACGCAGGCGCCGCGCCGGCGCAGCTCGGGCTGCTGGCCGGACAGACCGACCTGATGTTCGACAACCTCGCTTCCGCGGCGTCGCAGATCCGCGCCGGGAAGCTGAAGGCGCTCGCCGTCACGACCAGGACGCGCGCGGCCGCGCTGCCGGACGTGCCGACGGTGGCCGAGGCCGGCGGCAAGGAGTTCGCCGGCTTCGACGTCAGCACGTGGTTCGGCGTGTTCGCGCCCGCTGGCACTCCGGCACCGGTCGTCAACCGGCTCGGCGATGAGTTCCGCAAGGCGCTGGCCGGCGCCGAGATGCGCGAGCGCCTCGCGCGCATGGGCGCGGAACCGGCGCCGATGTCGCCGTCGGAATTCGCGGCCTTCGTGCGCGCCGAACTGGCCAAGTACGAGAAGGTGGTGAAGTTTTCGGGCGCGAAGGTCGACTGATCTGTCGCGCCGCGGCCGCTGTCCGGTAGAACCTATCTCAGCATCCGCGGCGGCCGTCGCGCCGGCTGAGACAGGTTCTAGAATGCCCGCGCCCCCAGCGATGCGGTGAGTCGAGCAGTCCGCGCAAGTCCAGGGAGAAACGTTTGAAGATCAGGAACGAAAAGGACTTCTGGTCCGGCGTGATGTTCATCGCGTTCGGGCTGTTCTTCGCGATCGCCGCGCAGAAGTACGACTTCGGCACCGCGCAGCGAATGGGGCCGGCGTACTTCCCGACCGTGCTCGGCGCCATCCTCGTTCTGCTTGGCATCGTCATCGCGCTCACCGGGCTGGGACGCGAAACGCCGGACGGCGAGATCGAGAAGTTCCACTTCGCGGAGGCCGGCTGGGTTCTGGGCTCGGTGGTCGTGTACGGCCTGCTGCTGAAACCCGCCGGCGCGCTGCTGTCGATCGCGGCGCTGGTGGCGATCTCGAGCATGGGCAGTCACGAGTTCCGCTGGAAGGAGGTGATCCTGCTCGCGATCGCGATGGCCGCGGTCACGTGGTTCGTGTTCATCTGGAGTCTGGGCGTGACGATCCCGGTATGGCCCGCCTTCATGGAACGCTGAGCGGAGATTGATATGGAACTGCTGTCGAATCTCGCGCTCGGCTTCGGCACGGCACTGTCCTTCACGAATCTCTTCTATGCGCTGATGGGCTGCCTGATCGGCACGCTGATCGGCGTGCTGCCAGGCATCGGGCCGGTCGCCACATTGGCCATGCTGCTGCCGACCACGTATTCGCTCGACCCGACCTCGGCGCTGATCATGCTGGCCGGCATCTACTACGGCGCGCAGTACGGCGGCTCGACGACCTCGATCCTCGTCAACATTCCGGGCGAGTCCTCGTCGGTGGTCACCTGCATCGACGGCTACCAGATGGCGCGGCGCGGGCGGGCCGGGGCGGCGCTGGGCATCGCCGCGATCGGCTCGTTCGTGGCCGGCTGTTTCTCGACCGTGCTGGTCGCGGCCTTCGCGCCGCCGCTGACGGAACTCGCGTTCAAGTTCGGCCCCGCCGAATATTTCTCGCTGATGGTGCTCGGGCTGATCGGCGCGGTGGTGCTCGCGTCGGGTTCGCTGATCAAGGCGATCGCGATGATCATCCTCGGCCTGCTGCTCGGACTGGTCGGTACCGACGTCAACTCGGGGGTTGCGCGCTTCTCGTTCGACGTGCCGGAACTGACCGACGGGCTGGGCTTCGTCGGTGTGGCGATGGGCGTGTTCGGTTTCGCCGAGATCATCGCCAACCTGGAGAAGAAGGAACATCGCGAGGTCTTCACCAGCAAGATCGGCACGCTGCTGCCGAACCTCAAGGAGTTCGTCTATTCGCTGCCCGCGGTCGGCCGCGGCACGTTGCTGGGCTCGTTGCTCGGCATCCTGCCCGGCGGAGGCGCGCTGCTGGCGTCGTTCGCCTCCTACACGGTGGAGAAGAAGGTCAGCGAGAAGGGTGCAGAGATCCCGTTCGGCAAGGGCAACATCCGCGGCGTCGCCGCACCGGAGTCCGCGAACAACGCGGGCGCGCAGACCTCATTCATCCCCATGCTGACGCTCGGCATCCCGCCCAATGCGGTCATGGCGCTGATGATCGGCGCGATGACGATCCACAACATCCAGCCCGGGCCGCAGGTGATGACCAGCAACCCGTCGCTGTTCTGGGGTCTGATCGCCTCGATGTGGATCGGCAACCTGATGCTCGTGGTGCTGAACCTGCCGCTGGTCGGGCTATGGGTGCAACTGCTGAAGGTGCCGTACCGGCTGCTGTATCCGGCGATCCTCGTGTTCTGCTCGATCGGCGTGTACGCGGTCAACAACACGAACTTCGACGTGATGCAGACCGCCGTGTTCGGCGCGCTGGGGTATCTGTTCTACAAGCTCAAGTGCGAGCCCGCGCCGCTGATCCTCGGCTTCATCCTCGGCCCGATGATGGA
>JAKORH010000019.1 GCA_029777935.1 Pseudomonadota bacterium
CGTCGCGCCCGTGGCGGCCGAACAAGCCGCGCCGGCTGGTGAAGCGCACGTCCACGTCGCGCGCGCTGACGAGCCGCGGCGCATCGGCCGCCAGCGGCCGCACCGTGCGCTGCGGCCGGCTGGCGATCAGCCGCTGCGTGTACGGGTGCCGCGGCCGCGCGAACACCTCGGCGGTGGCGCCCTGCTCGACCAGCCGGCCCTTCTCCATCACGCCGACACGATGCGTGAAGCGCCGCACCAAATTCAGATCGTGCGTGATGAAGAGCAGCGCCATCCCCATCTCGCGCTGCAGTTCGTCCAGCAGCGCCAGGATCTGCGCCTGGATCGTCACGTCCAGCGCCGTGGTCGGCTCGTCGGCGATCAGCAGCTTCGGCCGGCACGCCAGCGCCATCGCGATCATCGCGCGCTGCCGCTGCCCGCCGGAAAGCTGGTGCGGGTACGCGTCGACGCGGCGCTCGGCCTCCGGAATGCCGGTCTTCGCCAGCAGCTCGATCGCGCGCGCGCGGGCCGCGTTCGGGCGCAGCGCCTCGTGCAGCTTGAGCACTTCGCCGATCTGGTTGCCCACCGTGTAAAGCGGATTCAACGCCGTCATCGGCTCCTGGAAGATCATCGCGATGTCGCGCCCGCGCAGCCCGCGCATCGCGCGCTCGGTCTTGCGTGTCAGATCCTCGCCGCCAAAGCGGATCGCGCCGGCCGTGGTCGCGCCGTCGACCAGGCGCAGGATCGACAGTGCGGTGATCGACTTGCCGGAGCCGCTTTCTCCGACCAGCGCGAATTTCTCGCCCGGCGCGATCGCGAACGACACGCCGTCGACCACGCGCGCGGCGCCGAAGGCGACGGTGAGGTGGTCAATGGCGAGCAATGGGGAGGTCATCGGTTCGCTGCTTCTGAATTGCCCTCACCCTCGGTCCCTCTCCCGGAGGGAGAGGGATGAAAGGCCCCTCTCCCTCCGGGAGAGGGGTTGGGGTGAGGGAATGCGTTCGCCGATGAACGCATCGTCACGACTTCCTCGTATCGAACGCATCGCGCAGCGCGTCGCCGATAAACGTCAGCAGCGCCATCGCCACGACCAGCAGCACGAAGGTCGGCACGATGATCCACCACGAATCGAGGTTGTTCTTGCCCTGCCGCAGCAGGTCGCCGAGCGACGGCACCGACGCCGGCACGCCCAGCCCGAGGAAGTCGAGCGAAGTCAGCGCCAGGATCGCGCCGCTCATGCGGAACGGCAGGAACGTGATCACCGGCGTCAGCGAGTTCGGCAGCACGTGGCGCCGCACGATCTGCCAGTCGGTGAGCCCCAGCGCGCGCGCCGCCTTGACGAATTCGAGGTTGCGGTTGCGCAGGAACTCGGCGCGCACGTAATCGGACAGCCCGATCCAGCCCCACAGCGACAGCAGCACGAGCAGCAGCAGCAGCGACGGCTCGAAGATCGACGCGAAGATGATCAGCAGATACAGCTCCGGGATCGAGTTCCAGATCTCGATCAGCCGCTGCAGCGTCAGGTCGAGCCGTCCGGCGAAGTAGCCCTGCAGCGCGCCCATCGCCACGCCCAGCGCGGTACCGACCACCGTCAGCGCGAGCGCGAACCAGATGCTGACGCGGAAGCCATAGATCAGCCGCGCCAGCATGTCGCGCCCCACCTCGTCGGTGCCGAGCCAGCGGGTCGGCCCTGGCGGCGCGGGGTTCGGCTGCTTCTGGAAGTAGTCGAGCGAATTGGCCGAATGCGGATTCGGCGCGTGCAGGGCCCAGTTGCCGGGCTGCCGGAAGCGCTCGACGATCAGCGGGTCGGTCCAGTCGGTCGGCGTGCCGAAGTCGCCGCCGAACGTCGTCTCGGGGGGGTCGTACAGCACCGGCGCATACCAGTGGCCGTCGTACTTCGCGACCAGCGGCCGGTCGTTGCTGACGAGCTCGGCGAATGTGGAGACGACCAGCAACACGAGGAAGATCCACAGCGACACAAAGCCGAGGCGATTGGCCTTGAAGCGCGACCACGCGCGCTGGTTGGGCGAACCCCGGCGCGTGCGCGCAATGCTCGGCGGCGCGGCGATCGCGCTCGTAGGCTGTGCACTCATCGCGCGGCAGCGCCGAACTGCACGCGCGGATCGACCACCACGTACAAGAGGTCACTGACCAGTTTGACGACCAGCCCGATCAGCGTGAACAGATACAGCGACCCCAGCACGACCGGATAGTCGCGCCGGACCACCGACTCGTACGACAGCAGTCCGAGCCCGTCGAGCGAGAACAGCGTCTCGATCAGCAGCGACCCGGTGAAGAACGCGCCGACGAACGCAGCCGGAAGACCCGTGACCAGCGGGATCAGCGCGTTGCGGAAGATGTGCTTGTACAGCACGCGCCGCTGCGACAGTCCCTTGGCGCGCGCCACCAGCACGTACTGCTTGCGGATTTCCTCGACGAAGGTGTTCTTGGTCAGCATCGTCACGGTGGCGAAGCTGCCGATGGTCAGACAGATCAGCGGCAGCGTCAGGTGCCAGAAGTAATCGAGGATGCGGCGCGGCCATGACAGCTCGGCCCAGTTGTCCGACACCAGGCCGCGCAGCGGAAACCATTCGAGGAACGTGCCGCCGGCGAACAGCACGATCAGCAGCACGCCGAGCACGAAGCCGGGGATCGCGTAGCCGACCAGCACCGCCATCGTGGTCGCCGCGTCGAAGCGCGTACCTTCGCGCACCGCCTTGGCCACGCCGAGCGGAATCGACACCAGGTACGAGATAAGGAAGGTCCACAGGCCGAGCGAGATCGACACCGGCAGCTTCTCCTTGATCAGATCCCACACGTCCTTGTTGCGCAGGAAGCTGCGGCCGAGGTCGAAGCGCGCGAAGTGCGCCAGCATCTGCACGTAGCGCACGTGCACCGGCTGATCGAAGCCGTACAGCTTCTTCAGCTCCTCGATCTGCTGCTTGTCGACGTCGCGGCCCGCCTTGTATGCGCCGCCGGCGCCGATGCGCGCTTCGGCGAGCAGCGTCTCGACCGGCCCGCCGGGCACGAACTGGATCACGATGAACGTGACGGTGAGCGCGCCGAGCAGTGTCGGCACCATCAGCAGGATGCGTTTGAGGATGTAGGCGATCATTCCGTCGCACCGGCGCAGGCCGGTGCCCAATTTCGAGCGCTGCACTTTGGCCCCGGCCTGCGCCGGGGCGACGACGAATTCATCTCTTCTCCAGTTCCTTGCTCCACCACGTCGCCAGCGGCCACGGCAACTGCGTATCGTCTTCGGGCGGCAGGTCGGCGGTGAAGTACTTGGCACGGACCGCCGGGATGCCGAACCTGGTCCAGTACGAAATCGGCTCGAAGTCGGCGTACAGCACCGGCACCTGCCACCAGTCCCACATCACCACGCGGTCGAGCGCGCGGCAGGCGTCGCGGAAGTCCTCGAGCGTGGCGGCGCTGTTCATCGCGTCGAGGATGTGGTCGACCGCCGCGCTCTTGACGCCGCGGAAGTTGTTGTTGCCCTTCTCGTCGGCCGACTTGCTGCCGTACAGCGTCACGTAGTCAGCCGGCGATGGCAGCGTGAACGCCGGTTCCACGATCGCGACCATGTCGAAGTCGTATTGCTCGAGCCGGCGGTTGTACAGCGCGAAGTCGACGTTGCGCACCTTCAGATGAATGCCGAGCCTGGCGAGGTTGTGCTGCCACGGCACCTCGCGCGTGGCCGAGTCCCCGGGCACGAGGTATTCGAACTCGAACGGCTCGCCCTGCGCGTTGCGCAGCACGCCGTCGGGAGCGAGCTTCCAGCCGGCCGCTTCGAGCAGCGCGCGTGCGTGCAGCAGGTTTGCGCGCAGCCGCTTCGGGTCGCCGCCGGTATCGGGCGCCACGAACGGCGGGCCGAACACCTGCGGCGGCAGCTCGGCGCGGTAGGGCTCGAGCAGCTTCAACTCACCCGGCGACGGCAGCCCCCGCGCGGCGAACTCGGAGTTGTTGAACACGCTGCTGGCGCGCTTGTACAGGCGGTAGCGGTTGTTGGTGTCGTAGTCGTAGCTCCAGTTCAGCGCCTCGCGCACGCGGATGTCCTGGAAGATGGGCCGGCGCAGGTTCAGCTCGAACGCCTGCAGGCCCTGCCCGGTCGCGATCGGGAACGGCTTGTTGACGATGCGGCCTTCGTCCCATTGCCGGCCCTTCAACTGGCGCATCCAGACGGCGGCGCTGTACACGCGCACGAGGTCAAACTCGCCGGCCTTGAACGCCTCGATCGCGACCGCTTCGTCCTGGTAGTAGCGATAGACGACGCGGTCGAAGTTGTAGAAGCCGCGCCGCACCGGCAAGTCGCGCGCCCAGTAGTCGGGATTGCGCGCGAACTCGATGCGGCGCCCCGCGTGTTCCTCGGCGATCGTGTACGGGCCGCTCGTGATCGGGTACTCGTCGACGATCTGGTCGAAGCGCTTGCGCGTGCCGTCGGGGTTCACGCCCCACTTGTGCGAGAAGACCTGCAGCAGGCCGATGGTGAACAGCGTGCTCGCGCTGCGGTCGCGCAGATCGAAGCGGATCGTGCGGTCATCGACGACCACCGCCTTTTCCACGCCCGCCAGCCCGGTCTGATAGGTCGGCGATGCGTACTTGCCGGTCTGCATGTCGAAGCTGTACTTGACGTCCTCGGCCAGCACCGGGTCGCCGTTGGAGAAGCGAGCGCGCGGGTCGAGTCGAAACGTGATCGACGACTTGTCCGGCGCGATCAGCATCTCCTCCGCCAGCAGCCCGTACATGGTGCGCGGCTCGTCGGCAGCGAGCGTGGCCAGCGTCTCGAGCATGAAGATGCCGATGCCCGCCGGCGCGTTGCCGCGGATCGTGAACAGGTTGAACTTGTCGAAGCTGGTACGCCGATCGGGATTGCGCAGGTCGAGCACGCCGCCCTTGGGCGCGTCGGGATTCACGTATTCGAAATGCGTGAAACCGCGCGGATACTTCGGCTCGCCGAACGCGGCGTACGCGTGCACCCAGGCTCCCTCGGCCGCGCACACGCGCGCCGCCGAGAGCAGCAGGCAGAGCGAAAGGAGCAATCGCATCGGCGGCCGGTCGAGAGCGGGCGGATCATCGCCCACGACCGGCGCGCCGACAAGCGCAGGCGCGGTCCGCGCGTCAAGAAGCCGGCGGCCGCACGATGATGTCGTTCTGCACCGACTTGACGCCCTTGACGCCGCGCGCGAGTTGCTCGGCGGCGTCCTTCTCCGTCGCGTTCTTGGCGAAGCCCGACAGCAGGACCGTGCCGTTCAGCGTCTCGACGTGGATCGCGCCGGCGTCGACGTTGTGGTTCTCGACGAACTTGGATTTCACCGCAGTGGTGATCGAAGCGTCGTCGATGTATGCGCCGACCGTGGACTGGCCGCGCGTCACGGCGCAGCCCGGCAGTGCGATCAGTGCCGCCGCGGCCAGCGCCGCAGCCAGTGCGTTGCGATGTTTCATGGCGGATCTCCTCGATAAAGCACCGGACGGCGGACGGCGAGACGATGCTGTCCCCGGCAGGCGCGCGCAGCGACGTGCTGCGATGAAGGCAGCGTATGCAGCCGCGTGCGCGCCGCCCATGGGACACGCGGCCACCGCGCTGTCGGCCGGGTCCGTGCCGCGTTGTAGGACACCGCTTACGCGGCAGGCCGTTCGGGGATCGAGGCGCGGATGCGCGTACCGCGCGCGGGCGCCGACTCGATCGCGAGCGAGCCGCCCTCGGATTCGACGCGGTAGCGCATGCCGAGCAGTCCGTGCGCCGACTGCGGCTGCGCCTCGGGATCGAAGCCTGCGCCGTCGTCGGCGACTTCGACCGTCGCTAAGCCGTCACGCGACGCGAGCGTCAGCTCGACGCGCCGCGCGCGCGCGTACTTGGCGATGTTGGTGAATGCCTCCTGCACCAGCCGGTAGACGGTGAGCTGCGCCGCCGGTGCCAGCCGCACGTCCTCGAGCCGGCACTGCACCGGGAGCTTGGCGGTGTGCTCGAATTCGCGCGCCAGGATCTCGAGCGCCGCCACCAGGCCCAGGTTGTCGAGCGACGATGGCCGCAGGTCCTCGATGATCCGGCGCTTCAGCGCGATGCCGTCGTTCAGCGTCTCGATCAGGTGCGCCAGCCGCTCGAGCGCCTCCGGCTCGCGGCTGCCGAGGCGCGCGCGCAGGCGCGCCGCGTCGAGCTTGGCCGCTGTCAGCAGCGCGCCCAGCTCGTCGTGCAGCTCGCGCGCCAGGCGCGCGCGCTCGTCCTCACGCGCTGTCTGCAGGTAGCGCGTGAGCCGCGTGAGCTGCGCGGTGCGGCGCGCGACCTCGCGTTCGAGGCGGTCGCGCTCGGCCTCGATCTCGTGTGCGCGGCGCGCGCGCAGTTCCTCGATCGCGCGCGCCTGCCGCAGGTACAGCGCGAGCACGGCGAGGCTCGCCAGCGCCAGCGCGTCGATGCCGATGCGGTTGGCGAGCAGCGTGTGGTCCACGCGCGCGCGCGCCGCGTCCTGGCGCGCCGCGGCGGCGGCATCGAGCGCGGCCGCGTGCTGCGTGATCGTCACTGTCTGCGTGCCGCCGTGGTCGGCGAGCGTCTGATTGATCGCGCGCTCGCGCTCGCCGCCCGCCGCGAGCGCCAGCGCGTGCTCGACGTCTTCGCGCCGCTCGTGCACGGCGGCGGCGAGCGCGGCATAACGCGCAGCCGCGTCGCCGGCACCGAAGTGCGCGGCCAGGCGCGCGAGCGCCTGCGCCGACGCATCGAGCGCCGCGCGGCAGGCCTGCTGCTGCTCGGCGTGCCCGGTCAGCAGGTACGCGCGCAGCGCCCACTCCGCGTCCTGCAGCGACACGCGCAACCCGCGCAGGTCGGCGCGCGCAGCGGTCGCCGCATCGAGCGTCTCCATCCACCGGTTCGAGCGCCAGTACGCGGCCTCGTTGGCCACGAGCACGGCCGCGGCAACCACCACCGCCAGCAGTACCGCCGCGCGGCCGCTGCGAAGGATCGCCGGGATCTTCATCGGTACGTCATCTGACTACACTCTTGGCCAAATTTGATTAGCTACGAAGTTCAGCAGTCCGACGTCATTCCCGCGTAAGCGGGAATCCAGCGCCTTCATCGCGAAAGACACTGGGTCCCCGCTTTCGCGGGGACGACAATCGAGCCGCGCGAAGTCCTGTTCTTCGTGGTTGCTGAACTTGATCGCCAATCAGGACAAACCATGATCCGCGTCGGCATTGTCGACGATCACGCGGTCGTGCGCGCGGGACTGCGCCAGTTCCTGGCCGAGCATGCGGACCTCGAAGTGGTCGGCGAGGCGGCCAACGGCCGCGAAGCGCAGGAACTGGTGCGAACGGGCGGCATCGACGTGCTGGTGCTCGACCTGTCGATGCCCGAGCAGGACGGCGTCGGCGCGCTGGCGGCGATCAAGGCGCGCGCGCCCGACCTGCCGATCCTGATCCTGTCGGTGTTTTCCGAGGCGCAATACGCGACCGCGCTGCTGAAGCAGGGCGCGAGCGGCTACCTGAACAAGGAGTGCGACCCGGACGAGATCGTGCGCGCGATCCGCACCGTGCACGCGGGCCGCCGCTACATCACGCCGAAGGTCGCGGAGCTGCTGGCCGATGCGCTCGGCGCCGACCGCGACCGGCCGCCGCACGAGCTGCTGTCGCAGCGCGAACTGCAGGTGTTCCTGCGGCTGGCGCGCGGCGAGACGATCGGCGCGATCGCGCGCGGCATGTCGCTGTCGGTCAAGACCGTCAGCACCTATCGCACGCGCGTGCTGGAGAAGCTGCAGCTCGCGTCCAACAGCGACCTGACTTACTACGCGCTCAAGAATGGCCTGATCCAGTAGCGTCCGCGCGCGCTTCGACCGAGCGCCGCAAGGCGAGCTGGCGGCAGTAGTCGATCAGCGCTTCGATTTCGTGCGATTTGTCGAATACTCGCTCGGCGCCGAGCGACACGCAGCGGCGGCGGACGTCCGGCGTGGCGTAGTTGGTCAGCACGATCGCCGCGCTGGCGCGGCGCAGATGCCGCACGGCCTGCAGCACGTCGAAGCCCGAGCCGCGCGCGAGGAACAGGTCGACGACCACGAGATCGCACGGCTGATCCTGCGCCGTGAGCCAGGCCACCGCGGCCGGCTCGTCGGCCGCGGTGCCGACGATGCGCACCGGCGCCATTTCCTCCAGCGTGGCGGCGAGATTCTCCCGGATCACGCGGTTGTCCTCGACGAGGAACGCGGCGAGCGGAGCGATCGAGAGCTGCGACATGCTCGCAATGATGCCGCGCGCCCGCGCGACGTCCATCGGGCGCCGGCGCACGCTGGCGTAGGACAGGTCCTACCCACGCCGGGCGCGGCCGGCAGTCACCGGCGGGCCGATCCGGCGTTCTGGAAGCCGGCGCCGCGGCTGCGGCGCGCCGCAGCCGCGGGGCAGTGATAACGCCACCGTCGCCCCGGCGACGGCCGGGGCCCAACTTCCTGCATTGTCAGACAGGTCATCGTGCATCTGCGCGTCTGAGCAACCCGCGTGGTGACAGCGGCTGGAGAGGACGCGCCGGCAAGCATGAGCGCCGTGCGGTCAATGCAAACCTGCTTCGAGCGCGATTCCCTCAACGGAGAAAGCAGTGGTCACGCTCACGACTGTTCGCGCGCTCAACCGCTTCTGCGTGGCGCGCACCTCGTTGTCGTGCGGATCGGCTTCGGGCGAATCGGTGCCCGCTGCAATCTCGCGCTGGCCGAACGCCTAGTACGGCGTTCCATCCTTGTGAGCGAATCGCCGCTTGCCTTCGATCTCGATGATCTGAAGGTCATCGTCCGGCCAGATTGCGCTGTCGCCCGGCATGCGGTCGCCGATCTCGAGGTAAACCACGTCTTCCTCGCATTCGTTCCTCAAGTGGTGCGCATTGCCCGTTCCGGCACGGAACCCAGCGCACATCCCCGGATGAAGTTGCGTGCGCCCCTCGTCAGTCACGAGCGTAGGCATTCCTTGCAGGATGTAGACGAACTCATCCTGCTTCGCGTGGGCATGGCGCAGCGCGGACATCGCTCCGGGCGCCAGGCGCGTGAGATTCACGCCGAAGTTCTTCAGCCCGAAAGCGTCACCCAACTGTCGCTTCTCCCGCCCCTTCATGAGTGACGCATAGGGCTCGGGGTAGATGCTCGTCGTGGCACGGCGAGGCACGTCGGCGGCGACGAGAGCAAGCGGGAAATCCTGCGCAGGCATCATGACCTCCAGGGCGGCGGAAACAGCGGCACTACCTGCATGCACGGCCGCCTTCGGCCGGTCGCCCCGCCGGCGTTCGACTTTGAAGTCTTGCGCCTGGCCTGCCGGTGCGTCCAGTGGAGTTTGGCCGAATCCGCGTTCGCGTGACGTGCGTAGCCAGTCCGCACGGCGGCGCGTCGCGAAGTCGCGTGAGATGTCGAGTGTGACGCCTGGAACCTCGTCATCCATGCCCCAGCCAGCGCAACACAGCGTGCAGCAGCGCCGCCGGAACGATCAGGAACAGCCCGGACACCGCGGCCGACAGGATGATCAGCAGGTAGACGGCGAAGCCACCGAGCACGAAGCACAGCCCGTAGGCGCCGATCAGAACGGCGCGCAGGGTGGCTGGCAGGCTCGCGAACCCGCCGGCCCCGACCGGCTGCGCGTGCGCCCCCATCCTGGCGAGCGCTTTCTCGCGCGCGGCGATCGGCGGAAAGATCGGCACCACCGAAGCGCTCAGGATCGAACCGCCGCGCGAGCCCGTTCCGACCACGGCCAGATGCGCGGCCCACGGCGGCAGTTGCCGCGGCGTCGCTGAGCGCGCGATCGCCGTCAGCGCGCCGGCCAGCGCATCGGGATCGCGGGTCAGCTTCACCGCCGCCGCGTCAGCCATGTACTTGCGCTGGCGCCAGGCAAGCGAAATCAGCGGCGCCAGCACGAAGGTGCCCACCAGGCCGGCGATGAAGCCGGCGAACATCACCGGTCCCATCAGCGGCATCTGCACCCACTCGCGCCATGTCAGCCGATCGCCGCCGCGCTTGCGGTCATCAGCGGCGGGCGACGCATCGCTGCGCAGCGGATCGCTCAGTTCCTCCATCAGGTGCGCGGCCGACGCAGCAGTCGGCACCAGCAGCGTGCGCAGCAGCCGCTTCGTCCCGCGCCACGCATCGCGGTCGATCAGCGTGGCCGTGAGCCGCGCCATCAGCGCAAACAGCGCCAGCGTCGTCGCCGCGCGCAGGCCGATCTTCGTGTCGCCGCCGGCGATCGACGCGATCAGGTGCGCGGCCGCACCCTGCATCTGCTCGCGGTTCAGCACCCGCAGCAGCTCCTCCCCGATCAGTACCGACGTGTGCTGCTCGTCGCGCCCGCACACCGCGGCATTGACTCCGCCCGGCACGATCAGCACGCGTGGCGGCGGAATCGCGGCGGCGAGCGCCATCTCCTCGACCACGTTGGCGATCCGCTGCTCGGCCAGCACGCTGCGATCCGGCGCGCGGCCGGGCAGTTCGCCGGCGGCGAACAGCGGCGACGTGCGCAGCGCGCGCCGCAGCGCCACGCCGGCGAGCGCCATCAGCATCAGCCCGGGAACCGCAGCCAGCGCGGTGACGCCGAGCACCTCGGCCGCGGTCACGTGCCTGCCTTCAATCACGTGATCGAGCATGCGGCCGAAGAATCCCATCGCATCCGGCAGCGGGATCACCAGGTTGATCGCGTCGACGGCCAGCCCGATCAAGCAATACAGCAGCGGTGCGAGCAGGACCGCCATCACCACCGCCAGCACCGCAGCGCCGAATCCGCACGCGAGCGATACGCGCCATGCGGCGCGCCGGTGGCGCTCGATCGCGGCGAAGAAGCTTTCGCGCTCGGCTGGCGTCCAGAAAATGCCGGGACGTTCAACGCCTCGTTCGCCTTCGACGACCGTCACTGCAATCTCCGCTTCGAATTCCTCGTCCTTGCCGGCGCGATCTGTCTACGCAGTCATTGCAGGTTCCGCGGCGCGCTTCGGCTCTGCCGGCGGAAGATACCCGGCGCGCCGCGCAATGTTCACACCGAAAGCGACGAACGGCCAGAGGATCGGCACGAAGACGAGACTCATGCCGCCGGTCCACAGCAGCAGATGAATCAACGCATCCCAGCCGTAGTCGCGCTGCGCGCCGCCGCCCGATGCGCGGTGTGCCTGCGCTATCGCTGCGGCGGCTGCGACTCGATGATGCGTGCGAAGAACTGCTCGCACGCCGCCACCTGTTCGTAGGTGATGTATTCGTCGGGCTTGTGCGCCTGCGCGATCGAGCCCGGGCCGAGCACGACGGTCGGGATGCCGAAATTGGCGAACAGGCTCGCCTCGGTGGCGAAGCTCACGGCGCCGGTGCCTTTGTGGGCGGTGCGCGCGAGTTCCATCGCCCACTTCACCAGCGGCGCGTCGGGCGCGATGCCGAATGCAGGCAGGTCCAGGCCCATGTCGAAATCGACGCCCGCCTCGGGTGCAATCCGCTTCATCTGCGGCAGCAACTCGTCGCGCGCGTACGCGAGGATCGGCGCGCTCATCGCATCGTGCGGCGTCGCCGGGATGTTGCGCATCTCGAAATTGAACTCGCAGTCGCGCGGCACCACGTTGGTGGCGATACCGCCGCGAATGACGCCGGTCTGCAGCGTCGAGAACGGCACCTCGAAGCGCGTGTCCTTCGGCTCCTCGCGCGCCTGGCGGTCGGCGAGTGCGCGGATGAAGGCGATGATCTGCGCCGCGTATTCGATCGCGTTGACCGCCGTGGGCGTCAGCGACGAATGCGCCTCGCGCCCGCGCACGCGGCAGCAGTAGTCGCGCTTGCCCTTGTGCGCGACGATCGCCTGCATGTCGGTCGGCTCGCCGATGACGCAGCCGGCCGGCTTCACGCCGCGCTCCTCGAGGTCCTTGACCAGCCCGCGCACGCCGAAGAACGTGGTCTCCTCGTCGTAGGTCATCGACAGGTGGATCGGCATCGTGCGCTGCGCGGCCAGGAAGCGCGGTGCCCACGCCAGCGCGATCGCGAGGAAGCCCTTCATGTCGGCGGTGCCGCGGCCATGAATGCGACCATCGCGGTGGGTCGCCTTGAACGGATCGCTGGCCCAGTCCTGCCCGTCGACCGGCACCGTGTCGGTATGGCCCGACAGCACGATGCCGGCGGCCCGCACCTGCGCCGGGTTGTCCGCCAGCGTGCAGAACAGGTTCGCCTTCTTGTCGCGTGCGTCGTAGACGAGGTGTGGCTTGACACCGAGCCTCGCCAGGTAATCGCGCGCGAACTCGATCAGCCCCAGGTTGCTGTCGCGGCTGACCGTCGGAAGACCGATCAGCCGGTCGATCATCTCCAGTGCGGCCTTGGACGGCTGCTCGGCGAGCGCGGCGCGGGAGGATTCGGCGGATTGCGGAACGGCGGACATGGCGACCTCGCGTTGACCCCTGGAACCTGGCCGACATTGTAGGCAGGGCCCGCAGTGCGATTACCATCGCACAGCGGAGGGAGACTGCCATGCCCGTGATCACCTGCATCGAGGACCTGCGTCTGCTGGCGCGGAAACGCGTGCCGCGCATGTTCTACGACTATGCCGACAGCGGCTCCTGGACTGAAACCACGTACCGCGCCAACGAGACCGACTTCCAGCCGATCAAGCTGCGCCAGCGCGTGGCGGTGAACATGGAGGGCCGCAGCCTGCGCGCCAAGATGGCCGGGCACGAGGTGGCGATGCCGGTGGCGCTGGCGCCGACGGGGCTGACGGGGATGCAGCACGCCGACGGCGAGATCCTGGCCGCGCGCGCGGCGGAGAAGTTCGGCGTCCCGTTCACGCTGTCGATGATGAGCATCTGCTCGATGGAGGATGTCGCGGCCCACACCGGCAAGCCGTTCTGGTTCCAGCCGTACATGCTGCGCGACCGTGC
>JAKORH010000179.1 GCA_029777935.1 Pseudomonadota bacterium
ACGAAGCAGCGCCAGTGCTCGCCGAGAGCGTCGACCTGCGCGCGCGACACCGTGGTCGCGAAGCCGGCGGCGCGAACGCAGTCGGCTGCCGGATGCAGCATGCGCGTGGGCGCGTCGACCCGGCGCACGATCCGCGTCTGCGCGCCCTCGGTGAAGCGCGCGATCGCGCCCGGGAAGCGGTGCGCGAAGCGCGCGTCGAGCGGCGCCAGCGCGAGTTGGGTCAGCGGCCGGCCGCGGAAGTGGGTCGGCCACTCGATGGAGGAGCGAGTGGCGACCGCGGCGGTCGCGCCGTTCGCGCGCGCTGCGCTGCGCGCGACGACCGATGCGACCGCCGACAGCACTGCCGCGGCCAGGCAGGCGCCGACGAAGAAGGTGCGGACGTTCATTTCGATTTCCAGTGAGCGAAGGCAACAAGCGGTGCGATCGCCAGCGCAAACGCTGCCAGCCCGATCAGGCGATGCGCGCCATCGGGCCAGTGCACGACTGCGGCCTCGGGGAAGAAGAGCACCGAGTTGCGCAGCACGTTCGCGGCGAGCACGAACGTGGCCGCGACCAGCCCGTTGGCGAGCGTGCGTCGCGCTGACGCGCCGTTCAGATACGACAGCAGCGCCGCGACGAAGCTGCCGACCCACAGCATGCCGATGCCGGCGCACGGCGGATCGACCAGAACGGTGGCGCCGTGCCATTGCAGTGCTGCGCCGGCAGCGACGGCGTCGATGCCCGCGAGCCGCAGCAACGGGACGGCGAGCTGCGCGGTCAGCGCGCGCAGCGGATAGCCGAGGTAGAACTGCAGCGACGCGATGACCGGCAGCGCGAGCATCAGCAGTGTCGCGAGCGGCGCCGCTGGCCGCCGCGGCAGCGCGGACGCGAGGAAGAGCGCCAGCGAAAGCATGGCGATGCCGGCAGCGAAGAGCGGCGGCACGAGCGCATGCGCGACCGCCGCTGCCAGCGCCAGCAGCCCGCTCGCGGCGAGCGCCTGCCGCGACGGCCGCGCCAGTTCGGTCCGGTCGCGCGCAACCAGCGCGAATACCGTCGCGAGCGCGACGATGCCCCACGGTTCGTCCGAACCGTCGGTGAGCCGGCGCGCCATCCACAGCCAGTGCGGCCACAGTGCCAGCATCAGCAGCGCGAGCAGGCGCAGCGTCGAGACGTCGATCCGCGCCGCAGGCCCGCCCTGGCGGAGAGGCTCGGCACGCAGGCCGAACGATCCCGGCCACGTGCGGCCGATGCGCGCGTTCAGCCGGACCTCATGCATGGCGCGCCTCCGCGCTCACTGGACTACCCTCGCGCTGCGCGCTCGGGGATTCGCCCTTGGGGCGGCCCGGCGGGGTCACTGGACTACCCTCCGCGCTGCGCGCTGCGGGATGAGCGCTTCGGAGCGGCCGTGCGCGCTCGTGCGCCGACGGCGCAGCCACCATGTCAGTGCGCCCGCTAGCGCCGCGAGCAGCGCGAACTCCGGCTCGGGGGTCGCGGGCGCGGCGGCGAGCGCGAGTTCGCTGACGCCTTCGGGCAAGGGCTGCGGCTGATCGACGCTCATAGACGTGCCGCCGGCGTTGCGCACGACCTTGTCGATCGCGATCAACGACGTGTATTCCGTCAGCAGGTTGTACTTCAGGCCGAGCGCGGTGATCGCCTGCCGGGTATCGCCGTCGTGCGCGAGCTTCTGGTAGTCGTCGAGCTCGGCGATGCGGCTGCGCGCCCACAGGTACGCCAGCGCGCGCGTGTCGCTCGATGCGGTCGCGCGCGCCAGATCGATCGGCAGCTTCACCGCGCCGCCGCCGGCGATGCCTTCGACCTCGATGACGCCGGCCGGTGTGCCGCGGTACTTGCCGATCAGCACCACGGGCCGCTGCGCGAACAGGTCCGGTATCTGCGGCACGTCGAGGTCGTACGCGTCGAAGCCGGCCGGAAACGTCGCGCGGATGTGCGTCAGCACGGGCTGCTCGATCAGGCGCCGGAAGCGCGCCGCCTCGTGTTCGGCGGCCGCGGCGTTGAGCACGAAGAACGGCTCGCCCTTGCCGGCGCGCGCCAGCCCCTCGATCAGGAAGCGGTTGACCGAGGTGCCGATGCCGAACGCGAATACGTTGGCGCGGCCCAGGTTGGCACGCACGAGATCGAACGCGTCCTTCTCGATCGTCACGTAGCCGTCGGTGATCACCGCGAACGTGCGGGCGCGGCCGGGATCGGACGGCAGCGCGAGCGCGCGCCGCAGCGCCGGCAGCAGCTCGGTGCCGCCGCCGCCGGTCTGGCCGTCGATGAAGCGGATCGCGGCAGCGATGTTGTCCTCGGTCGCCGGCAGCGACCGCGGCGCCAGCAGCGAGGAGCCGCCGGAAAACGGAATCACGTTGAACGTGTCGCCCGGACGCAGCGCGCGTACCAGCTGGCGCAGCAGCGACTTCGCGGTGGCGAGCGGAAAGCCGTGCATCGAGCCCGAGATGTCGAGGATGAACACGTATTCACGCGGCGGCACGTCGCTCGCCGCCACGCGCGCGGGCGGCTCGGCCAGCAGCAGGAAGAAGTTCTCGTCGCGGCCCGGCTGCAGCAGCACGCCGCTGTCGATCGCCTGGCCCGCGAGCCGGTACTCGAGCACGACGTCGCGATTCGCGTGCGCTCGTTCAGGCGCCAGATGCACGGTCACGGTCTTCTCGCCGACGCCGCTGATGTCGATCGCGTGCGACGGCGATGCCAGCGACTGCACCGGTACCGGCGCGATCACGGTGGCGTTCAGCTCGAACGTGTGCGGTGCTGCTGCGCCGGCGCGCAGCGTCGGCTGCGCGATCCACGGTTCGTCCCTGCGGCTTTCGGTGGCAGTGCCGTCGGGCTGTGTGCCGCCGTTGTAGCGGGGCCCGACCACGGTCGGGAACACGAAGCGGTAGACGCCTTCGTCGGGAACGATCGTCTCCGTGTAGCGCAGGTCGACCGCGATCTCGTCGCCGGGCAGCACGTTGGCGATCGCCATGCCGAACACGTTCGGCCGCTGCTGCTCGAGCAGCGCGGCGCTGCGGCCTTCCTTCTTCGCCTGGTCGTAGTCGCGCCGCGCCTGCTGCTTCTCGCGCACCTCGGCGTCGACCACGCGGTCGCCCACGCGCAGACGCAGCGCATACACCGCGGCGCGCGTGGAGGCGGGAAACACATAGCGCGCTTCGATCGGCGTGGCGCCCTCGTTGCGGTAGATCTGCGTGACCGCCACGTCCGCGATCACGCCGCTCACGGTCACGTCGGCGCGGGTGGATTTCAGCGGCAGCGCGTCCAGGCCGGGCGCGGCGCCCTGCACGACGAAGTAGGGCGACAGCGTGTGCGCGGGCTCATTCGCGGGTTGCGCGCCGGCGGCACTGGCGACGGCCAACAGCAGCAGGACGCGGATCAGAAGGAGCATGGTCGTCTCGCCTTCTGCTCAGCGCGGTCGAGCTTCGCCGCCCCACAACGCCACGCCGCCGGCGCGGCCCACGTCGACCTCGAGCACGAACTGCGCGGCGAGATAGGCGCGGCCCGCGGGCACTTCGAACTGCGCGCGCGGCGTTCCCAGCCCGGTCGCCGTGCCGTCATGCGTGCTCGATGCGAGCCGCGCGACTGCCGGCGATTCCTCCACCGTCACTCCGGCCGAGAACTGCGGTGCGTAGGGCGCGCCGCGATCGGACGGCAGCGGCAGCGCGAGCCGCCAGCCGCGACCGTGCGGCTCGAGCGCCACCGTGCGATGCGTCTCGAGCTCGACCTCCTCACCGGGCGCGACCGTCACGTAGCCGACATCGATGCGCGGCGGCACCGGCTCGCCGGCTTCGAGGAACTCGGCATCCTGGGCGGAATCGTCGCCATCGGCTGCCGCGGTCGATTCCTCGCCCAGCGCGCGCCACGACTCGCCCTGCCGCAGCAGCGCGGGATACCTAAACGCGAAGCTCGCCGCGACCGGCTCGGTGCCTTCGTTGCGATAGGTCAACCGTGAACGCACCCGGGCCTGGCCACCGCGGATGGCGACATCGACATGGTGCGCGGCGAGCACGAGCGGCGACGGCTCCTCGGCCGCGTCAGCGAACGGCGGCTCGGCCGGCGCCGGGCGCGGCAGCTGCGCCATCGCTTCCGGCGATGGCGCGTTCAGGGCAAACAGCAGCGGCACCAGCTGCGCGGCGCGCAGCGCGCCTTCGGCGATCGTCTGACCCAGCATCGTGTTCTCCTCTTCCTGACCCGCCGATCGGCGGGTGTGCGAGGCGAACTGTCGGCGTCGCGCGTGAGGCGCATTCGAACCCGACGTGCGGGGTGTGTGAAGGCTGTGTGAATTACTTCGACTTGGGCCGCGGCAGCGTCAGCGTCGCCAGCGCGCCGCCGTCCGGATGATTGGCGAGCTTCGCGCTGCCGCCGTGCAGTGCCGCGACCTCCTTGACCAGCGCGAGTCCCAGCCCGGTGCTCTTCTTGCCGCTGTCGGGCCGCGCCAGCGAGTAGAACTTCTCGAACACGCGCTCGCGCGCGTATTCGGGCAGACCCGGGCCGCGGTCGCGCACGGTGAGCTCGACCTGCTTCGCGCTGGTGCGCACCGCGACGTCGATCTTCGAGTAGCGTGGTGCGAAGTCGATCGCGTTGGCGAGCAGATTGGCGACCGCGCGCTGCAGCAGGAAGGCATCGCCGTGCACGGTGGCCTCTGCGTCGGCGGTGATGGCGATCTCGACGTCCTTCCTGGCGGCGGGCGCGGCCAGTTCGTCGCGCGCCGCATAGGCCGCCTGCACCAGCGACACCGGTTCGCTCCTGTCGAGCGCCGCGCGGCGTTCGAGCGCCGACAGTTCCAGCAGGCGCTCGATCAGCATCTGCGCGCGCTCGACCTGCTCCTCGATGTTGCCGGCGAAGCGCGCGCGCGCGTTCTCCGGCATCGGCTCGCGCAGCAATTCCGCCGCGCCGCGGATTGCGGCCAGCGGGCTCTTCAGCTCGTGCGTCAGCGTCTGCACGTACTGGTCGACATAGCTCGCGCCCGCGAGCGCGTCGCGCATGTCGGCGAACGCAGTGCGCAGCGCGTGCGCAAAGCGCCGCCCGAAGCTGCCGATCGAACCGGGATCGCGCGCCAGCGCCCGCCACACGTCGCGCACGAAGCCGAACGGCCGCACCAGCCACACGGTTGCGAACACCATCAGCAGCGCGAAGCCGGCGGTCGAGATCACGCCGATCAGCGCGAGCTTCTCGCGCGCGTTGACGATGAACGGGCGGATCGACGCGATCGGCTTGCCGACGCCGACCATGCCGACGATGTCGCCGGCGGGATGGGCCGCGGTGCGCTCGCGGATCGGCGCGCCGACGTACATCACGGCCGAAGCGGGATCGCCGGGAACGACCACGGTGGTGCGCGCGCCGTACTTGCCCTCGAGCGTGCGGCTGACGTCGCGCCAGTCGAGGTAGTTGGCGCCGACGTCCTGGCCGTGCGAATCGAACAGCACCGTGCCGTCGCGGTCGGTCACGTACACGTGCAGGTCGATCTTCGTCTTCTCGATGTCGAAGATGCGCGCGTACACCGGCCGGTGCGAAAGCTCCGCCAGCGTGCGCTCCAGTTCGTCGGTCGGGATCACGCCGTCGTAGGTGCGGCGCTCGAGCAGCGTGGCGAGCAGGTTCGCGGTATCGACCAGCGACTCCTCCGCGCTCTCGCGGTAGCGCGGGTCGAAGTCGGCTGCGACCCGATACAGCAGCACGCCGATCGCGGCCAGGTACACGACGAAGATGCCGGCGAAGACGCGCGAGCGGGTGGACATCGTCGTCGGGCGCCTCGCGTCGGACGCGCCCCCGCCGTCACGCCGGACGCCCGTCGCCCGACGCCGGGCGCGCTTCGCGCAGCGAGTAGCCCAGCCCGCGATGGGTCTGGATCGGATCGTCGTCGGGGGCGATCGCGCGCAGCTTGGCGCGCAGCGACTTGACGTGCGTGTCGACGGTGCGATCGAAACTCGCGCCGGGATCGTCCCAGGCCAGCCGCATCAGCTCGTCGCGCGAGTAGACGCGGCCGGGGCGTTCGACCAGCACCTTCAGCAGCCGGTATTCGATCCGCGGCAGGTCAAGCGCCGCGCCGCGGTAGCGGATCGTCTTGCGCTCGTCGTCGACGATGAATGAAGACGGGGACGCCGGCGATGAAATCGCCGGCGACGACTGCTTCTTCAATCTCCTCAGCACCGCCCGCACGCGCGCCACCAGTTCGCGCGGCGAGAAAGGCTTGGCCACGTAGTCGTCGGCGCCGAGCTCGAGGCCGACCACGCGGTCGATCTCGGCACTGCGCGCGGTCAGGAAGATCGCCGGCAGGCCGGGATGCCGGCCCGTGAGCTGCTTGAACAGGTCGAAGCCGTTGATGTCCGGCAGCCCCACGTCGAGGATCGCCAGCGCGCACGGCTCGCGCGCGGCGGCGGCCAGCGCCTCGGCGCCGGTGGCGACCCAGCTCGCGTCGAAACCGTCGGTTGACAGCGCGTAGACGATCGTGTCGGCGATCGCCGGCTCGTCTTCCACCACGAGGATGCGGGGGCCGGACATCGGATGAGGATCGAGGAGCGAGGATCGAGGGGCAACACAGTTTGCCATGCGCATGCCGACGCGCGGCTCAATCCTCGATCCTCGATCCTCAATCCCGGCTATGCGGTCAGCGGCAGCGTGATCTGCGGCTCGTTGCCCCACACGATGGTTCGGTTGCGGCCGGACTTCTTCGCCTGCATCAGCGCGGCGTCGGCGTTGCGCAGCAGCCCGTCGGTGCTGTCGGTGCCGTTCCACTTGGCCACGCCGGCGGAGAAAGTCTGCCGCTCCGGCATCAGCGGCCGCAGTCGCTCGATCAGCGCGCAGGCCTGCTCGGCGTCGCACGCCGGCAGCACCAGCGTGAATTCCTCGCCGCCGTAGCGCACCAGCATGTCCATCGGACGCAGGTGCGCGCGCCACGCCTCGACCGCGCCGCGCAGCAGGCGGTCGCCGGCCTGGTGCCCGCGCCGGTCGTTGAAGCGCTTGAAGTGGTCGAAGTCGATCATCACGACCGTCAGCGGATAGGCGATGCGCGCGGCGCGCGCCAGCTCCACCGGCAGTCGCTCGTCGAGGCCGCGCCGGTTGATCGCGCCGGTCAGCGCGTCCTCGTGCGCGATCTGATCGAGCCGCCGCAACAGGCCGACGTTGGTGCGCATCGCGCGCCAGCCGATGATGCCCAGCAGCCCCGCCAGCACCAGCGCGACCGCGCTGACCGCGAGCAGGCTGCGGCGCGCGAGCAGGCCGTACTGCTGCGCGCGCAGCGCCATGTCGTCGACGTGCGCGTGCATCGCCGCCACCAGCTCGGGCAGCGCGGCGTCGATGACGGCGAACTGCGCTTCGGTCGACACCAGCGCCGTATCGCGCGCGGTCGCGGGTTCGATGCGCCGCGCCGCCGCGTCGTCGTGCACGCGCTGGTCGATCTGCGCCAGGCCGGCGAGCGCCGCCTCGATGCGCGCGACGCGCTCGGAGGTGGCGGCCGCGTCGAACTCGCGCAGTTCCCGCGCGATGTCCGCCAGCGCGGTGCGCGCCTGCATCACCGCGCGAAACGCTTCCTCGGCGCGTGTCGGCTCGCCGGGCTGCGCGATGCGCATCGCGTAGCGTACCTGCCAGCGGCGCAGGTCGGCGGCGGCCTGCTGCGCGGCCAGTGTCTTCTGCGCCAGCGCGAGCGCATCGTCGTAGCGTTCGTGCAGCGCGCCTTCGATGGTCAACGCGCTCAGCGCGAGCGCTACGCCGCAGGCCATCAGTGCGGCGGCCGCGATGCCGAGCGCAAGCTGCCGCCGCAGCGCGCGGCGCTGTCCGGGGGCTGCGGCGGCAGGCGGCGGCTCGCTCATTGCGCTCTCCGCCCGCGCTTCATACTCCCCAGGTCACGTCGACGTTGCGCTTCTGCGCGGCGCGCAGCATCTCCAGCAGCGGATACGCGCGCTGTCCGAGGGTGACCGCGCGCGCGACAGCGGCAGATTCGTCGTCGTCGCCGCGCTTGGCCTGCGCGGCCTGCAGTTGCGCCTTCTCCTGCTCGACGGCGGCGGTCAGTTTCGCGATCGCGTCGGGAAGCTGCAGCGCGGTGATCACGCCGCGTGGCGCGGGGTCCTTGCCGATGATTTCGAACAGCCGGCGCGCGTTCTCCTCGAGATAGAAGATTTCGCCCGCGGCCTTGGAGCGGAACACCACCAGCGCCACGACGCCCTCCAGGTGATCGTTGCCCGAAACCATTCTAGGCCGAGGCCGCACGGCGGCCTTTCTATAATCGAATTCCGATCCGATCGCACGATGGAGCTACCAATGGGCAAGGGCGACCTGCGCTCGCGGCGCGGCAAGATCTACAACGGCAGCTACGGCAGGAAGCGGCCGCACCGGGTGAAGAAGAAGGCGGGCGACGCCAGATCCGCCGGACCGCGCAAGTAGCCGCGCTGCGACGAGCCGGGCGACGGGCTCGCACCTGTGTGCGCAGCGTACTGTTCGCGTTCGCCTGCGCGCTGCTCGCGATTGCGTGCAGCCCCAGGTTCGACTGGCGCGAGATCAAGTCGGCCGAAGGCGGTTTCGCGCTGCTGATGCCCGAGAAGCCGCAGACGGTCACGCGCGATGTAGCCTTCGACGGCCGCACGATCTCGATGACGATGGTGTCCACCGGCGTCGGGCCGACGCTGTTCGCCGCTGGCGTGGCGCGCGTGCCGGCCGAGGCGGTCGCGCCCGCGCAGCTCGACGCCACGCTCGCGAAGTTTCGCGATGCGCTGGTGCGCAACATCGACGGGCAGACGACGCGGGTCGAGCCGATCGCGCTGCCGGCCGCCGCCGCGGCCGGCCACGCCGCGCGCGGCGGCGAGGCGTTCGCGGCCAGGGGTCACGTCGGTACGGACCGGCGCGCGGGTGAACTTGCCGCGCGTCTGTATGTGGTCGATGATCGCGTGTACGAAGTGGTGGCCATGGGCGCCGAGGGCGAACTGACCGCCGATGCGCTCGACATGTTCTTTTCTTCCTTTCGCCTCACGCAATAGGACAAGGGGGCTTCGATGAAACTCGAGAATCCGCTGACCGGTTCGATGGTGTCGCTCGACGAATGGTGGATGCCGTTCACGGCCAACCGGCAGTTCAAGGCGGCGCCGCGGCTGCTGGCGCGCGCCGAGGGCATGTACTACTGGACGCCCGACGGCCGCCAGGTGCTCGACGGCACCGCCGGGTTGTGGTGCGTGAACGCGGGCCACAACCGCAAGCCGATCGTCGAGGCGGTGCAGCGGCAGGCGGCGACAATGGACTATGCGCCGCCGTTCAACCTCGGCCACCCGGTCGGGTTCGAGGCCGCCACCGCGGTGGCGGCGATCACGCCGCCGGGCATGCAGCGCGTGTTCTTCACCAACTCCGGCTCGGAGTCGGCCGATACCTCGATCAAGATCGCGCTCGCCTATCACCGCGCGCGGGGCGAACCCGGACGGCGAATCATCATCGGGCGCGAGCGCGGCTACCACGGCGTGAACGTCGGCGGCACGACGGCCGGCGGTATCCCCGGCAACCGCAAGGCCTTCCCGACGCTGATGGCGGGGGTGGACCACATGCGCGCCACGCACGATCTGGCGCGCAACGCGTTCTCGCGCGGGCAGCCGGCGCACGGCGCCGAATTCGCCGACGACCTGGAGAAGCTGATCCTGTTCCACGACGCGAGCAACGTCGCCGCGGTGATCGTCGAGCCGATGGCGGGCTCGGCCGGCGTCCTGGTCCCGCCGCAGGGATATCTGGAAAAGCTGCGCGCGACCTGCGACAAGTACGGCGTGCTGCTGATCTTCGATGAGGTCATCACCGGGTTCGGGCGGCTCGGCACGCCGTTCGCCGCGCAGCGCTTCAACGTCCGGCCCGACATGATCAATTGCGCCAAGGCGATCAACAACGCCGCGGTGCCGATGGGCGCGGTGATCGTGAAGAACGAGATCCACGACGCGATCGTCAACGCGGCGCCCGAAGGCCAGATCGAGTTCCTGCACGGCTACACCTACTCGGGCCACCCGCTCGCCTGTGCGGCGGTGATCGCCACGCAGAAGCTGTACGCCGAGGAGAAGCTGTTCGATC
The DNA here is from genome assembly GCA_029777935.1 of Pseudomonadota bacterium. The sequence goes on from JAKORH010000179.1 coordinate 10,018, forward strand.
GGGCGCGCCAGATGGAGCCGGTGTTCGAAGCGGCGCTGCATTCGCTGAAGGGCGCGCGGCACGTGATCGACATTCGCAACGTCGGCATGGTCGGCGGCATCGAGCTGGAGCCGCGCACGGGCGCCCCCGGACGGCGCGGACTCGAGATGCACGTGAAGTGTTTCGAGGCCGGCGCGCTGGTGCGCTTCACCGGCGATATCCTGGCGCTCAGCCCCCCGCTGATTATCGAGAAGGCCGAGATCGAGCGGCTGATCGAGACGATCCGCACCGCGCTGAAAGGGGTCGAATAGACGGCGCTCGAATAGACGATCCGCGTGCTGGCGCGGGCGCCCGCGCCGGCGCAGACTCTGCGTGCCGCGCCGCTGTGTCCGGCGCGAGAGAGGAGGCTGCCATGTCGATGCCGTCACGTCTGTCGAACTACCTGCAACGGTGCGGAGCCAGCTACGAACTGTGTTCGCACCCGCACAGCCGGTGCAGCGCGGAGACCGCGCGCGCGGCGCACGTCACGCCGCATCAGCTCGCCAAATCGGTGATCCTCGAGGACGACCACGGCTGCGTGATGGCCGTGCTGCCGTCCGACGCGCAGGTCAACGTCGGGCAACTCGCACGCATGCTGGGACGCGATCGGCTCCACCTGTCCGACGAGCCGCGGATCGCCGAACTCTTCTACGACTGCGATCTGGGTGCGGTGCCGGCGATCGGCATGGCCTGGGGCATGGAGACGGTCGTCGACGATGAACTCGAGACCAATTCCGAGGTCTTCATCGAAGCTGGCGACCACGAAATGCTTCTCCGGATGTCGCGCGACGAGTTCTGCGCGATGATGAGCGACGCACGCCACGGCAATTTCTGCAAGACGATGATCCACTGAGCAGGAAACGATGGGAAAAGGCGAATCCACTCTCGACGACATCACCCACTGGATCGACGGCGCCCGTGTCGGCGGTACGCCGGCACGCACCGGTGAGGTCTTCAACCCCGCCACCGGCGAAGTGACCGGGCTGGTGCGGCTGGCCGACGCCGCCACCGTGGATGCTGCGGTGAAGTCGGGCATGCGCGCGTACCCCGCGTGGGCCGATACGCCGGTCGTGCGGCGCGCGCGCGTGATGTTCCGATTCAAGGAACTGCTGGAGAAGCACCAGGAGGCGCTGGCGGCGATCTTGACGCGCGAGCACGGCAAGGTGTTCGACGATGCCAGGGGCGAAGTCGTGCGCGGCATCGAAGTGGTCGAGTTCGCGTGCGGCATTCCGCACCTGATCAAGGGCGACTACTCGGAGCAGGTGTCCACCGGCATCGACCAGTTCTCTCTGCGCCAGCCGCTTGGCGTGGTGGCCGGCATCACGCCGTTCAACTTCCCGGCGATGGTGCCGATGTGGATGTACCCGATCGCGCTGGCCTGCGGCAACGCGTTCGTGCTCAAGCCCTCGGAGCGCGATCCGTCGGCGGCCTTGTTCATGGCCGATCTGCTGAAGCAGGCCGGGCTGCCCGACGGCGTGTTCAACGTCGTGCAGGGCGACAAGGTCGCGGTCGATGCGCTGCTCGCCCATCCGGACGTCGCCGCGGTCAGTTTCGTGGGCTCCACGCCGATCGCCGAATACATCCAGCAGGAAGGCACGCGGCACGGCAAGCGCGTGCAGGCGCTCGGCGGCGCCAAGAACCACATGGTGGTGATGCCGGACGCGGACCTGGAGCAGGCGGTCGATGCACTGATCGGCTCGGCGTACGGCTCCGCCGGCGAGCGCTGCATGGCGATCTCGGTGGCGGTGGCGGTCGGGCGCGTCGCCGATTCGCTGCTCGAACGGCTCGCCGCGCGCGCGAAGGCACTGAAGGTCGGCGACGGCATGGACAGAGGCTCGGAAATGGGCCCGCTGGTGACCGCTGCCCACCATGCGAAGGTCAAGGGCTATGTCGACCTCGGCGTGCAGGAAGGCGCCCGGCTCATCGTCGACGGCCGCGCGCTGAAGGTGCCCGGGCGCGAGAAGGGCTTCTTCCTCGGCGGCTGCCTGTTCGACCACGTGCAGCCGTCGATGCGCATCTACAAGGAAGAGATCTTCGGCCCGGTGCTGGGCGTGGTGCGCGTGCGGGACTTCGCCGCCGCGGTCGACCTGATCAACGCGCACGAATTCGGCAACGGGGTGGCGCTGTTCACCGCTGACGGCAATACCGCGCGCGAGTTCGTGCGCCGCGTGAAGGTCGGCATGATCGGCATCAACGTGCCGATCCCGGTGCCGATGGCGTTCTACTCGTTCGGCGGCTGGAAGAAGAGCCTGTTCGGCGACGCGCACGCCTACGGCATGGACGGCGTGCGCTTCTACACGCGCATGAAGGCCGTGATGCAGCGCTGGCCCGGCTCGATCGGCAAGGGCGCCGAGTTCGTGATGCCGACGGCAAAGTGACGCATCGGTCCGAGAGCAAGCGCGCAGCGCGCGGCGATCGGAAACCGATGCGTCATCCCCGCGAAAGCGGGGATCCAGACCGGTACATCAAAGACACTGGATTCCCGCTTACGCGGGCATGACGCGTCGTCGTGCACTCCGCGGTGTCGTCGCCGCGAATGCGCGAACCACACATGCGAGCGCCATCCGACGTCCGGCTGATGCGCCTGTAACCGCGGAAACGCCCGTAGCACTTTCTTACCCGGACTGCGTCGACGCACCGCGAGCCGCGTCGTTACTGTGCGCATGGGGTCATCCCATGGCACACCGATGGAGAGGAAGGATGAATCGCAAGCACATCATCGCGGCGCTGTTGGCCGCGGCGTCCGTACCGGCCTTCGCGCAGACCGGCATCGTCCAGCGCGACGTGAACCAGCAGCAACGGATCGAGCAGGGTCTGCAGTCGGGACAGTTGACCAGCAAGGAAGCCGGCCGCCTGGAGCGCGAACAGACGCGAATCGAAGGCACCGAGGCCCGCGCGCTGCGCGACGGCAACCTGTCGCCGCAGGAAAAGGCGCGCATCACGCAGATGCAGAACCAGGCGAGCCGCGACGTATACCGCCAAAGGCACGACGCGCAGACCGGCGATCCGAACTCGGCATCGTCGAAGCGGATGCAGGGCGCGGTCCAGCGCGACATCAATCAGCAGAAGCGCATCGAGCAGGGCGTGCAGTCGGGCGCGCTGACGAACCATGAAGCGGCCAGGCTCGAGCACGGCCAGGCGCACGACACGCGGCTGCAGGCGCGCGCCGCGGCCGACGGGCACGTCGGCGCCCGCGAGTCGCGCCGGCTGCAGCACGCGGAGAACGTGCAGAGCAAGCGCATCTTCCGTCAGAAGCACGACGCGCAGACGAAGTAGCCGCGGCAAGGTCGGCGGGTGCGCCGCTGGCGGCCCGCCGGTGTTCACGGGCTCGCGACGATCGTCACCTCGGCGCGCCGCGCTTCCGCGGCGCCCGCGTCGCCCTCCGCCTGCTCGGGCATGGAGACGATGACGCGCTCGCGCTTGATGCCGGCGCGCTGAAGCGCGGCGCGCACGGCGAACGCGCGGCGCTGCGCCAGATCCTCGTTGTAATGCCGATCGCCCAGCCCGTCATGAAAGCCGATGACTTGCGCGTTGGCGTCGGGATGTGCCCTGAGGAAGGCAACGATCGGCGCCAGCGCGTGGCGTGAGCCGGCTGACAATCGGTCGCTGTCGAAAGCGAAGTACACGACTGCGCCCGGCTCCTCCGTGGTCTCTGGTCCGGCCGGCACGGTGGACGCTGGTGCCGCGGCGGCGGGCGGTTCCGTCAGTGCGGTTGCGGCCTGCGCCCGCGGCTCGGCGTCTGCCATGGGCGGCCGCGACGCGGCCGGCGCGGGCGTGGCAGGTTCGAGCTGAGCCGGAAGGGGCGCGGGACGCGCCGGTGGCGACGATTCCGTCGGTGCAGCAGTGGCCGGCGCCGCTGCCGTGGCCACCGCGTGGCCCCCGGCGCGGCAATCAAGCCAGGTCATCGGCCCGATGCCAGCGAAGGGCAGCGCGATCAGCGCGCCCAACAGCACCAGCGCGCCGATCGCGTGGCGGCCATTCGAGTGCGGGTACAACGCAACGTCCGCGGCAGGGACTGCAGTCATCCTCTCCTCCGGTGGCCGCTATCTGGACCTGGGGGCCGCAAGCACGGCCTGCAGCGCCGCCAAGGTCGTCCAGCGATTGTTCGCGGCCAGCAGCGCCTGGTCGGCCCAACTGTGCGGGTCGATCAGACCGACACCGGGCCCGCCGCGCCGGAGCACCTCGCGTATCTGCGCCGGCGTCAGTTGCGCCAGCGCGCCGAAGCTCTCGATGCCGGCGTCGCGCAGCAGCGCGGCGATCGCCGCGCCGACGCCTTTGATGATCTCGAATTCGCCGTCGTGCTTCACATCGAAGCCTGCCGCGCGCGCCGCGCCGTGATCGAGGGGCGGCGGCGCTTCGAGTTGCGCGAGCTTCGTCTCGCATTCGGCCAGACGGTTCTGCAGGCTGCGCACCCGCGCCTGAATGTCGGCGCGCTCGCGTTCGCGATCCACCCGCGCGCCCGCGACCAGGGTTTCCTGCAGAGACTTCAGCGCACGCCAGTGGTTGCGCGTGGCCAGCAGCGCCTGCTCGGGCCAGGCGTCGGGATCGATGGCGCGAAGTTCGCTGCCGCCTTCGGCCAGTATCGCGCGCAGCCGGGCCGGCGCGCTCTGCGCCAGTTCGTGCAGCGTGGCCACCCCGCCCGCCGTGAGCAGCGTAGCCACCTTCGCGTCCACGCCGGCCACGAGCGTCAGGTCGTCCGGCCCGCCGGGTACAAAGCCGGCGGCGCGCGCCGCCTCGGAATCGAACGCGGGCGGCTGCAGGCGCAACACTTCGCCCTCGAGCTCGGAGGCACGCCGGCGTTGCACGGCGAGCTGCTGCTCGAACTCGCCCGCGCGTTCGCGCCAATACGCGGCCTCGCGTTCGCGCGCTCCGGGCGCCGTCGTGTCCGGCACGACCCTTTCGATCGGCACTTCGACGATCTTCTCGACGGTCGCGGTCGGCGCCGCTTCGAGCGCGCGCACGCGTTCGCGCAATGCTTCGGCAGCGGCGGCTTCCTGCTCCAGCGCGGCGATGCGATCGAGGTGCGCCGGGTTGTCGACCGGCTTCTCGATCACGCGCTCGACCGGCGTCAGCGCGGCGCGCGCGCCGCGTCCGACGAGCCAGCTCGCCAGCCACCCGAGCAGCGTGCCGAGCACGATCCACCACAGAAGGCAGGTCACCATGGACAGCAGCGGCATCGGACTCCTCGCAGGCGAACGCGGCCCGGTTGATACCGTGCGCGCCGCACGACCGCAATCCCGTGCGGCGGCACGAGGCACAATCGCGACATGCAGGTGCGCAAGACGGTGCTGCTGCCATTCCCGGCCGAGGCCATGTTCGACATCATCGAGCAGGCCGAGCATTACCCGCAGTTCATCCCCTGGTGCAGCGCGGCCGAAATCCTGGAGCGCAGCGAGGACATCGTCGCCGCGCGCGTATCGATGCGCGTGGCGGGCCTCAGCCTGTGGCTGGAGACGCGCAATCCGAAGCGCCGGCCCGAGTGGCTGCAGCTGAAGATGGTGCGCGGGCCGCTGCGCCGCTTCGAGGGAGAGTGGCGTTTGACGCCGCTCAATGCGTCGGCGTGCCGGATCGATTTCACTCTGAGTTACGAGATCGGCGACGGCATGATCGAGCGCGTGGCCGGACCGGTGTTCGCGCGCATGGCCGATTCGATGGTCGATGCGTACGTGACCCGCGCCGAGCGCGTGCTGCCGCGCATGCAGACGCCGCCGGTTGCCGTACGCGAGGAAGTTGACATGACAGACCCCACATTGCTCGACGCATTGCGCCAGTCGCGCCTGGCCGCCGAGCTGAGCGACGCGCAATGCCGCAAGCTCGCCGCCGTGATGACGATGCAGGACCTGAAGGACGGCGACGTGCTGGTGCACGAAGGCGCGCCCGACAACCATCTGTACGTGATCGCCCGCGGTGTGCTCGCGGTCGTGCGCGGCGCCGAGGGCGGCGACCGCCTGACGCTGAACACGTTGTCGGCCGGCGAACTGGCGGGCGAGCTGTCCTGGCTCGACGGCGCCGAGCGCTTCGCCTCGCTGGTGGCGTCCGGGCCGACGCGCGTGCTGGGCCTGGAGCGCGAGAAACTCGAATCGCTGCTCGCTGCCGACGGCGAACTCGTGTATCGCGTGATGCGCGCGATCGTGCGTGTCGTGCACGCGATCCAGCGTCGTATGGCGATGCAGCAGTACGAGCTGACCAACTACATCTACAAGCAGCACGGGCGCTACTAGAGGAACCTGCAGGTTCCGAGCCCGTCGCCGCGCCGGGGCGCCTTGCGCCCGGTGTGGAAAGCCACATTGCGGTGTCGTCCGCGCATTGCCACAATGCGGCGCGAACGCTTGCGCCCGGTCAAGCGGCCGCTCGCGCCCTCGGTTAGAAGGGAGGGCCGTGGGCTGCAACGGCCTGCCGTTTCGTTCGTTCGACTTTCTTCGCGGAGGCATCTGATGAATTCATTCCTACCCGGCCGCCGGCGCGTGCTCGCCACCGCGGGCGTCCTGACGGCCAGCGTGGCCGCGCCGATGATCGCGCGCGCACAGGCGCCGATCGTGATCAAGTTCAGCCACGTGGTGGCGGTCGACACGCCGAAGGGCAAGGGCGCCGAGCAGTTCAAGAAGCTCGCCGAGGAGCGCAGCAAGGGCCGCGTCAAGGTCGAGGTGTACGCCAACTCCACGCTGTACAAGGACGGCGAGGAGATGGAGGCGCTGTCGCTCGGCAGCGTGCAGATGCTGGCGCCGTCGCTCGCCAAGTTCGGGCCGCTGGGCGTGCGCGAGTTCGAGGTGTTCGACCTGCCGTACATCTTCGACAGCTACGACGAACTGCACAAGGTGACGGCGGGGCCCGCGGGCGCGGCGCTGTTCAAGAAGCTGGAAAGCAAGGGCATCGTCGGCCTGGCGTACTGGGACAACGGCTTCAAGGTGCTGAGCGCCAACAAGCCGCTGAACCTGCCGAGCGACTGCAAGGGGCTGAAGATGCGCATCCAGTCGTCCAAGGTGCTGGAAGCGCAGATGCGCGCGCTCGGCGCGATCCCGCAGGTGATGTCGTTCTCCGAGGTGTACCAGGCGCTGCAGACCGGCGTGGTCGACGGCACCGAGAATCCGCCGTCGAACATGTTCACGCAGAAGATGCACGAGGTGCAGAAGAGCACGGCGCTCACCTACCACGGTTACCTCGGCTACGCGGTCATCACCAACAAGAAGTTCTGGGACGGGCTGCCGGCCGACATCCGCACCACGCTCGACGGCGCGATGCGGGACGCGACCAAGTACGCCAACTCGATTGCCAAGGAAGAGAACGACCAGTCGCTCGAGAAGATGAAGGCATCGGGCAAGACCACCATCCACACGCCGACGCCCGAACAGCGCGCGGCGTGGCGCAAGGCGCTGATTCCGGTGCACAAGGAGATGGAAAGCCGCATCGGCCGCGACACGATCCAGGCCTTCTACAAGGCGACCGACTTCAAGCCGGCATAACGGCCGGGGAAGGCGCCCGCGGCCGCGGGCGCCTTCTTTCGTGCACGCAGGGCTCAACGGGGGGAGGGGCGGATGGCACTGCGGTTTCTGGATCACCTCGAGGAATGGATCATCACCTTCCTCATGGGGGCGGCGACGCTCGTGATCTTCGTCGCCGTCGTCCACCGGTACCTGTCGGGCTTCCCGATCCCGTACCTGCAGGACGAGCTGCTGAAGATCAACCTGTCATGGGCGCAGGAACTGTGCATCTACATGTTCGTGTGGATGGCCAAGTTCGGCGCCGCGTACGGCGTTCGCACCGGCATCCACGTCGGCGTCGACGTGCTGATCAACAACCTGCAGGATCGCGCGCGCGGGCGGCTGATCATCTTCGGCCTGCTCGCCGGCGCGTTCTTCACCTTCATCGTCGGCAGCTTCGGCGCCAAGTTCGTCTACGAGCTGTCGTTCACCGACCAGACCTCGCCCGATCTCGAACTGCCGAAGTGGATCGTCTACCTGTGCGTGCCGCTCGGCTCGTTCCTGATGTGCTTCCGCTTCATCCAGGTCGCGTTCCGCTTCTACCGCAGCGGTGAGCTGCCGCACCACGACGTGTCGCACGTCGAGGGGGTCGAGGCGGCCCCGGCCGCGGAGACCGTGTTCCAGATGGACGACGACCTGCATCCGAAGCGGCTGACGGAGCCGCCGGCCAGGACCGACGCCGAGGAGGATCGCAAATGAACGCGCTCATCATCTTCGGCTTGCTGATCGCGCTGATGCTCACCGGCATGCCGATCTCGATTTCGCTCGGCCTCACGGTGCTCACCTTCCTGTTCACGATGACGACGGTGCCGGTCGAATCGGTGGCGCTGAAGCTCTTCACCGGCATCGAGAAGTTCGAGATCATGGCGATCCCTTTCTTCATCCTCGCCGGCAACTTCCTGACGCACGGCGGCGTGGCGCGGCGGATGATCAACTTCGCCGCCTCGATGGTCGGCCACTGGGCCGGCGGCCTGGGGCTGGCCGGCGTGGTCGCGTGCGCGCTGTTCGCCGCGGTGTCCGGATCGTCGCCCGCGACCGTGGTCGCGATCGGCTCGATCCTGATGCCGGCGATGGTCAAGGCCGGCTTTCCGAAGCGCTTCGGCGCCGGCGTGATGACCACGTCCGGCGCGCTCGGCATCCTGATCCCGCCCTCGATCGTGATGGTCATGTATTCGGTCGCGACCAACACCTCGGTCGGCGCGCTGTTCATGGCCGGCGTGCTGCCTGGGATCGCGCTGGCCTCGATGCTGGGGCTGGTGACGTGGTACCGCGCCTGGCGCTTCAACTACCCGCGCAATCCGAAAGCGACGTGGCTGGAGCGCTGGAACGCGTTCCGCAAGAGCGTCTGGGGCCTGCTGCTGATCATCATCGTGATGGGCGGCATCTACTCGGGCCTGTTCACGCCGACCGAGGCCGCCGCGATGAGCGCGGTGTA
>JAKORH010000180.1 GCA_029777935.1 Pseudomonadota bacterium
GTCGGATCGCTCGTTCGTGTGCCGCGGTGCGCGCTCAGGACACGCGCACGAGGTAGAGCACGCGCGTGATCATCCCCCGCACGGCCGGGGTGTCTTCCAGCTCGCGCGTCTGGTTGACCTTCTTCAGGCCCAGCCCCAGCACCGTCGCGCGATGCGACTCGCGCGTGCCGATCGGGCTGCGCACCAGGGTGACCTTCAGCGTCTTCTTGTCCATCGTGACTCTTCCTGCGCCTGCGCGCGCCCTCGCGGCGGCGCGCCTGCTGCGTGGGGCGGCCCTCAGGCCGCGAAGATCTCCTCGACCGACTTGCCGCGCTTGGCGGCGATCTCGGACGGGGTGTTCATGTTCTGCAGCGCCTTGAGCGTCGCGCGCACCAGGTTGTAGGGGTTCGTCGAGCCGTGGCTCTTGGCCACGACGTTGGCCACGCCCACGACCTCGAAGATCGCGCGCATCGGGCCCCCCGCGATGATGCCGGTGCCCTCGGGCGCGGGCGCGAGGAACACGACCGAGGCGCCGTGGCGCCCGTACACCGTGTGCTGCAGCGTGCCGTTGCGCAGGCTCACCTTGAACATCTTGCGGCGCGCCTCGTCCATCGCCTTCTGCACGGCGACCGGCACCTCGCGCGCCTTGCCCTTGCCCATGCCCACGCGACCGTCGCCGTCGCCGACGACGGTGAGCGCGGCGAAGCCCAGGATGCGACCGCCCTTGACGACCTTCGTGACGCGGTTCACGGAGATCATCTTCTCCTTGAGTCCGTCGTCGCGATCCTCGGCGCCCACCCGTGCTTGAATCTTTGCCATTCCCGATACCCCGATCAGAATTTCAGCCCGGCTTCACGCGCCGCATCGGCGAGCGCCTTCACGCGCCCGTGATAGCGAAAGCCGGCGCGATCGAACGCCACGCTGTCGATGCCCGCGGCCAGCGCCTTCTCGGCGAGGCGCTTGCCGACCATCGCGGCCGCGCCCGTGTTGCCGCCCTTGCCCTGCTTGTCGGCGAGCGCGGTGCGCAGGTCGGCCTCGACCGTCGACGCGGTGACCAGCACCTTCGCGCCCGACGGGTCGACGATCGACGCGTAGATGTGCTGGTTCGTGCGGTTCACCGTGAGCCGGTTCGCGCGCAGTTCGCGGATCTTCAGCCGCGTCTGGCGGCCGCGGCGCAAGCGTGCTTGCTTCTTGTCCATGTCTGCAATGTCCTTCAGATGGCCACGCCCGGCTTACTTCTTCTTCACTTCCTTGAGCGACACCCGCTCGTCGGAGTAGCGCACGCCCTTCCCCTTGTACGGCTCGGGCGGCTTGAACGCGCGGATCTCGGCGGCCACCTGGCCCACCTTCTGGCGGTCGCTGCCCTTGATGAGCACGTCGTTCTGCGTGGGCGTCGCGGCGGTCACGCCGGCCGGCAGCTTGTAGACGATCGGGTGCGAGAAGCCCAGCTGCAGGTTCAGGTTCTGGCCCTGCGCCTGCGCGCGGTAGCCGGTGCCCACGAGCGTGAGCCTGCGCTCGAAGCCCCTGGTGACGCCGGTGACCATGTTGGCGACGATCGCGCGCGTGGTGCCGCTCATCGCGTTGGCCTCGCGCGTCTCGTCGGCCGGCTCGATCAGCAGCTCGGCGCCCTCGCGCTTGATGCGCACGAGCGGCGACAGGCGCTGCGACAGCGAGCCCAGCGGCCCCTTCACGACGATCTCGGCCGCGCCGATCGCGGCGTCCACGCCGCTCGGCACGGGAATCGGCATCTTTCCGATACGGGACACGACGCGCTCCTTACGCCACGAAGCCGATGATCTCGCCGCCCATGCCGCTCGCGCGCGCCTTGCGGTCGGTCATCAGGCCCTTGGAGGTGGACACGATCGCCACGCCCAGGCCGTTCATCACCTGCGGCAACGCCTCGCGGCCGCGGTACACGCGCAGCCCGGGGCGCGACACGCGCTCGAGCCGCTCGATCACGGGACGGCCCGCGTAGTACTTCAGCCGGATGTCGAGCTCGGCCTTCGGGCCCTCGGCCTGCACCGCGTAGCCGTCGATGTAGCCCTCGTCCTGCAGCAGCTGGGCGATCGCCACCTTCAGCTTCGAGGAGGGCATGCGCACCGATTCCTTGTCCACGCCCTGCGCATTGCGGATGCGCGTGAACATGTCGGCGATGGGGTCACTCATGCTCATCTTGATACCTCGCCTACCAGCTCGCCTTCGTCATGCCCGGCACTTCGCCGCGCATCGCGTATTCGCGCAGCTTGTTGCGCGCCAGGCCGAACTTGCGGAACGTGCCGCGCGGCCGCCCGGTGAGGTCGCACCGGTTGCGGATGCGCGTGGGATTCGCGTTGCGCGGCAGCTGCTGCAGCTTCAGTCGCGCCTGGTAACGGTCTTCCTCGGACCGGGACTGGTCCTCGATGATTTCCGTGAGCGCCGCGCGCTTGCCGGCATATTTCTTCACCAGAGCCGCGCGCTTGAGCTCGCGGTTGATCAGGGAGAGTTTGGCCACGTCGACTGACCCTTGCTCGTTTGCTGGATTAAGTGCGGAACGGGAAACGGAAGGCCGACAGCAGCGCCTTGCATTCCTCGTCGTTCTTCGCGGTCGTCGTGATGCTGATGTTCAGCCCGCGCAGCGCGTCGACCTTGTCGTACTCGACTTCCGGAAAGATGATCTGTTCCTTCACGCCGATGTTGTAGTTGCCGCGCCCGTCGAAGGCGCGACCCGACACGCCGCGGAAGTCGCGCACGCGCGGCAGCGCGATCGTCACCAGGCGGTCGAGGAACTCGTACATGCGCGCGCCGCGCAGCGTCACCATGCAGCCGATCGGATAGCCCTGGCGGATCTTGAAGTTCGCGATCGCCTTGCGCGCCTTGGTGATCACCGCCTTCTGGCCGGCGATCTTCGTGAGGTCGCCCGCCGCGTTCTCGACGACCTTCTTGTCGGCCACCGCCTCCGACACGCCCATGTTCAGCGTGATCTTGGTGATCCGCGGCACTTCCATCACGGACTTGTACCCGAACTTCTGCATGAGCTCGGGCACGACTTTCTCGCGATACTGCTGTTGGAAACGAGCCATCTGTGTTCCTCGCGACCCCCGGGTTCGCCCCGAAAGAGCCGTGGTTA
>JAKORH010000181.1 GCA_029777935.1 Pseudomonadota bacterium
CTGACGACCCGGGCCGACCGCGAGCGGCTGGTGGCGGACGCGCATTTCAACCTCTTCGGCCTGCATTCCGACGACGTGCTGATCGACCTGCTGACCGACTCCGGTACGGGCGCGATGAGCGCCGCCCAGTGGAGCGCGGTGATGCGCGGCGACGAGTCGGACGCGGGCTCGACGTCGTTTTACAGATTCCGGGACGCCGTGCAGGACCTGATGCCCTTCCGCCACGTGATCCCGACCCATCAAGGGCGTGCGGCGGAGGCGATCCTCTTTGCAATCCTCGGCGGCGCCGGCCGCGTGATCCCGTCGAATACGCATTTCGACACGACCCGCGGCAACATCGAGGCGACCGGCGCCGAAGCGCTCGACCTGCCGTGCGCCGAGGCCGCCGATTTCGCGAGCGTGTTCCCTTTCAAGGGCAACATGGACATCGCGGCGCTCGACCGGCTGCTCGGGGAGCGCGGCGCGGCCGTGCCGTGCGTGATGATGACGCTCACCAACAACGCCGGTGGTGGCCAGCCGGTGTCACTCGGGAACCTGCGGGCCGTGCGAGCGCTCGCCACCCGCCATGGCAAACCGCTGATCATCGACGGGTGTCGTTTCGCGGAGAATGCCTGGTTCGTCAAGCAGCGCGAACCCGGCCAGCAGGCGCGCAGCGTGCGCGACATCGTGCGCGAGACGTTCTCGCTCGCGGACGGCATGACGATGAGCGCGAAGAAGGACGGCCTCGCCAATATCGGCGGCTGGCTCGCGCTGAACGACGACGGGCTCGCACTCGCGGCCCGCAACCGGTTGATCCTGACCGAAGGCTTCCCGACCTACGGCGGGCTCGCGGGACGGGATCTCGAAGCGATTGCCGCCGGGCTCGCGGAGGTCGTCGACGAGGAGTACCTGCGCTATCGCGTGCGCTGCAACGAATACATTGGCGAACGCCTGCTCGCGCTCGATGTGCCGATCGTGCAGCCGGTCGGCGGCCATGCGGTATTCATCGACGCGCGCACGATGCTCGCGCACATCCCGCCGCTCGCTTACCCGGGCCAGGCGCTGGCGGTGGCGCTCTACGAGGTGGGCGGCGTGCGCAGCTGCGAAATCGGTACCGTGATGTTCGGCCGCCAGCCCGACGGCCGCGAACTGCCCGCGCGTTTCGATCTCGTGCGCCTCGCATTCCCGAGGCGCGTGTACACACAGAGCCACGCCGATTACCTGGTCGAGGTGTTTGCGGAGGTCGCTGGTGCGCGCACGCAGCTGCGCGGCTTGCGCATCGTCGAGGAGCCGCGGCTGATGCGGCACTTCACGGCGCGGTTCGCGCGCCTGTGACCGCGCTGAACCCGTAGCGCGCGAAGGCAGCGCCGGCGACGGGGCCCGCCAGGAAATCGAGGAAGGCCGCACCGCCGGCGCGCGCGCCGACCGGCAGCGCCGCCGGGTACGTGATGGTTGGGTATGTCCCCGCCGGGAACACGCCGACGACCTTCACGTTCTTCTCGATCAGTGCGTCGGTCGCATAGACGATGCCGAGCGGCGCCTCGCCGCGCGCGACGAACGCAAGCGCCGC
>JAKORH010000182.1 GCA_029777935.1 Pseudomonadota bacterium
CACCCAAGCGTCGTGGCCGGAAGGCAGCAGCGACACGTCGCCGGGCCGGCATTCGAGTTCGGTGCCGTCGTCCATCTTCACCATCAGCACGCCCGAAACGTGGTACTGGAAGTGCGGCGCCTCGCAGCTCTTCGTGTTCGCCAGAGGCTGCACCGAGGTCAGCCAGCGCCAGCCGGGCTCGAAGATCGCGCGGCCCACGGTGGCGCCGCCGATCGTAACCAGCTCGAGCCGCCCGCGCGGGAATTCGCGCACGTCGTCGGGCCGGTCGAAGTGCTTCAGTTCCGCCGTGTTCATCGCCTGCCTCCTTTCGCTTCGGTTCGTCGGTGCGGCGCCGCGTGCAGAGCGCGCGCCGCGAGCTATAGTCTTCGCGCCGCAGCCGGGCGCGCCCATACGCAGTCCGGCGTACGCGGCGCGGGAGCCCGTCGATGACTGCGTCCGCGGCAAGCCAGTTGACCGGAGCCGACCTGAAGCGCGCGCTCGGTTTCCTGCGCGCACAGCGCGCCGAAGCGCCGACGATGGAGCACTTCGCGCGCTCAGCCATCTCGGGGCTGGCGGGCCTGGTCGGCGCCGATCTGGTCACGTTGAGCTACTGCGACCTGCGTGCCGGCACGCGCAGCGTCGTGACCTGGCCCGACGGCGCGCTGACCGACGCGGACGTTGCCTGCTTCAACCGCTTCTTCCAGAGCCATCCGCTGGTGCGCTTCCACGCGACGCACCTCGGTGTCGGCGCGCACCGCATCTCCGACTCGCTGCCCGATTCGAGCTTCCGTCGCTCTGCGTTGTACGCGGACTACTACGGCCGCATCGGCATCGACTACGTGGTCGCAGTGCCCGTCCACGTCGACTCGGCGCGACTGGTGAGCTTCGTGCTGAATCGCGCCCGGCGCGATTTCTCCGACCGCGACTGCGCGCTTCTCGACACGCTGCGCTTCCAGCTCGGCGCCGAGTACATGGCGCAGGAAGCGCGGCTGCGCGCGCGGCGCACGCTGGCGCAGCTTAACGATGCGCTGATCGGGGCCGGCATGGCGGTGATCGTGCTCGACCGCGCGCGCCGCGTCGCGAGAAGCTCCGAGCAGGCGCTCAGGTGGCTCGCGTACGCGGGTTTCGCGGGCAACGTGCGCGCCGGCGAGCGGCTGCCGGAGCCGATCGATCGGTGGATGCGCGCGCGGGTCGAACCGTCGTGGGCGACGTTCGACCCGGGCCCGCTGGTGCTCGCCACCGCCGCGCACACGCTGAAGCTGCACCTGCTGCAGGGCGAGGAAACGCTGACGCTGCTGATCGAGTGCGCTGCCGCCGCGGCGCCCGCGCGCGACTACGGGTTGACCGCACGCGAGCGCGAGATCCTGCGCTGGCTCGCGGCCGGCAAGAGCAACGCCGAGATCGCGGCGATCCTCGCGATCCGCCCTCGCACCGTGCACAAGCACCTCGAGCACGTCTTCGCCAAGCTCGGCGTCGAGAACCGAACCGCGGCGGCGCTGCGCGCGCTGGAAATCTCGCGCGCGAACTGACGCAGCGCGCGGCGCTGTCAGAGCAGACAGTAACCGACGCAGCAGGCCGCGAGCATCACCCACAGGCTGCCGCGCGCGGACCTCGGCCGCGCGGCCGGCCGCACCGGGCGGCGCAAGCGGCGCCGGCGCGGCTTCAGGCTCAGTACGTGCTGCATTCGCAGCGCGGCGAGTATCCAGTCCTCGACCCGCACCTCGCAAAGCTCATAGCCCGCTGCCGTCATCGCCCGCCTCCCGTCGCGCCGTCCCCGCGGCGAGACGCAGTGTGCGGGGCGGTTGACCGCGCGTCAGCCGAATATTCGACGGGACCGAATATTCACGCGAGGAAGAGCTTGTAGGCCGGGTTGTCGGTCTCTTCCCAGTGGCGGTAGCCGAGCGTGGCCAGGAACTCCCTGAACCGGCCGCGCTCGCCCTTCGGCACCTGCAGGCCGACCAGCACGCGCGAGTAGTCGGCGCCCTGGTTGCGATAGTGGAACATCGAAATGTTCCAGGTCGGCCCCATGCTGGTCAGGAACTTCATCAGCGCGCCGGGCCGTTCGGGAAACTCGAAGCGGTAGATGACCTCGCCTTCCGCGAGCGCGCTCTTGCCGCCGACCATGTAGCGGATGTGCTCCTCGGCCAGTTCGTCGTGCGTCAGGTCGACGGTCGCGTAATCGTGCGCGCGGAACGACCTGGCCAGCTTCTCGTTGTCGCCTGCGCTGCCGGTGGCGATGCCGACGAACACGTGCGCGACGTTCGCGTCCGAGATGCGGTAGTTGAACTCGGTCACGTTGCGGTGGCCGACCAGCTCGCAGAAGCGGCGGAAGCTGCCGCGCACCTCGGGGATCGTGACCGCGAACAGCGCCTCGCGCGCCTCGCCGACCTCGGTGCGCTCGGCGACGAAGCGCAGGCGGTCGAAGTTCATGTTGGCGCCGCTCTGGATCGCGACCAGCGTCCGTCCCTTGAGCTGCTCGCGCGCGGCATACGCCTTCATGCCGGCGATCGCCAGCGCGCCCGCGGGCTCCAGGATCGAGCGCGTGTCCTGGAACACGTCCTTGATCGCGGCGCAGATCGCGTCGGTGTCGACGCGCACCACCTCGTCGACGAACTGCCGGGCGAGCCGGAACGTCTCCTCGCCGACCTGGCGCACCGCGGTGCCGTCGGAGAACAGTCCCACGTCGTGCAGCGTCACGCGCCGGTTCGCCTCGAGCGAACGCGCCATTGCGTCGGAGTCGACCGTCTGCACGCCGATGACCTTGACCTCGGGCGCGAGCGCCTTGATGTACGCGCCTACGCCCGCGATCAGCCCGCCGCCGCCGATGGCGACGAACACCGCGGCGAGCGGCCCGTGATCAACCGGATGGTGCTGGCGCAGGATCTCCATGCCGATCGTGCCTTGGCCCGCGATCACGTCCGGATCGTCGAACGGGTGCACGAAGGTCAGCTTCTGCCTGGCCTGCAGTTCGAGCGCATGCGCGGCCGCGTCCGAATACGAGTCGCCGTGCAGCACCACGTCGGCGCCGCGCGCGCGCACCGCATCGACCTTGACCTCGGGCGTGGTCACCGGCATCACGATCACCGCGCGGCAGCCGAGCTTCTGCGCTGCCATCGCCACACCCTGCGCGTGGTTGCCGGCGCTGGCCGCGATCACGCCGCGCTTGAGTTCCTCGCGCGCGAGCTTCGCCATCCGGTTGTAGGCGCCGCGCAGCTTGAAGCTCTTCACCGGCTGCAGGTCCTCGCGCTTGAGCAGCACGCGATTGCCGAGCCGCTCCGACAGCTTCGGCGCCTCTTCCAGCGGCGACTCGATCGCCACGTCGTACACGCGCGCCGTCAATATGCGGCGCAGATATTCCTGCGCGGGCATGGCCCCTTCCTCGATTGATCGCGGCGAAGGTATCACGCGCGGCCGGCCGCGCTGCGCGCCGCGGCGCCGTCGTTGATGCTATGATGGGACCGCATCAAGTCATCACGGGAGCAGCGATGCGCACCACCCTCGAAATCGACGACGACGTGCTGCTCGCAGCCAAGGAGCGCGCGCGCAAGGACAAGATTTCCACCGGGGCCGCGCTGACGCAATTGGCGCGGGCGGGACTCGCCGCACCGATGCCCGGCGCGAAGAAAGGGCGGACCCGCGGACGGTTCGCCCTGCTGCCGAAACGCGGCGAGGTCATCACCAACGAGCACGTGAACCGGCTGCGCGACGAGCTGGGAGTCTGAATGCGCGCGCTCCTCGACGTGAACGTCTGGCTCGCGCTGCTCGACGATTCGCACGTCTTCGCCCCGCGCGTGAACCAGTGGTTCGACGCCGAGGAGCCTGCTGTCGCGTCCTGCCCGCTGACCGAAAACGGGGCCGTGCGCATCCTGAGTACGCCGGGCTACAGTCGTGACCAGAAGGTCCCGCCGGCAACCGCGGCGAAGCACCTCGCCGACGTCTGTCGCCGCACGGATCACGAGTTCTGGCCGGACGACGTCTCGCTGCGCGATGAGAAGGCGTTCGACGTGACCCGCCTGCACGGCCCGCGTCAGATCACCGATGCGTACCTGCTCGCGCTCGCCGTCAAGCACGGCGGCCGCTTCGTCACCTTCGACGCCGCGATCCCGCTGTCGGCCGTGCGCGGTGCGACGCGCAGGCATTTGCTGGTGCTGTAACGCGCGTGACACTGTCCCTGGCGGAATGAACATAATGTCGCCACGGGAAAGGAACCGACCATGCTGGCTTCCGAATTGCGCACCGGCACGGTGCTCCGCTTCGAGGGTGAGTTCTATCGCGTGATCGAGGCCTCCGGCCATGCGGGGGGCGGGCAGTTGGGCGGCGTGATGCACGCCAAGCTGCTGAACCTGCGCTCGCGCCACACGGTCGAACGCCGCTTCCGCCCGGAAGAGCGGCTCGAGCCGATCGATGTCGAGCGCGCGCGCTGGCAGTTCATCTACGCCGACGGCGACGATTACTACTTCATGAACCCGCAGACGTACGAGCAGTTGCCGGTCGCGGCCGCCGCACTCGGCCCCGCCAGGGCGTTCATCGCGCCGGGGCTGGAAGCCGTGGTCGAGAGCCACGAGGGCCGGCCGCTGTACGTCGTTCTGCCCGACGCGGTCGAGCTCGCAGTGGCCGAGACCGCAGAGCCGACGCACCAGCGCGACACGAGCGCGATGAAGAGCGCGAAGCTCGACAACGGCGTGGAGGTGCTGGTGCCGCTGTTCATCAAGACCGGCGACCGCGTGCGCGTCGATACGGCGAGCAGCAAGTACCTGGAGCGGGCGAAGGGCAAGGGTATCTGAGCCCAGCCGCAACGGCCCGCATTGAATGGCGCTGCTGCATCGGCGGCGAACCCGTCGGCGGACGCGCTTGACGCCGCTGGCCCAGAGATGTCCGGCACAGCGCACCGCCGGTCACTGCGCATCCCCGATACCATCGGAAGCATGGACACGACCCGCGACGACGAAACTGCCGGCCCGCGCACACCTCCGTTCGCCGACCTGACGCCCGACGCCGTGCTCAACGCGATCGACGCAGTCGGGCTGGCGAGCACCGGCACGCTGCTGGCGCTGAACAGCTACGAGAACCGCGTATTCCAGGTCGGCGTCGAGGACGGCGTGCAGCGCTTCGTCGTCGCCAAGTTCTACCGCCCCGAACGGTGGAGCGACGCGCAGATCCTCGAGGAGCACGCCTTCACGCAGGAACTGGCCGACGCCGAGGTGCCCGCGGTGCCGCCGCTCGCGCTCGGCGGCCGCACGCTGCACGCACGCGCGGGCTTTCGCTTCGCGCTGTATCCGCGCCGCGGCGGGCGCGCGCCGGAGATCGAGGAGCGCGACGTGCGCGTGTGGCTCGGCCGCTTCATCGGCCGCATCCACGCGATGGGCCGCAGCAAGCGCTTCGCGCACCGTCCGGCGCTCGATATCGCCGCCTTCGGAGACGAACCGAGCGCGTACCTGCTCGACAGCGGCTGGCTGCCGCACGAACTCGCCGACGTGTATGCCGGCGTGGTCGCGCAGGCGCTCGACGAGGTGCGGCACTGCTACGAGCGCGCGGGCGACGTGCGCACGCTCCGGCTGCACGGCGACGTGCACGTGGGCAACGTGCTGTGGACCGACGCCGGGCCGCACTTCGTCGACTTCGACGACGCGCGCACGGGTCCTGCGGTGCAGGACCTGTGGATGCTGCTGTCGGGTGACCGAGCCGAGATGCAGGTGCAACTGGCGGACCTGCTCGCAGGGTACGAGAATTTCTCCGCGTTCGACCGGCGCGAGCTGAACCTGGTGGAGGCGCTGCGCACGCTGCGGCTGATCCACTATTCGGCGTGGATCGCGCGGCGCTGGGACGATCCGGCATTCAAAGCCGCGTTCCCATGGTTCGACACGCCGCGCTACTGGGAGGCGCGCGTCCTCGAACTGCGCGAGCAGATCGCCGTGATGCAGGAGCCCCCGCTCGCCGCCTGAGCGCGTACGGCCGCTCCGAAGCGCTCAGCCCGGAGCGCGCAGCGCGCAGCGCGAAGGGTAGTGCGGCGAGCTCTATTTCTTCGCCGGTGCACCGTAGTTGGCCGCGAGGTACTCGGCGATCGTGCGCGCGTCGGCCTCCGAGATCGGCGCCTTGTACACGTTGCGCATCTTGGCGACTTCGGCCTCCCACACCTTGTGGTCCATGAACGGCGAGTTCATCTCGATGTAGTCGACGCTGTGGCACATCGTGCAGTTGGCCAGCACGACGTTGCGGCCCGGCGCGTCCTTCAGCACGATCTTCGATTCGTCGGCGAGCGCCGCGAGCGGAATCAGCGTCGCGGCGACTGCAATCAAGCGCTTCATGTCCGTGCTCATCGTCAGGCCGCCGTGATCGGGATCCGCTGCACCACGTTGTGCTGGTAGCCGGCGGGGTTGTGGATCAGCGTGAAGGTCTGCGTGGTGCCGTTGGCGCTGGTCGCGCGCGCCATCACCTCGTAGTTGCCTGCCGCCAGCTTCGGCACCCGCAGCGAGAAGGTGCGGAACGAGTAGCGGCCGATGTTGTCGCCGAGCACGCTGCGCATCCAGTTGGCGCCGCCGTCGAACGTCACGTCGACAGCGACGATGCCGCTGCCGCCGTCCCATGCCACGCCGCGCACCTCCAGCCCCTGCGCCGCGGCCACGCGCTGGCCGACGCGCAGGTTGGTGATCAGCGAGTTGGTCACCATCTGCGTGATCGGCGTGTTGGCCGCGGTTTCCTGCGTGATGAAGCGGTCGACGACCGGGAACTTGCCGACCGGCACGCGATACGCGCTCGCCATCCAGAAGCCGGTGAACGGCCTGTTCAGCACCTGGATGTCGGTCAGCATCTTCACCCAGTACGTCGCGGTCCAGCCCGGCACGATCAACCGCGCGGGAAAACCGTTGAAGTGCGGCAGCGGCGCACCGTTCATCTCGAAGGCGATCAGCGTGTCGTCGTCGAGCGCCTTCCACATCGGCAGGCTCTTGACGAAATCGGGCGTCGCGGCCACGGGCGGCCCGTCGGCGCCGTCGAACGAGATTTCGACCGCCTCCTTCTTCACGCCGGCGCGCGCCAGCACGTCCTTCAGCCGCACACCGCGCCAGCGGGCGTTGCCCATCGCGCCGGGCCCCCAGATCACGCCGGCCACGTGCGGTTCGAAGAGGCCGCGCCGGTTGCCCGAACACTGGCACACCGCGACCACCTCGACCTGCGGAAACTGCGACTTCAGTTCCTGCAGCGTGAAGCTCACCTGCTTGTCGGCCGCCTCGCCGCCGACGTTCAGGCGCCACGTCTCGGCCTTCACCTCGGGAATGCCCGACAGGTGCCAGCGCACGAAGAACGCATCGTTGCGCGTGATCACGTCGCCGAGATACTCGACGGGCGTCTCGTAGTTCGGCGGCCGGTAGCTCTTGCGGATCAGCGGCACCTTGCCCGGCAGCGCGTCCAGCGACTGCCCGGCCACCGCGCCGGCAGGCAGTTCGGCAAAGCCCAGTTCCGCGGTCGCGGCGCGCGCCCACGCCGGTAACAGCGCCCCCGCGCCGCCGGCAGCCACGCCGGCGGCAAATCGGCGTCGATCGATCATCGTGTCTCCTCGTGATCTTGTTGTGGTCCGACGCGCGACTTATATCAGCGCCGTCGACGGCCGGAATCCGGGAATCCCGTATGCCGGCCGCAGAAAGCACAAACCGTGCGCCGCGCAGTGTCTTTCTCCGGCCGCTGCAAGGCCCGCACTGCAGCGAAAACGTAAAATCGGTCTTCAAGCCGCGCCGCCGTTGACCGTTGGCCGCTTGCCGATCGACTGCGATGAACGCGCCGCTGCCGCCGAACCTGACCCGCCGAGCGCTACCCGCCGAAGCACCGGCGCGCCTGCGCGAGATCCCCTACAACTACACGTCGTTCTCGGATCGCGAGATCGTGATCCGGCTGCTCGGCAGCGAAGCGTGGCGCGTGCTCGACGAACTGCGTGCGGAGCGCCGCACGGGCCGCTCGGCACGCATGCTGTACGAGGTGCTCGGCGACATCTGGGTCGTGCAGCGCAATCCGTACCTGCAGGACGACCTGCTCGACAACCCGAAGCGGCGCGCGCTGCTGATCGAAGCGCTGCATCATCGCCTGGGCGAGATCGACAAGCGCCGCGAGCCGACCGATGCCGAGCGCGACGCGAAGGTCGGCGTGCTGCTCGACGCCGCGCGCCGCTGCGTGGCGAAGTTCGAGCGCGAATTCCGCGACACCTGGGACCTGCGCAAGCGGGCGAAGAAGCTCTTCAACCGCATCACCCGCGGCGACAACGCGTGCTTCGACGCCTTCGCGCGCGTGTCGCACGTGACCGATGCCACCGACTGGCGCGTCGAGTACCCGTTCGTGGTGCTGACTCCGGATTCCGAGGACGAAGTGCCCGCGCTGGTGCGCGCCTGCTTCGAACTCGGGTTGACCGTGATTCCGCGCGGCGGCGGTACCGGCTACACCGGCAGCGCGGTGCCGCTGACGCCGCGGTCGGCAGTGATCAACTGCGAGAAGCTGGAGCGGCTCGGCGAGGCGGAGGAAACGACGCTGCCGGGCGTGGCGCAGAAGCGCTTCACGATCTTCTCCGGCGCCGGCGTGGTCACGCGCCGCGTGGCCGACGCCGCCGAGCGCGCCGGACTGGTGTTCGCGGTCGATCCGACTTCGGCCGACTCCTCGTGCATCGGCGGCAACATCGCGATGAACGCCGGCGGCAAGAAGGCCGTGCTGTGGGGCACCGCGCTCGACAACCTCGTGTGGTGGCGCATGGTCGACCCTGAGGGCAACTGGCTCGAGGTCACACGCGTCGAGCACAACCTCGGCAAGATCCACGACGCGGCAGTGGCCAAGTTCGATCTGGTGTGGAAGGACGGCCGCCAGGATGCCGAGCGCGCCCGGATACTCAAGCGCGAGCGGATCGAGATCGAGGGCCGGCGCTTCCGCAAGGTCGGGCTCGGCAAGGACGTCACCGACAAGTTTCTCGGCGGGCTGCCCGGCGTCCAGAAGGAAGGATGCGACGGCATCGTCACCTCGGCGCGCTGGCTGCTGCACCGGATGCCTCGCTACAGCCGCACCGTGTGCCTGGAGTTCTTCGGCAACGCGCGCGACGCGGTGCCGTCGATCGTCGAGATCAAGGACCTGCTGGCGGCGAAGCCCGACGGCGTGCTGCTGGCCGGGCTGGAGCATCTCGACGAGCGCTATCTGCGCGCGGTCGGCTACACGACGAAATCCAAACGCGGCGTGCTGCCGAAGATGGTGCTGCTCGGCGACCTCGTCGGCGACGACGATGCAGCGGTGGCGCGCGCGGCGAGCGAGGTGGTGCGGATCGCCAACGCGCGCGCCGGTGAAGGCTTCATCGCGGCAAGCAGCGAAGCGCGCCGGAAGTTCTGGCTCGACCGCGCCAAGACTGCCGCGATCGCGCGCCACACCAACGCGTTCAAGCTGAACGAGGACGTCGTCATCCCGCTCGAGCGGATGGGCGACTACACCAATGCGATCGAGCGCATCAACATCGAGCTGTCGATCCGCAACAAGCTCGAACTGCTGGACCAGATCGACGTCCATCTTGCCGGCGAGATCCATCTCGGCAAGACGGGCGACGTCGAGTTCGACCGCCTGCCGCGCGACGAGATCCTCGGCGACCGCATCGAGCAGGCGCGCGAGCTGATCGCCTACGTGCGCGAGCGCTGGCGCTACCTGCTGGAACACTTCGATTCGCCGGTCGCGGCGACAGCGCCGCAACTGACGGTGCTCGGGATCACGCATGTGGCGCACCCCGTCGTTGCGCCGGTGGCCCTCACCCCCACCCCTCACCCGGAGGGAGAGGGGCCGACTCACCCTTCTCCCTCCGGGAGAAGGGACGGGGATGAGGGAGGCGTTACCTTGATCGACCTCCTGCAGGAACGCACGATCCGCGTGTCTTGGAAGACCGAGGTGCGCGCGCCGCTGGAACGCATCTTCTCCGGCGCCGCGTTCGCACCGGTACTGGCCGACTGCGAGGCGATCCACCGGCGCGTGCTGCACGGGCGCGTATTCGTCGCGCTGCACATGCACGCCGGCGACGGCAACGTGCACACCAACATCCCGGTCAACTCCGACGACTACCAGATGCTGCGCACCGCGCACGCCACCGTAGCGCGGATCATGCAGATCGCGCGGAGTCTCGACGGAGTGATCTCCGGCGAGCACGG
>JAKORH010000183.1 GCA_029777935.1 Pseudomonadota bacterium
ACGCGCATCCTGAACCACCTGCTGTGGATCGGCGCGCACGCGCTCGACGTGGGCGCGATGGCGGTGCTGCTGTACGCGTTCCGCGAGCGCGAGGACCTGTTCGACGTCTACGAGGCGGTGACCGGCGCGCGCATGCACGCGGCGTACTACCGGCCGGGAGGCGTGTATCGCGACCTGCCCGACTCGATGCCGCAGTACAAGCCGTCGAAGTACCGCGACGCCGGGGAACTGAAGCGCCTGAACGCGAACCGGCAGGGCTCGGTGCTCGACTTCATCGAGGACTTCACGCGCCGCTTTCCCGCCTACGTGGACGAGTACGAGACGCTGCTGACCGACAACCGGATCTGGAAGCAGCGGCTGGTCGGCATCGGCGTGGTTTCGCCCGAGCGCGCGCTGCAGCTCGGCTTCACCGGGCCGATGCTGCGCGGTTCCGGCATCGAATGGGACCTGCGCAAGAAGCAGCCGTACGAAGTGTATGACCGCGTGGACTTCGACATTCCGGTCGGCCGCAACGGCGATTCGTACGACCGGTACCTGGTGCGGGTGGAGGAGATGCGGCAGGCGAACCGCATCATCCGCCAGTGTGCCGGCTGGCTGCGGGCCAATCCGGGTCCGGTGATCACCGACAACCACAAGATCGCGCCGCCGTCGCGCGTCGAGATGAAGACCAACATGGAAGAGCTGATCCATCACTTCAAGCTCTTCTCCGAGGGTATGCACGTACCGGCGGGCGAGGCGTATGCCGCGGTCGAGCATCCGAAGGGCGAGTTCGGCATCTACCTGATCAGCGACGGCGCCAACAAGCCGTACCGGATGAAGATCCGCGCGCCCGGCTTCGCCCACCTGGCGTCGCTGGACGAAATGACGAAGGGACACATGATCGCCGACGCCGTCACCATCATCGGCACGCAGGACATCGTGTTCGGGGAGATCGATCGATGAGCGCGGTTCCGCAATCGAAGCCGCTGCTGTCGGCGGCCGCGCTCGCGCAGATCGACCGCGAGATCGCCAAGTACCCGCCCGACCAGCGGCAGTCGGCCGTCATCGCGGCGCTGGCGATCGCGCAGGACGAGCACGGCTGGATCTCGAAGGAGCTGATGCAGGAGATCGCCGACTACCTCGGCATGCCGGCGGTCGCCGTGTACGAGGTCGTGTCGTTCTACGAGATGTGCGACACCGAGCCGGTCGGCCGGTTCAAGATCACGGTGTGCACCAACCTGCCGTGCGCGCTGTCGGGCGCCAACCGCGCGGCCAATCACCTGAAGCGCAGGCTCGGCATCGATTTCAACGAAACGTCCGCGGACGGGCAATTCACGCTGAAGGAAGGCGAGTGCATGGGCGCGTGCGGCGACGCGCCGGTGCTGCTGGTGAACAACAAGCGCATGGAAAGCTTCATGAGCGACGACAAGCTCGACACGCTGCTCGACGAGCTCAGGGGCCGGGCCAAGCCATGAGCGCGCACGGGCGCTCCGAAGCGCTCATCCCGCAGCGCGCAGCGCGGAGGGTAGTCCGATGAGCGCGCACGGCCGCTCCGAAGCGCTCATCCCGCAGCGCGCAGCGCGGAGGGTAGTCCGATGAGCGTGCAGACCTGCTTTCACGGCCGTCACATCGACCCGCTCATCCTGGCCGGACTGAACGGCGACAACTGGCGCCTGCGCGACTACGAGGCGCGCGGCGGCTACGCGGCGCTGAAGAAGATCCTCGCCGAGAAGATCGCGCCCGACGCGGTGATCGCCGAGGTGAAGAAGTCGGCGCTGCGCGGCCGCGGCGGCGCGGGCTTTCCCACC
>JAKORH010000184.1 GCA_029777935.1 Pseudomonadota bacterium
AGGTCGCGGTGCGGCCGGGGCTGCCGCGCTTCTGCGGCGGGCTGGCGGGCTATTTCGGCTACGACACGGTGCGGCTGATCGAGAAGAAGCTCGCGCAGCCCAAGCCCGACGACCTCGGCCTGCCCGACATCCACCTGCTGCTGACCGAGGAGCTCGCGGTCATCGACAACCTGAGCGGCCGCGCCTACGTGATCGTGTACGCCGACGCCACGCATCCGGAAGGTTTCCAGCGCGCGCGCGAGCGGCTGCGCGAGCTGCGCGCGCGGCTGCACCGGCACATCGAGCCGCCGCACACGCGCGCCAGCGTGCGCCGGCCGGAGATGCGCGAGTTCGGCAAGGAGAAATATCTCGCGGCGGTGGCGCGGTCGAAGGAATACATCGCTGCCGGCGACGTGATGCAGGTGCAGATCGGCCAACGCATCAGCAAGCAGTTCGCCGATGCACCGCTGAGTTTGTACCGCGCGCTGCGCACGCTGAACCCGTCGCCGTACATGTACTTCTATGACCTCGGCGATGCGCACATCGTCGGCGCCTCGCCCGAGATCCTGGTGAGGAGCGAAACGCGCGACGGCGAGCGCGTCGTCGCAATCCGCCCGATCGCCGGCACGCGCCCGCGCGGCGGCACGCCGGAGCAGGATGCGAAACTCGCCGAGGAACTCGCCGCCGATCCGAAGGAGCGCGCCGAACACCTGATGCTGATCGATCTGGCGCGCAACGACATCGGCCGCATCGCGGAGATCGGCAGCGTCAAGGTGCCCGAGCAGTACGTGATCGAGCGCTACTCGCACGTGATGCATCTGGTGAGCCACGTCGAGGGCAGGCTGAAGCAGGGCCTGACCAACCTCGACGTGCTGCGCGCGACGTTTCCCGCCGGCACGCTGTCCGGCGCGCCCAAGGTGCGCGCGATGGAAATCATCGACGAGCTCGAGCCGGTCAAGCGCGGCATCTACGGTGGCGCGGTCGGGTATCTCAGCTTTGCCGGCGACATGGACCTGGCGATCGCGATCCGCACCGGCGTGATCAAGGGCAACGTGCTGTACGCGCAGGCCGCGGCCGGCATCGTCGCCGACTCGGTGCCGGAGATGGAGTGGCGCGAGACGGAAGCCAAGGCACGGGCCGTGCTGCGCGCGGCCGAGCAGGTGGAGGACGGCTTCGATGTCGAGTGATCTCGTCGACCTGCGCAGCGACACTGTCACGCGGCCCACGCTGGGCATGCGCAAGGCCATGCACGACGCCGAAGTCGGCGACGACGTATTCGGCGACGACCCGACCGTCAACTGGCTGCAGGCCGTGCTAGCAGAGCGGCTGGGCTTCGCGGCGGGGCTTTTCATGCCGAGCGGCACGCAAAGCAACCTCGCGGCGCTGATGACGCATTGCCAGCGCGGCGACGAAGTGATCGTCGGCCAGAACGCGCACACGTATCGCTACGAGGCGGGCGGCGCGGCGGTGCTCGGCTCGATCCAGCCGCAGCCGATCGAACACGCACCGGACGGCTCGCTGCCGCTCGAGAAGATCGCCGCCGCGATCAAGCCCGACGATCCGCACTACGCGCGCACGCGGCTGCTGGCGCTGGAGAACACCCTCGGCGGCAAGGCCGTGCCGCTCGATTACTGCCGGCAGGCGACCGAGCTGGCGCATTCACGCGGGCTGGCCACGCATCTGGACGGCGCGCGCTACTTCAATGCAGTAACCGCGCTCGGTTGCGGCGAACGCGGACTCGCGCGCGGCTTCGACAGCGTGTCGGTGTGCCTGAGCAAGGGGCTCGGCGCGCCGGTGGGTTCGGTGCTGCTGGGTTCACTCGAGTTCATCGAGCGCGCAAGGCGGGCGCGCAAGATGCTCGGCGGCGCGCTGCGGCAGGCCGGCGTGCTCGCCGCGGCGGGCCTGTACGCGCTCGAACATCACGTCGCGCGGCTGGCCGACGATCACGCCAACGCGCAACGGCTGGCCGACGGACTGCGCGCGATCGACGTCCTCGCCGTCGACGGCCCGCATACCAACATGGTGTTCGTCCGCGTGCCGCCGGACAGAGCCGCCGCGCTCGCGGCGTTCCTGCGCCAGCGCGGAGTCATCGTGCTGCCGCACGCGTCGATGCGGTTGGTCACGCATCTCGATGTCGACCGCGCGGGCATCGAGCGGGCGGTCCTCGCCTTTGGAGCATTCTTCGCAGCCGACGAAAGCGCTGAGTGAACCACAGAGACACAGAGGCACAGAGGGATTCGCTGTCCGAGCAGGTCATCGGCGCGGCGATCGAGGTGCATCGTGCGCTTGGTCCCGGGCTGCTCGAGTCCGCATACGAATTGTGTTTGTGTCACGAGCTTTCGCTGCGAGGGCTTGACTTCCGGCGGCAAGTCGAACTTCCGCTCGAATACAAAGGCTTGAAGCTCGACGCGGGATACCGTATCGACTTGATCGTACGGGATCAATTGGTCGTTGAGCTGAAATCCGTTGAACGATTGCAGCCGATTCACGATGCGCAACTGCTGACCTATCTGAAGCTTTCGGGCGTGCGAACCGGACTGCTCTTGAATCTTCACGAAGCGGTGCTTCGTAATGGCATCAAGCGCCTGAGATTCTGATTATTTCTCTGTGCCTCTGTGCCTCTGTGGTGAATCAGATGCTCTTGATGATCGACAACTACGACAGCTTCACCTACAACCTCGTGCAGTACTTCGGCGAGCTGGGTGAAGACGTGCGGGTGGCGCGTAACGACGAGATCACGCTGGACGAGATCGCCGCGATGAAGCCCGACCGCATCTGCATTTCCCCGGGGCCGTGCACGCCCGCCGAGGCCGGCATCTCGCTCGACGTGCTGAAGCGCTTCAGCGGTAGCGTTCCGATCCTCGGCGTCTGCCTCGGGCACCAGGCGATCGGCCACGCGTTTGGCGGCAAGGTGATCCGCGCGCAGACGCTGATGCACGGAAAGTGCGCGCCGGTCGAGCACACCGGTGGGGGCGTCTTCAAGGGGCTGCCGTCGCCGTTCACCGCGACCCGCTACCACTCGCTGGCGGTCGAGCGCGCATCGCTGCCGGCCTGTCTCGAGATCACCGCGTGGACTGCCGACGGCGAGATCATGGGGCTGCGTCACAAGACGCTCGCAGTGCAGGGTGTGCAGTTCCATCCGGAATCGATCGCGACCGAATACGGGCATGAGTTGCTGAGGAACTTCCTGAGTCAAAACTGAAAGGCGCCCTCACCCCGGCTCTCTCCCCGTGATCGGGGAGAGAGCAGGGCTCCATCGCCCGCATCAGCGGGAGAGGGGGGTGAAGGGAGTCTGTCGAACTTCGTTGAGGAGTCAGTCATGGCCATCACGCCGACCGAAGCGCTGGTCCGCTGCATCGAGCACCGCGAGATCTTCCACGACGAGATGCTGTCGCTGTGGCGCAAGCTGATGAGCGGGGACCTGACGCCGGTGCAGATCGCCGCGGTCACGATGGGGCTGCGGGTGAAGAAGGAGACGATCGGCGAGATCGCTGCCGCCGCGCAAATCATGCGCGAGTTCGCGACCAAGGTGCCGATCGCCGACCCTGCGAACCTGGTCGACATCGTCGGCACCGGCGGCGACGCCGCGCACACATTCAACATCTCGACCGCGGCGATGTTCGCGGTGGCCGCGGCCGGCGGGCGCGTGGCCAAGCACGGCGGCCGCAGCGTGTCGTCGAGTTCGGGCAGCGCCGACGTGCTCGAAGCGCTCGGAGCCAACATCAACCTGGCGCCGGACAAGGTCGCGCGCTGCCTGGAGGAGACCGGCATCGGCTTCATGTTCGCGCCCAACCATCACGCGGCGATGAAGCACGCCGCGCCGGTGCGCAAGGAACTCGGCGTGCGCACGATCTTCAACATCCTGGGCCCCTTGACCAACCCGGCCGGCGCGCCGAACCAGTTGATGGGCGTGTTCCACCCGGACCTCGTCGGTATCCAGGTGCGCGTGCTGCAGCAGCTCGGATCGAGGCACGTGCTGGTTGTCTACGGCAAGGACGGCATGGACGAGGTGTCGCTCGGAGCGGCGACGATGGTCGGCGAACTGAAGAACGGCGACGTGCGCGAGTACGAAATCCATCCCGAGGACTTCGGCCTCTCCATGGTGTCGAACCGCGGGCTGAAGGTGAGCAATGCGACCGAGTCGCGCGCGATGGTGCTGGAGGCGCTGGAGAACGCGCAGGGCACGCCGCGCGAGATCGTGACGCTGAACGCCGGCGTGGCGCTGTACGCCGCTGACGTGGCCGGCTCGATCGACGACGGCCTCCGGATCGCGCGCGAGACGATCGCCAGCGGCGCGGCGCGGCGCAAGCTCGACCAGTTCGTCGCGCTGACGCAGAAGCTCGCAGCGTAAGGTTCGCCTGTCGCCCCGGCGCAGGCCGGGGCCCAATTTCGGGCGCTGAAACTTGGGCTCCGGCCTCCGCCGGGGCGACAATCCGAACAGCGCAAGGAATTGCAGTGACCGACATCCTCGAACGCATCATCGCCGTCAAGCGCGCCGAGATCGCGCACGCCGCCGCGCGCGAGCCGCTAGCGGCGCTGCGCGCGCGCGCCGAGGCGCGACGCGACCTGCGCCCGTTCGAAGGCGCGCTGCGCGCGAAGCTTGCCGCCGGGCTGCCGGCGGTGATTGCCGAGATCAAGAAGGCATCGCCGTCGAAGGGCGTGCTGCGCGAGGACTTCGATCCGGCCGTGATCGCCGACGGCTACGCGCGCCACGGCGCTGCCTGCCTGTCGGTGCTGACCGACGTGCAGTTCTTCCAGGGCGCGCCCGAGTATCTCGACCAGGCGCGGCAGGCGAGCGGCCTGCCGGCGCTGCGCAAGGACTTCATCGTCGACGAGTATCAGGTCACGGAGGCGAGGGCGCTCGGCGCCGACTGCATCCTGCTGATCGTCGCCGCGCTCGATGCGCAGCGGCTGCGCGAGCTGGAGCGCGCGGCGCAAAGCTACGGCATGGACGTGCTGGTCGAGGTGCACGACGCGCGGGAGCTCGACGTCGCGCTGGCGCTCGAAACGGCCCTGATCGGCATCAACAACCGCAACCTGCACACGTTCGAGGTGTCGCTCGCGACCACGACCGACCTGCTGCCGCGCATTCCGTCCGGCAAGCTCGTGATCGCCGAGAGCGGCATCCTGCACCCGATCGACGTGGTCGCGCTGCGCGCCGCCGGTGTCAATGCATTCCTGGTCGGCGAGGCGTTCATGCGCGCGCCGGATCCGGGGCAGGCGCTGGCGCGGCTGTTCGACTAGTGATGCGCGACGGCGGGCAGGAACGCCGCCGAGACCACGGTGACGAGCGCGATCGCGGCCATCGCGAGCAGAAGGAAGTCGAAGCCTTCCGCCTTGACCACCGGGCCGAGCAGATAGACCGCCACCGAGCTGATGCCGAAGGAGATCGTGATCCGCATGCCGGAGACGCGTGAACGCATGCGATCGTCGATGAAGCGCACGACCATCGCGTCGGTGAACGGAATCGCGCCGAACACGAACGTCATCATCGCGATCACGAGCGCGTAGAACGCCCAACCGTGCGCGTGCGCGGCGGCGACGAACAGCGGGATCTGCGCGGCGGCGATCACCAGCAGCAGCCGCTTGATCGGGTAGCGGTCGATCAGCCGGCCGACCACGAGCTGCGCGAACGAGGCCAGCGCGTACACGCAGGCGAGCAGCAGTCCGAGCGTGGCCGGATCGATGACGACGGCGGACATGCGTTCGCGCAGCAGTTCGCCGTTGCCGTTGGTGGTGAAGTTGAACAGCAGGTTGCCGGTCGTGGCGGTCAGCGTGATCACCGCCAGCGCTCGCGCCATCGAGTCGAGCGGCAGCGGCGCCCTGGACGCGGCGCGGCGCGCCGGCGGCTCGCTCTCGGCCGCCACGCGCGCGAACACGATGCCGCACACGAACGACAGCATGCCGGGCACCGCGAACGCCGCACGCCAGCCGAAGTACTTGACCAGGAACCCCGTCAGCACGGCGGCGAGCGCGATGCCCAGGTTGCCGGCCAGGCCGTTGATGCCGATCGTGCGTCCCGGCGTGACCGACTTCTGCACCAGCATCGGAATGCCGACCGGGTGATAGATCGAAGCGAACACGCCGACCAGCGTCAGCGCGAGCCCCATCTGCCACGCGCTGGTGGTCAGCGCGACTAGGAACAGCGACGCGCCCAGCCCGAAGAAGAAGATCAGCATCATCGGCCGCCGCCCCCACGAATCGCCGAGCTTGCCGGATGGCGCTGCGCCGAGGCCGAAGGCGAAGAACGCCCCGGTCGCGTACGGCATCAGATCCTCCCAGTGCCCGAAGCCGAAATCGTGCGCGATCACGCCGACCGCGGCGGCGAAGATCAGCAGCACCAGGTGATCGAGCGCGTGCGCGACGTTCAGCAGCAGCGACAGCGGCTGCGTGTGCGAGTGGGCCGTGACGGCGGGTGCGGTGGCGCTCATGCCGCGCATTTTCGCACTTGTGCTCAGCGAGCGATCTCCGCCGCAAGGACGCACGACCGTGCGCTATCCGATCGTCACCCCGGCGCAGGCCGGGGCCCAATTTTGGCCGCTGCAAATTAGGCCCCGGCCTGCGCCGGGGTGACGGCGCGCCAGCGCATCGTGTCATGCCCGCGAAAGCGGGCATCCAGCCGGCCGCGCGGTCCCTGGATTCCCGCCTTCGCGGGAATGACCTCTGATGGCGCATCGTCCCCGAGCGGGCTGATAGGCTGCTCGCGTGACCGCGCCGACTCCGCAGTTCGCACCGCCGCTGGTCGCGCAATTCGACGCGCTGCCCGCCGACTGGCGCACGCAGACAGCGGCGTTCGTAGATTCGCCCGCGTGTGCGGCGCTCGCCGCGTTCGTCGACGGCCGCGTCGCGGCCGGCGCAACCGTGTTTCCGCCGCGGCCGCTGCGCGCGCTCGAACTGACGCCGTTTGCAGACGTGCGCGTCGTGATCCTCGGCCAGGATCCGTATCACGGCGCGGGCCAGGCGCACGGTCTCGCGTTCTCGGTGCCCGACGGCACGCGGACGCCGCCGAGCCTGCGCAACATCTTCCTCGAACTGCAGCGCGACTTGCACCTCGCTCCGCCGCGCAGCGGTGACCTCGCGCGCTGGGCGCGGCAGGGCGTGCTGCTGCTGAACGCAGTGATGACGGTCGAGGAAAGCCGGCCCGCGAGCCATGCCGGCAAAGGGTGGGAGAAGTTCACCGACCTGATTGTCGAGCGGCTGGCGCGCGATGCGGCGCCGAAGGCTTACCTGCTGTGGGGCGCGCACGCGCAAGCCAAGGCGCCGATGATCGCGGCGGCCGCGCGCGGCCATCTGGTGCTGAGCGCCAATCATCCGTCGCCGTTGTCGGCGCGGCGCGGCCCGCAGCCGTTCCTCGGCTGCCGGCATTTCTCACGGGCCAACGCGTTCCTGCGCGAACATGGCCGCGGCGCGATCGACTGGTAGCGCCGCTGCGACAATGGAGCATCGTCTAGGAACCTTCGAATTGGAGTACGCATGACCCCCGAGGAATTCCGCCGCCATGGCCACGCGGTGGTCGACTGGATCGCCAATTACCGCGCCCGCCTCGAATCGCTGCCGGTGATGGCGCGAACCGCGCCCGGCGACGTGAAGGCGTTGCTGCCGGCGAGCCCGCCGCAGGCGCCTGAGCCATTCGAAGCGATCCTCGCCGATCTCGATCGCGTCGTGCTGCCGGGGCTCACGCTGTGGCAGCACCCGCGTTTCTGCGGCTATTTCCCCGCCAACGCGCTGCTCGCCAGCGTGCTCGGCGATTACGTGTCGACCGGGCTCGGCGTGACCGGGCTCGCGTGGCAGTCGAGCCCCGCGCTGACCGAAGTCGAGGGAGTCGCGACTGACTGGCTGCGACAGATGGTGGGATTGTCGGCCGCGTGGAGCGGCGTGATCCAGGACACCGCATCGACCAGCACGCTGGTGGCGCTGCTGTGTGCGCGCGAACGCGCGACCGACTACGCGCTCGCGCGCGGCGGCCTGCAGGGGCAGGCGCAGCCGCTGACGGTGTACGTGTCGGCGCACAGCCACAGCTCGGTCGACAAGGCCGCGCTGCTGGCGGGCTTCGGCCGCGACCACATCCGCCTCGTCGCGCACGACGAGAAGTACGCGTTGCGCGCCGACGCGCTCGATGCCGCGATCCGCGCCGACCTCGCCGCGGGCAAGCGGCCGTGCGCGGTGGTCGCCACGACCGGCACTACGACGACGACCGCGGTCGATCCGGTCGGCGCGATCGCTGACATCGCGCGTGCGCACGGACTGTGGCTGCACGTCGATGCGGCGATGGCGGGCTCGGCGATGATCCTGCCCGAATGCCGCTGGATGTGGGACGGCATCGAGGGCGCGGACTCGATCGTGCTGAACCCGCACAAGTGGCTCGGCGCGGTGTTCGACTGCTCGGTGTACTTCGTGCGCGACGCCGAGCACCTGGTGCGGGTGATGTCGACCAACCCGAGCTATCTGCAATCGTCCGCCGACGGCCGCGTGAAGAACTATCGCGACTGGGGCCTGCCGCTGGGGCGGCGCTTCCGCGCGCTGAAGCTGTGGTTCCTGATCCGCGAGCAGGGCGTGGCCGGACTGCAGGCGCGGCTGCGCCGCGATCTCGCCAACGCGCGCTGGCTGGCCGAGCAGGTGCAGGTAACGAAGGACTGGCGCGTGCTGGCGCCGGTGACGTTGCAGACGGTATGCGTGCGGCACGAACCCGTTGGGCTCGCGGGCGAAGCGCTCGATCGCCACACGCAGGCGTGGGCCGAGCAACTGAACCGCTCGGGCCTGACCTATCTGACACCGGCCACGCTCGATGGACGCTGGATGGTGCGCGTGTCGATCGGCGCCGAATCGACCGAGCGCGCGCACGTCGAGCAGGTATGGAGCGCGATGCAGTCGGCGGCGCTGGATGCTGTCGGCGGTGCTCGATAGCGCGCGCAGATTCACCTGAGCGGCCTGCGTGCACTTCGACGTTCCCGACCCCGCGTTCACGCACTCCGAGCAGAACCGCGCGCACTTCCACCTTGCGGTGAGACTCGCGGCGGGCTTCGTCGCGCTGCTGTGGCTGGCGCACCTGATGAACTGGGGGCTCGATCTCGATCCCGCGCCGTTCGGCATCCGGCCGCGGCAACTCGACGGTCTGCCCGGAATCCTGTTCGCGCC
Organism: Pseudomonadota bacterium; assembly: GCA_029777935.1. Next base: position 9,115 of record JAKORH010000184.1, read on the forward strand.
GCTGGCGCACGCGAGCTTCGAGCACCTGATCGCCAACACCGCGCCGTTGCTGTTCGTCGGCACCGCGATGCTGTTCCTGTATCCGCGCGCGGCGTCGAAGGTCGTGCCGGCGGTCTATCTCGGCCCGGGCGTCGCGGTCTGGCTGTTCGGACGGCCTTCGGTGCACCTCGGCGCGAGCGGGCTCGTGTACGGCCTGGTCGCGTACGTGTTCATCGGCGGGCTGCTGCGGCGCGACCGACGCGCAATCGCCGCGTCGCTCGCGGTCGCGTTCCTGTACGGCACGCTCGTGGCCGGGCTGGTGCCCACCGAACCGCGCGTGTCGTGGGAAACGCATGTGTCCGCCGCCGCGATCGGCGTCGTGATGGCCATCGCGCTGCGCCGGCTCGACGTGCCGCCTCGCAAGCGCTATGCGTGGGAGGACGAAGCGGACACCCTCGAAGAGGATGCGCTTCGCGCGGGGCGTCATTCCCGCGCAAGCGGGAATCCAGAGGGCGATGCGCCCGCGGATATTGGCTTTCGCGACCATGACACCGATTCCTGAACGACGATGTCCCTGACTCTCACCGGCGCCCGCACCGAGCTCGGCCGCCTGCTGGCGCAGCGCGATGTGCGGCCGCGCGTGCACATCAACGTTGCCGGACAGCAGGCCAACACGCTGCTGCACGACGGCCACGCGTGGCGGGACTTCACGCGCACTGCGTTCGCCGGCGTCAAGCGCGCGCTGCGCGCCGACGCGCACTTTCTCGTGCATGCGAGCTTCGCGTTCGTGCGCGGCGAACCGAAGCGGGACCCGCTGCGCTCGCTCGCCGCGGCGATCGTCGAGTGCGAGCAGCACGTCCTGTCGCAGCGGCCGTCGGCGTGCGTGGTCCGCCTCGGCTATCTGTACGGTCCGCACAGCCGCGACCTGCGCCTGTACATTAAGGCGTTCCGCCTCGGCCGGCCGTACTGGGCCGGGCCGCGCGACGCCGTGCAGTACCACCTGCATCAGCTCGACGCGGTCGACGCGCTGCTCGCCGCCGCCCACCGGCGCAACGCCGGACGAATCCTTTACGCGACCGACGATGTGCCGGCGTCGTTCATGAACCTGATGGACGAATTCGCGCGCCGCATCGGCAAGCGCTTCCCGCTGCACGTGCCCCGCATCGCCGCGCCGGTCATGCGTGCAATCGTGCGCGAGGAGCACATGCAGCAGGTCGCGCTCGCGCAGCCGCCAGATCCTCCCGCGCCGCGCGTGCCCGGGTGGAAGCCGAAGGTCTGCGACTACCGAAGCGGACTCGATCAGGTCATCGAGGCGTTGAAGGAGTGAGGGCTTTGCACGTTGCCGATCCGCTGCGGCCGATGCCGAGCGAATTGGACCGAAAGACTTGGAGGAACGACTTCGCCGACAGATGTTCCTTGCGCGTTCCGCTTCTGGCCGGCGCGGGTGTAGATTGACGGCATTCGGCGTTCTGCATGGAGCAACCGTCGTGGGAACACGCGAACTACTCGAACAGGCGCTCAAGCTCGATCCGACTGAGCGACTCGAGTTGGTCGACCGGGTTCTGCACAGCCTGGATCGGCCCGACCCAACCGTCGATCGCATCTGGATTGAAGAGGCCGAGCGCCGCTTAGCCGCCTATCGTGATGGCAAGGTGCGCGGCATCCCGGCCGAGGATGTTGTCGGTCCGCTCTGATGCGGGTGATTTTTTCGCCCGAGGCTCGCTTGGAGTTCGAGGACGCCGAGCGCTATTACAGCGAACAACTGCGGGGGCTCGGCGAGCGTTTCCGCGCCGAAGTCCGTTCAGCTCTTTCCCGAGTCCGGGCTTGGCCGTTGTCCTGTCCGCCCGAGCGCGGCGACATCCGCCGTTTGATCTTGACTCGGTTTCCTTACAAGCTGCTGTATTCGGTCGAGGTTGATCACATTTACATCATCGCAGTCGCCCACCAGCATAGGGAACCGAACTACTGGGTCGGTCGCGTCGATCCAAGCCGAGCGGCCGATTAGGAGATCAACGGACGACCCCGCGCGCTTCGGTTTGGAGCGGGTGCCGGTCGCTAATCGGCCATTGGCGGGCTGTGTGGATGCGCGCCACGATCTCTTCAAAGGAGTCGGTGGACTTTCTGTGTACTGTTTGGCGCAACGGCGACTGGCCCCGAGTTTGGGCGCAAGAAAGACCGAGTTCAAATGCACAACTGCCGCGGAAACCGTGCGGAGCGCGCGTTTGCTCAGCCACCTCCGTCAGCTTGGGGCGCACGAGAGACGTCTACCATACGCACAGCATCGTCCAAGGTTAACGAGGGAGACGATTGATTGTGAGCATCCGTACCGCAAAGGTCGGGCGAGTTGTATGGGCAGCGGTGATTGTCTTGCTCATGATCGTCCTAGCGTCAATATTCAGCGCGATATCAAGATCGGTTGTTCGCGATGCGGATGCCCGATCGAATCTTGAGAAGGACATTCAGGACCTTGCGAACGCATTGAACCGCTCCGCACCCGACTTCTTCAATGATGGCTCGAGGATCGATCGCTATAGCGTCGGCCCAGGCCCGCGTCTGAATCATTACGTTTCGATGCCCATCCCTTATGACCGATCAGTTGCGGGCAGGATGGCTGAGTTTGAGCGCTCGTGGGCGGAGAACATATGCTCCCACCCTACGTTTCGCGCCGCGGTGAACGACGGCGTTCTTCTCGTGTACCACTTCCGATACGCTGACGGTGCGACATTGCCGCCCATAACTCTTGATAAAGAGAGCTGCCGTGGCATCACCGTAAAGCCCCGAGCGAGTGGTCGCCGCTAATGTCATCATTGGCATAGCCTATCGAGGAGGAGTTTGAATGCGGAAGATGGCAAAGCCGCTTGGTATTCTTGTTGTGTTGCCATTGGCTGTGCTGATCATCCAAATTGTCTTCGGTCTAATTGTCTGGTTAACAATCCCTAGTGCTCAAGATCGCGGTCTATGGCGATGTCCCGAGCGCTGTTGAACGAGCTGGCAGTGGCGGCTCGGGATGAACATCCTACGCGGCTTTGCGGTTGGCGGTCGTGATGGCGCCTTCGGCGCGTACTGCAAGCGCGGTCAGCAAACGCTTCATGTCGCGATAGCCGCGCACGGCGCGAAACCGGTGACTCGCATCAGTCAACGCCGCGCCGATCCAACGCAGC
>JAKORH010000185.1 GCA_029777935.1 Pseudomonadota bacterium
CGGTCGGCGTGCGGCAACGCGCAGTCCGCGATGGGCCCGTTCTACTGCCCCGGCGATCACAAGGTCTACATCGATCTCTCGTTCTATCGCGACCTCACCGAGAAACTCGGCGCGCCCGGCGACTTCGCGCAGGCGTACGTGATCGCGCACGAGATCGGTCATCACGTGCAGAACCTCCTCGGCATCTCGGACAAGGTGCACGCCGCGCGTCAGCGCAGCGACGAGGCGCGCGCGAACGCGCTGTCCGTGCGGCAGGAACTCCAGGCCGACTGCTTCGCCGGCATCTGGGCGCATCACGCGAACCGCTCGCGGCAGATCCTCGAGGCCGGCGACATCGAGGAAGGCCTGACCGCCGCGGCGGCCATCGGCGACGACCGCCTCCAGAAACAGGGGCAGGGTTACGTCGTGCCGGAGAGCTTCACGCACGGTTCGTCGGCGCAGCGCGTGAAGTGGTTCAAGCGTGGCATCGAGTCGGGCAGCGTGAAGAGCTGCGACACGTTCGGCCGAGGGGCGGGGGTCTGACGCTGCCAAGGTTGCGTCGCGAGCCGTGCCGGACCGGTCGATGACCTGCGCCAAGCAGGTGTCGTCGGATCAGTTCGCGTGGGATCGAGAGTAGGAGCAGCTCGGATTAGCGACGCAGTCGCGTAATCCGACGCAGCTGGTTGTGCGGGCGACGGTGTCGGATTACGCGCTGCGCGCTAATCCGGCCTGCGGGACTGCTCACGACCCGTCATTCCAGCGCAGGCTGGAATCCAGTCCGGCGGTGGCCGGTGCGACGTCCGCTGCTGGACCCCAGCGTTCGCTGGAGTGACGGAATGAGCAATGCCCAGTCCCGAGGATCCGGCGGGCAGCGTCGCTCCGCGATGCGACGCTGCCCGCCTTGACTCGGATCACGGTATCTACGCGAACGCCAGCGCGGTTGATTCCGGTCACTGCATCGACCCGGTCCGCTGCGGTGACGCGCCATCGCCGCCGCGAATCAGGTCTCGTGGCGTCCGCGGCGAGCGAGCTCGTCCCGCACGGCGTCGCGGTGCGAACGCACGCCCGACAGGTTGGGATTCAGTTCGAGGGCGCGCTCGAAATACGACAGCGCGCGTTCGAGTTCGCCGCGTTTCAGCAGGATCAGCCCGACCCCCGAGAGCGCGCCGAAGTGCGACGGATTCAGCCGCAGCACCTCGCGACAATCGGCGGCCGAGCGGTCCAGATCGCCTGCGAGGTAGAACGCCGTGGCGCGCTTGTTCCAGGCCTCGGCGAAGGCGGGCCAGCGCTCGATGATTCCGGTGAAGACCAC
>JAKORH010000186.1 GCA_029777935.1 Pseudomonadota bacterium
GATATCGCTGCGCACGATGCCGGTGAGAGTCAGCGCGTTGACGATGCCGCTCCCGTTGCTGTTCGTTCCATCGCCCGGGTAGGGGCCGGCGGTCTCCGTCGGAATCACGGTGCAGCTCGTCGTGCTGCTGCTGGATCCTGTGCTGTCCGACGTGCCTGTCGTCGTGGCATCGGTCGTCGTCGTGCTCGTGCTGCCAGCGTCACCGCCGCCGCCGCAACCGAGCAGCGTCAATGGCGCGCCACTGGCCAGCGCAATCCAACGCAGTGCGCGCCGGCGCTCGGCAGCGCGGCGCATCATCGTTTCCAAGTCATGGGCCAAGCCCGGGGCGTGTTGCTGCATCGCGTCCTCCTGGTAGTCCGCAGGGCAGTCTGACGGCGCAACGTTTCCTCCGCGATGACGGCGCATGTCTGCGCCGACACAATCGTGTCAGGCCGCCGGCAACACCAGCAACGCGCGCAGCCCACCCTGTGGGCGATTGATCAGCGTGAGACTTCCCCCATCGCGCTCGGCCAGTTCGCGTGCGATTGCGAGCCCGATGCCGTGGCCGTGGTCGAGACGCTTCTCGCCGTCCGCCAGCCGCACCCACGGTTCGAAGGCTCGCGCGATGCGCTCCGGCGGCAGGCCGGGGCCGTCGTCGTCGACATGGATCTCGACCTCGGGGCCGCGCGTCGTCATGCCGACGCGCGCGCGCAGGCCGTAACGCAATGCGTTGCCGACGAGGTTGTCCACGATGCGACGCAGCGCCACCGGATGGGCGCGCAGGCGCAGCGCGGGCAGGGGAGCGTCGAGCGACACGGCATCGCCTTGCTCGGCATGGTCGTCGACGAGTGCCTGCAGCAGCGATGCGGCATCGACGACGCGTGCGGGCTCCGCGTCGCGCTGTTCGCGCATCAGGGCGAGCGTGTCGTCGATCATCGCGTCCATCTCGTGCAGGTCCGCGGTCGCGGCCTGGGCTGGGCCTTCGCCGAGACGCTCCAGACGCAGCCGCAGGCGCGTCATCGGCGTGCGCAGGTCGTGCGACAGCGCGGCGAGCTGCAGGCTGCGCGCATCGAAACGCTGCTGCAGACGAACGGCCATCGCGTTGAAGACGCGCGCGGCTTCGCGCACTTCGTGCGTGCCTCGCTGTTCGTCGATCTGCGGCACGGGCCGGCCTTGCGCCAGTCCGCTGGAGAGTCCGCCCGCGGCCTGCGAGAGCCGGCGCATCGGTCGTGCCAGCCAGCGCGCGCCGAGCGCTGCTCCGAGCGCAATGACGAGGGCGCGAACGGCGTAGTCCAGGGGCAGCAGGCCCGCGCGCGGTGCCGGTGCATCTGGCCCCTGTCCTCCAGCAGGATCGACTGCGTCGCCCGGCGGCTGCATCGGCAGCGAGGGCAATGCCGGCAGCGGCATGGCTGGCGGCCCGAATCGCTCTGGCCCGGGCGGGCGATCGACGAGCGCGTTCACCACGGTGAAGGCC
>JAKORH010000187.1 GCA_029777935.1 Pseudomonadota bacterium
CGCACCGGGTCGAGACAAGCGACGTGCTCGCCGCCACGCTGAAGCAGCGCGAGCAGATCCTGCAGCTCGTGCAGGCGCGCGTGAAGAGCGGCATCGATACGCAGGTCGAATTGCGCCAGGCCGAGGGCGCGGTGCCCGAAATCCGGCGCGAGATCGAGGCGACAGACGAGCAGATCGCGCTCGCGCGCCACGCGCTGGCCGCGCTCGCCGGCGCCGGTCCGGATGCGACCACGACGCTGGCGCCGCATCTGGCGCCGGCGCAGACACCGGAGCTGCCGACAACCATCCCGGCCGAGCTGATCGGACGGCGGGCCGACCTCAGCGCCGCGCGCTGGCGCGCGCTGGCCGCAACCGCGAATGTCGACGCCGCCAAGGCGCAGTTCTATCCCAACGTGAACCTGCTCGCGTTCGCCGGCTTCCAGAGCCTGGGCTTCGCGCATTGGCTCGACGCCGGCAGCCGCACTTTCGGCGTCGGCCCGGCGGTCAGCCTGCCGGTGTTCGATGCCGGCGCGCTGCGCGCGAACCTGCGAGCGCGCGCCGCGGACGTCGATGCCGCGGTGGCCGACTACAACGCGACGTTGACCGACGCGGTGCGCGAAGTCGCCGACCAGATTTCCTCGCTGCGGTCGCTCGAGCGCCAGACCGCCGAGCAGCGCGCCGCACAGTCCGCCGCCGAAGGCGCGTACGACCTCGCGCTGCTGCGCTATCGCGCCGGCCTCGGTACGTATCTGACGGTGCTCGCCGCGGAAACCAACGTCCTCGCACAGCGCCGGGCGGCCACCGACATCAAGGCGCGCCGCGTCGACGCGACGATCCAACTGATGCGCGCACTCGGCGGCGGCTTCCAGGCCGCCGCCGACCAAGCACCGCGCGGCGGCTTCACTGCCGCCTCCGACCAGGCGCCCCGCGGCGGCTTCGATGCCGACGCCGACCATGCATCCGGCGGCGGCTCTCGCGCCGGCGCCGCGCTCGCCGAACGAAAGACTTCGCCATGAATGCCGTAACCAACGAATCGACTCCCGCAAGCCCGCGCCGCAAGGCGTTGCTGGCGCTGGCCGCCCTGTTCGCGCTGGCCGCGCTCGCCTGGGTCGCGTACTGGTTCTTCTTCGAGCGCCATTACGAAAGCACGGACAACGCCTATGTGAACGGCAACCTGGTGCAGATCACGCCGCAGATCGCCGGCACCGTGGTCGCGATCAACGCCGACGAGACCGACTTCGTTCGCGCCGGCCAGCCGCTGGTGAAGCTCGACCCGGCCGACGCGCGGCTTGCGCTCGCGCAGGCGCAGGCGCAGTTGGCGCAGACGGTGCGCGAGGTGCGCACGCTGTTCGCCACCAGCGCGTCGCTCGCGGCCGCGGTCGCGCAGCGCGATGCCGAGGTCGCGCGCGCGCAGAGCAACGCGTCCAGGGCCGCCGAGGACCTCGCGCGCCGGCAGTCGCTGGCGTCGACCGGCGCCGTGTCGGAGGAAGAGATCAAGCACGCGGCGACCGCGCTCGCCGACGCGAAGAGCGCGCTCGCCGCCGCACAGGCCGCCACCACCGCCGCACGCGAACAGCTGGCCGCCAATCAGGCGCAGATCGCCGGCACCACGGTCGAGAACCATCCGAACGTGCAGCGCGCCGCCGAGCGCGTGCGCGAGGCGTATCTGGCGGTCACGCGGGTCGCGCTGCCGGCGCCGGTCACCGGCTATGTCGCCAAGCGCAGCGCGCAGGTCGGCATGCGAGTGCAGCCGGGCGCGCCGCTGATGGCGATCGTGCCGCTCGACCGCGTGTGGGTCGACGCCAACTTCAAGGAAGTGCAACTGCGCGACATGCGCATCGGCCAGCCGGTGACGCTCACCGCCGACATGTACGGCGGCCGTGTGGAGTATCACGGCCGGGTCGAGGGGCTCGGTGTCGGCACGGGCGCGGCGTTCGCGCTGCTGCCGGCGCAGAACGCGACCGGCAACTGGATCAAGGTCGTACAGCGCGTGCCGGTGCGCATCGCGCTCGATCCGGCCGCACTGGCCACGCACCCGCTGCGCGTCGGACTGTCGATGGAGGCGACGGTCGACGTGGCCAATCGGAGCGGCAAGATGCTGGCCGACGCGCCGCCGACGCAGCCCGCCGCGACGACCGACGCCTTCACGCCGCCGTCGCAGGCGGCGGATGCTCTGATCGAGCGCATCATCGCCGCCAACGCCGGCCACGACTCCGCCGCCCGAGCGCCGGGCGCGAGGAGCAAGCTCGCGCGCGCCGGCGACGCATCGAACTGAGCCCGCGCGATGGCCGCCGCCGACGAAGATTCCGCGCGGCCGGCGCCGTCGCATTCGCACCCGCCGCTGACGGGCGGAGCCCTGGCGCTCGGCACTCTCGCGCTGTCGCTGGCGACCTTCATGAACGTGCTCGACACGTCGATCGCCAACGTGTCGATCCCGGCCATCTCCGGCAACCTCGGCGTGTCGCCGAGCCAGGGCACGTGGGTCATCACCTCCTTCGGTGTGGCCAACGCGATTTCGGTGCCGCTGACCGGGTGGCTGACGCAGCGCTTCGGGCAGGTGCGGCTGTTCCTGGCCAGCGTGGTGCTGTTCGTGCTGGCGTCGGTGCTGTGCGGGCTGTCACCGAACTTCTCGCTGCTGATCGCGTTCCGGGTGATGCAGGGTTTCGTCGCCGGACCGATGATCCCGCTGTCGCAGACGCTGCTGCTCGCCACCTATCCTTCGAAGAAATCGGGCACCGCGCTCGCGTTCTGGGGCATGACGACCCTGATCGCGCCGGTCGTGGGTCCGCTGGCGGGCGGCTGGATCACGGACAACATCGGCTGGCCGTGGATCTTCTTCATCAACGTGCCGGTCGGACTCGCCGCGGCATTCGTCAGCTGGACGCTGTACCACCGGCGCGAGACGCCGACGCGCAAGGTGCCGGTCGACGCGGTCGGGCTCGCGCTGCTGGTTGCATGGGTCGGCAGCCTGCAGATCATGCTCGACAAGGGCAAGGAACTCGACTGGTTCGGCTCGACCCAGATCGTGGCGCTGGCGATCGTCGCCGTGGTCGGCTTCGCGTTCTTCATCGCGTGGGAGCTGACGGACGCGCATCCGGTGGTCGAGGTGCGGCTGTTCGCGCGCCGCAATTTCCTGTTTGCGACGGTGTCGATCGCGGTCGCCTACGCGCTGTTCTTCGGCAATCTGGTGCTGATGCCGCTGTGGCTGCAGCAATGGATGGGCTATACCGCCACGCAGGCGGGCTGGACTCTGGCGCCGGTGGGCGCACTGGCGCTGGTGCTGACGCCGATCGTCGGCCGCTTGGTCAACCGCGTCGATCCGCGCCCGATCGTCACCGCGGCGTTCCTGATCTTCGCCTTGGTGATGTACCTGCGCTCGCTATTCACGACCGAAACCGATCTGGCGACGATCATGGTGCCGACCGTGATCCAGGGCGCGGCGGTCGCGTGCTTCTTCATCCCGCTGATGTCGATCGCGCTTTCGGGGCTGACGCCCGACCGCATCGCCGGCGCCTCGGGCCTGACCAACTTCGCGCGCATCACCGCCGGTTCGTTCGGCACCTCGATCTCGACCACCCTGTGGGAGAGCCGCGCGTCGCTGCACCATTCGCAACTCGTCGAACACCTGACGCAGGGAAGCCTGCCGACGGACCGTTTCCTCGACACCACCGCGCATCTCGGGCTGGCGCCGGAGCAGTCTCTTGGCCTGCTGAACCGGCTGGTCGATGCGCAGTCGTTCACGCTCGCCGCCGACGAGATCTTCTATATCTCATCGGCTCTGTTCCTGGTGCTGGTCGGGCTGGTGTGGCTGACGCGGCCCAGGGGCGGCGGTATCGGCATGGTCGACAGCGGAGCACACTGAGCAATGGCGCGCGCGTTCCTCGTCCTCGCCGCATTGAGCGGCCTGCTCTCGGTGGCGGCCGGGGCGTTCGGCGCCCACGCGTTGAAGGCGCGCCTGGCGCCCGACCTGCTCGCGGTGTTCGAAACGGCGGTGCGCTACCAGATGTTCCATGTGGTCGGGCTGATTGCCGTCGCGTGGCTCGCCGCTCGCAGCCCGAGCCTGGCGGCGCTGGCGAGCGGCGCCTGCTTCGTCGCCGGCACCGTGCTCTTCAGCGGCAGCCTCTATGCGCTGGCGCTGATCGGCGCGCGCTGGCTGGGCGCGATCACGCCGGTGGGCGGCGCGCTGTTTCTCGCCGGCTGGCTGGCGCTCGCGTGGGCAGCGTGGCGCGGCGTTTAGACTGCTGCGCGACACGGGAGGAGCGATGGCCACGCACGGCGAGATCGAGAACATGGCGCTGTTCTGCGACTTCGAGAACATCGCGCTCGGCGTGCAGGACGCCAAGTACGAGAAGTTCGACGTCAAGGCGGTGCTCGACAAGCTGCTGGTCAAGGGCAGCATCGTGGTGAAAAAGGCGTACTGCGACTGGGCCCGCTACAAGGAATTCAAGGCGCCGATGCACGAGCAGGCGTTCGAGCTGATCGAGATCCCGCACGTGCGCCAGAGCGGCAAGAACTCGGCCGACATCCGCATGGTCGTCGACGCGCTCGACCTCTGCTACACGAAGTCGCACGTCGACACGTTCGTGATCATCAGTGGCGACTCCGACTTCTCGCCGCTGGTGTCGAAGCTGCGCGAGAACAACAAGACCGTGATCGGCGTCGGCGTCAAGGCCTCCACCTCGGACCTGCTGATCAAGAACTGCGACGAGTTCATCTTCTACGACGACCTGGTGCGCGCCGGCGAGGCGAAGCGCCGTCAGGCAGCGAAGAAGCACGACAAGAAGAAACCCGAGCCGAAGAAGGCCGAGCCCGCCGCCAACGACGACGACGCGGCGCGCCGCCGCCAGGCCGCGATCGACCTCGTGGTCGAGACGCTGGAGGAACTGATCGAGGCGCGCGGGTCGGATGCGCGCATCTACGCCTCGATGGTCAAGCAGGCGCTGAAGCGCCGCCGGCCCGAATTCAACGAGAGCTACCACGGCTACAAGAGCTTCGGCGCGCTGATCGAGGACGCGGCCGAGCGCGGCGTGCTGGCAGTGGCCAAGGACGACAAGACCGGCCAGCAACTGGTGCGGCTGGCGGCAACCGAACACTGAATCGCGCGGCGGCGGCGCCGCTTCGGTATCGTCGCGGCCCATGTCCGCCGACGGCCGCCGCGTCACCTCGTATCTGCTGCTGACCGCCTCGATGGCGCTGGTCGGCTCCTACGTGGCGCTGTCCAAGCCGCTGGTGGCCGCGATCCCGGTGTTCGCGCTGGCGTTCCTGCGCTTCGGCATCGCGGCGGTGGCGATGTTGCCGTGGACGCTGCCGCGCGCGCACGAGGCGCGGCTGACGCGCCGCGAGCACGGGCTGTTCTTCCTGATGTCGTTCCTCGGCAACTTCCTGTTCTCGATCTGCATGCTGAGCGGCGTTGCCTTGACGACCGCGACCGCGGCCGGCGTGATCATGGCGACGATCCCGGCGGTGGTCGCAGTGGGCTCGTGGCTGTTCCTGCGCGAGCGGCTCAGCGGGCGGTCGCTCGCCGCGATCGCGCTCGCCATCGGCGGCATCGCGCTGCTGCAGTTCGTGCGCGGCGCCGGTTCCTCGCACGGGGCCACGCTCGCCGGCAACGCGCTGATCTTCGGCGCGGTCGTGTGCGAAGCGAGCTACGTGATCATCGGCAAGCGGCTCGCGGCCACGCGCGCGCCGCTGCGTGTGTCGGCGCTGATTAATCTGTGGGGCCTCGTGCTGATGACGCCGTTCGGGCTCGTGCAGCTCGCGCGCCTCGATCTCGCCGCGATCGGCGCGCCGATCTGGGCGCTGCTCGTCTTCTATTCGCTCGCGGCGAGCCTGTTCGCGGTATGGCTGTGGATGGCGGGGCTCGAGCACGTGCCGGCCAACCACGCGGGCGTTTTCACCGTCGCGCTGCCGGTCGCAGCGACCATCGTCGGCGTGGTCTTCCTCGGCGAGCAGTTCACGCCGCTACACGCCGGTGCGCTGCTGCTGGCCGCGGGCGGCGTGGTGCTGATCGCCACCGCGCCGCGCCCCGCGTGACGCGCTACTTGTCTGCCGTGTCGCCGTCGCGCGGCGCTTCGAGCTGACGCCGCAGCATCTCGTTCATCTCGGCATCGCTCGGCATGGTCGAGCCGGCGCCGGCGGAGATCGGCTCGGGCCCCGGGCCGGTCAGGCGCGGAAAGGCGACGACCAGCGCCAGCACGGCCAACTGGACCGCGAGATACGGCAGGCACGCGCGCGCCAGGTCGCGCAGGCGCAGCGCACCCGCGCCGTGGTGCGCGAGCCGGTTGCGCACCATCATCACCGCGTAGCCGAACGGCGGCAGCAGAAAGCTCGCCTGCAGGATCAGCATCGTCAGCACCGCGACCCAGGTTGCGTCCGGCACGCGCGCCAGCAGCGGCGGCATCACGACCGGAATCACGACGAAGATCATCTCGAACGCGTCGAGCACGAGCGCGGCGAGCGCGATGATCCCGAGCACCAGCGCCAGCACCGGCAGCGGCCCGCCGCCGACCGCGCCGATCGCTTCGGCCACCCAGCGGTCGGTTTCGAGCGCGCGCTGCACCAGCGTGAAGACCGTGGCGCCGACCAGCAGCGCGAACAGCGCGCCGGTAATGGCGAGCGTGTCGCGTAACACCGTGCGCAGGCGCTCGCGCGTCAGCGCGCGCGTGGCCAGCGCATACAGCGTCAGCGCCACCCCGCCGCACGCGGCCGCCTCGACCGCGTACAGGTAGCCGAACGTGACGGCGCCGAGCAGACCGCCGATCAGCAGCAGCGTGACGGCGGCCGTGACCCGGTCGCGTGCCGCAACCGGCTCGGCGGGCGGCGCGCCGTCGCGTGCGCGGTCCAGCCACCAGGCGACGGCGGCGCTGCCCAACGCGACGAGCGCGGCCGGCGCCAGCGCGCCGCGAAACAGGTCCTGCTCGTTGACGATGCGCACCGCCGCGTGCGTGACGTTCAGCGCCTCGGTATGGGCGCGCATCATCGCGTCGCCGAGCAGGATCAGCACCAGCGACGGCGGGATCACCACGCCGAGCGTGCTCGCCACCACGACCAGCGCGGCTGCGCGCGGCACGGGCACGCCCGCCTGCATCAGGCGCGGGTGGATCAGGTGCGAGAACATCGACACGCCAGCGCCGACCGAACCATTCATCGGTGCGAGCAGCGCGCCGAGCGCCAGACCCGCCAGCGGCGCGCCCGCGCCGGTGTGATCGAGCGGGCGGCGCGCGGCGCGAAACAGCGCCTCGGCGAGCGGCAGCCGGTTCAGCAGCGCACCCATGAACACGTACAGCGGCAGCGCCTGCAGCAGGTCGCTGTCGAGCAACGCCAGCAGCCGCGACGGCAGCACGGTGAACAGCGCCGCGGGGACCGCGCCCGCCGCCACGCCGGCTGCCGCCGCCACCAGCGCGACCGCGACCAGCAGCAGCCATGCCGGCAAGCCGGTGGCGACCATCAGCACCGCGGCCACCAGCAGCATCCACACGCCTGCCTTCGCCATCATCGCGCAGGGTTCAAGTGGGCCTCGTGCGGCATGGCCGGCACGCGGCGACGATGGCCTGCAGCGCCACGAGCAGCGCGAGCAGCAGCACCGCCAGCTTGATCAGCCAGTAGCCCGGATTGAACGTCTCGCCGAACGCCTCCAGCGCCGCGACCGAGTGCCACGCGATCGGCGCGCCGGTCCAGATCACGTACACCGACCACGGCAATGCCACCAGCATCGCGCCGACGCGGTCCAGTCGCGCACGCCAGCGCGCCGGCAGCCGGTGCGCGAGCATGTCGACCGCCAGATGCGTGCGCGCGCGCGTCGCCGCGGTGACGGCGACGCTGACATAGAGCGCGAAGAGGATCTGGGCCGTGTCGTTGGCCTCGCGCGAGCCGGCGTGCACGAGATCGCGCAGCGGCCATTGCAGAAACAGCAGCAGCGACAGCGGCAGAACCAGCCACATCGCGGCCGCATCGAGGGCGTCGAGCAACCGCTCGACTCGTTCCAGGAGGGACGCAACGCGTGTGTGCGCCGAATCGACCATGGACGGCCTTCAGGCGGCCGGCAGCACGCTCTCGCACGCCGCGCGCTCCGGCTCCGCCGGGGACAGGTGACCGCAAACCGAGTCGAGCCGCGCGCGCAGCCGCGCCAGCACGGCGTCGTGGCTGCCGTCCTTGTTCCACTCGGCGATCCGGGCTGCCATGCGCTCCAGGCTGGCGCGGTTGCGCATGTAGAACGTCTCCGGCTTCGGCTCGATGTCGGCGAGCACACTCGCCAGCGCGCGCTCGATGCGCGCGGCGTCGTGCGGCGCCAGGTCGATCAGCGCGCGCACGTAGATCGCGCCCCACTGCAGCCGCGTCGCCGGTCCCTGCGACGCCACGTACGCCTGCTCGTACCAGCCGAGCGCCGCCGCGGCGTCGCCGCGCTTGCGCGCGTTGCTCGCCAGACCGAGCATCAGATAGTAGGGAGTCGCCAAACGCTTCAGCTCCGCCTGCAGCAGCGCGTCGGACTCGGCAAGCAGTCCGGCGTCGGCCAGCAGATCGGCTGCCGCGGTCACGACCGCCGCGCGCTCGTAGCGCTCGGTGGCATCGCGGGTCGCGCGCAGGACGACGCCGCGCACTTCGGTCTGCAGCGCGAGCGGCAGCGGGCCCTCGGACGCATCGAGCCGCGCCAAGGCGACGCGTGCGTCTGCCGCGGCGATGCGGTCGAGCCGAGACAGCGCAGCGTCCGCGGTGAAGTCGGCCAGGCACCGATCCCAGGCGCGCTGCAGCCGCGCGCGCACCGCCGTGCCGCTATCGGTCAGTGAGCGCGCGATGTCTGCCGCTCCGTAGGTGAGTTCGGCGAAGTTGGCGCGCGCCAGTTCGCGATCGCCCAGCGCCTTCTCGATACGCGCCAGTGCGGCGTGCCGGTCGATCGCGGAGCCGTCCTTGTCCTTCGCGTCGGCCGCTATCGAGACCGCCTTCAGCGTGAAGCGCGTGGCCGCGTCCGGCGCCTTCGCCGCACTCGCCTGCGCGAGCTTCCACAGCAACGGCACCAGCGTGTCCTTTCGCACCAGCGTCTGGTCGTCGGTTTCCCATGAATAGAACGCGAGCAGTCGCCAGTCGCTCGGCGCCAGAGCCGCGGGCTTCTTCTGCGCCGTGGCCAGCAACGCCTTGACCGGGCGGCCCGACTGCATGCCGAGCGCCAGCACCTGTACATAACGCGCGCCATCGACTTCGCCCGGCAGGCGCGTGATCTCGGTGCCGTCGGGCCGGAACAGGATCATCGTCGGATACGCGCTGACCCTGAAGCGCGCCGCGATCTTCTGCGCGTCCGGCGCATCGCCGTCGAGATACACGGGAACGAACAGGCGCGAGCGCTCGATGAAGTCGCGGCGCGGGAAGATCGTCGCCTTGACCTGGTTGCACGGCGGGCACCACACGGCACCCCAATACAGGAACAGCGGCTTGCCCTCGCGCTTCGCCTGCGCGAAGGCGGCGTCGACGTGGCCGGTGCGCCAGGCAATCGCGTCGGCCGCGAACGCCGGCGCCACCGCGAACAGCAGCAGCCACAGGAGCTTGCGCAACATGCGGGGCAGTCTAGCCCGGACATATCCGGGCTAGTCCGCTGCCGCCGCGTCCAGCAGCGGCACCACCAGCGCGCTCGCATCGACCCGCGCGCGGATGCGCGCCAGCAGCAGGAACGATCCGACCAGCTTGCGGTGCAGGAACATCGTCTCCGGCGGCGGCGCCCGCAGCAGCCCGCGTTTCAGACCCAGGTCGATGCCGAGCGCGCGCACGCGCGACGGCAGGTCGCTCGCCGCGAAGTCGTAGGGACCGCGCACGCGCAGCGGCTCGCACACGAGGCGGATCACGTCGACGGCCGCCTGTATGCGCTCGGGCGGATCGTCGGCCGAGAGGTAGCCGATCGCGACGGCGTGGCGCGCGACGGCGTCGAGATCGTCGTCGATCACCGCACGCGTGATGCGCGCGTAGTTGCGCACGAAGCGCG
This sequence comes from Pseudomonadota bacterium, assembly GCA_029777935.1. The sequence continues at coordinate 9,947 of JAKORH010000187.1, forward strand.
CGTCGAACGCGCGCGTGGCGCCGAAGTCGAGCAGCACCACGCGCCCGCCCGTCTGCACCAGGTAGTTGGCGAAGTTGGGATCGGTCTGCATCACGCGGAACTCGAACAGCTCCCGGAACAGCAGCCGCTCCAGCAGCGCGCCGACCGCGTCGCGCCGCGCCTGCGGCACGTCGGGCGCGGCCAGCGTTTCCAGCGGCGCGCCTTCGACGTAATCCATCGCCATCACGCGCGTGGTCGTGTAGTCGGCGTGCACGCGCGGCACGGCGAGCAGCGGCTCGTCGGCGACCAGTCGCGCGTAATGCGCGAGAAACCTCGCTTCCGCCAGGTAGTCGGCCTCCTGCAGCAGTTGGTGCTTCGCTTCGGCGACGATGCCGGCCACGTCGAGGTCGAACGGCAGCAGGTTGAACAGTTTCAGAAGCGCGGCGACGTTGTCGACGTCGCTCGCGATCGAACGCGCCACCCCCGGGTACTGGATCTTCAGCGCGAGCTCGCGTCCATCGCGCGTGCGCGCGCGGTGCACCTGCCCGATCGACGCTGCGGCGATCGGCTCCCAGTCGAAGCGCGCGAAGCGCTTCTCCCAACCCTTGCCGTATTCGCGCCCGAGCACGCGCCGCAATTGCTCGACCGGCATCGGCGCGGCCTCCGCGCGCAGCACCGCGAGCGCGCGCGCGAACTCCGGCGGCAGCACGTCATCGCCCTGCAGCGACAGCATCTGCCCGAGCTTCATCGCCGCGCCGCGCAGCCGCGCCAGCCGCTCGGCGAGCCGCTCCGCATTGGCGGCCGACAGCAGCGACGGGCCGGACTCGGAGCGCTGCCGCGCCAGCCGGCGCAGCCCTTCGAGCGCGCCGCCGACCGCCAGTTCGCCGGCGGCCAGCCCGAGCCGCGCCAGCCGGCCGAGCCGGCTCTGCGGGATCGGCGCCGATTTGCGCTTCACTGCGCGTTTGCCCGGCGTCGCGCGAAGTCGACGAACCATGCGAGGCTCGACGGGTTCGCCATCGCGTCGGCGTGCACGACCTTCTCCGCCGGGTGGCCGAGCAGCAGCTTCTTCACCGGCAGCTCCGTCTTCTTGCCCGACAGCGTGCGCGGCACCTCGGCGATCGCGAGGATCTCGTCAGGCACGTGGCGCGCCGACAGCGCCTCGCGAATGCGCTGGTTGATGCGCGCGCGCAATCCGTCGTCGAGCTCCGCCCCCGGCCGCAGCACGACGAACAGCGGCATGTACGAGGCGCGGCCCAAGTACTCCAGATCGACCACCAGGGAGTCGAGAACCTCGGGAATCGCCTCGACCGCGCGATACAGCTCCGCGGTACCCATGCGGATGCCGTGGCGGTTGATGGTCGCGTCCGAGCGGCCATAGATGATGGCGCCGACCGCCTCGGGACGCGGCACGAGCCGGATCCAGTCGCCGTGCCGCCACACGCCGGGCCAGGTGTCGAAGTAGCTTTCGCGGTAGCGACGATCGCCGGGATCGTTCCAGAAGTGGAGCGGCAACGACGGGAACGGTGCGCTGCACACCAGCTCGCCGACCTCGCCCATGATCGGACGGCCGGCGTCGTCGTAGGCCTCGACCTTCAGCCCGAGCGCGCGGCACGACATCTCGCCCTCGTACACCGGCAGAGTCGGCAGCCCGGTGAGAAATGCGCCGGCCAGATCGGTGCCGCCGGCGATCGACACCAGCCACACGTCGCGCTTCACGTGCTGATAGATCCAGCGGTACGCCTCGGCCGGCAGCGGCGATCCGGTCGAGCCGATGCTCGCAAGATGCGACAGGTCGGCGACGCGCGCCGGCTCGACGCCGGCCTTCATGCAACTGGCATAGAAGGCGGCACCGGCGCCGAAGAACGTGATCCTTTCGTCGGCAACGAACTTCCACAGCGTCGTCAGGTCCGGCCAGCCGGGGTTGCCGTCGTACATGCACGCGGTGGCGCCGACCAGCAGCGCGCTGACCTGCACGTTCCACATGATCCAGCCGGTGCTCGTGTACCACTGGAAGCGGTCGCCGGCCTGCACGTCGCGGTGCAGGCCGATGCCCTTCAGCGCCTCGAGCAGCACGCCGCCGTGGCCGTGCACGATCGCCTTCGGCACGCCGGTGGTGCCGGACGAATACACGATCCACAGCGGGTGGTCGAACGCGACCTGCTCGGTCGCGAGCTGCGCTTCGCGCGCGGCGAGATCGCGCCATGCGAGCGCGCCGGGGAATCGCTGCGCGTCGATGCCGTCGTTCAAGACCGGCACGATCACCGTGTGCGCGAGCGAGCCCAGCTCGCGCCGCAGTTGCGCGACGATCTCGCTGCGGTCGAACACCTTGCCGCCGTAGCGATAGCCGTCGCAGGCGATCAGCACCTTCGGTTCGATCTGCCGGAAGCGGTCGAGCACGGCCACCGGGCCCATGTCGGGCGAGCACACCGACCACACCGCGCCGAGGCTCGCGACCGCGAGAAACGCGACGATCGTCTGCGGCATGTTCGGCAGATAGGCGACCACGCGGTCGCCCGGCGCCACACCGAGCGCGCGCAGCGATGCCGCCACCGCGCCGACCTGCCGCTCGAGTTCGCGCCAGCTCACCTCGCCGCGAACGCCCAGTTCGTTGCGGCACACGAGGGCGGGACCCTCGCCAGCCGCATGGCGCATCACCTGGTCGACCAGGTTCAGCCGCGCCCCCGGACACCACCGCGCGCCGGGCATCCTGGCTTCGGCGAGCACGCGCGTATACGGCTGCGAGGCGCGGACGTCGAAGAACTGCCACACCGCGCTCCAGAAACCTTCGAGGTCGGTCACCGACCATTGCCACAGCGATTCGTAATCGCCGAAGACGAGGCCGCGCTCGCGCGCGAGCCAGGCGAGAAACGCAGTGATGCGCGCGCGCTCGACGCGCTCCCTTGTCGGGCGCCAGATCGCCGCGCCGGTGGTCGTGTCCGCCATCGATGCCATGCCGCGTGACCGAAGTGCCGCGATTATCCCGCCGCCGCGTCGCGTCGTTGGGTCCGGCGCTTCGACTTCGATATCGTTACCAGCATGACGCTCGCGACCCTGCTCGACGCCGAACTCGCGTACGGCGATGCGCCGCTGCTCGACCGCGCGCAACTCACCGTGCTCGAGGACGAGCGGATCGGGCTGATCGGCCGCAATGGCACGGGCAAGAGCTCGCTGCTCGCAGTGCTGGCCGGCCGCACCGCGCTCGATGGCGGTGAACTGAAGCGCCGCGACGGCCTGCGCGTGGTGCTGGTCGAACAGGAGCCGCAGTTGCCGGCGGCGCCGACGCTGTTCGACGCGCTGCTCGCGCGCGGCGCGATCGCGTCGATCGCCGACGAGCGCGAGCGCTGGCGCGTCGAGGCGCGGCTGGCCGAGTACCTGCACCGCTTCGGCATCGAAGGCACGCGAGCGTTCGCCGGCGCCTCGGGCGGCGAGCGCAAGCGCGCCGCGCTGGCGCTGGCGTTCGCGCTGGTGCCCGACCTGCTGCTGCTCGACGAGCCGACCAACCATCTCGACATCGACGGCATCGAACGGCTCGAGGAGCTGGTACTGAAGCGCGGCGCCTCGATCGTGATCACGCACGATCGCCGTTTCCTCGACCGCGTGGCCACGCGCATCGTCGAGCTGGACCGCGGCACGCTGCGCGGCTACCCCGGCAACTACACCGCGTTCGAGGCCCGCAAGCGCGACGAACTGGACGCCGAAGATGCGGCGCGCCGCCGCTTCGACAAGTTCTGGGCGCAGGAGGAGGCGTGGATCCGCAAGGGCATCGAAGCGCGCCGCACGCGCAACGCGGGCCGCGTCAGCCGCCTCGAAATGCTGCGCGCGGAGCGCGCGGCGCGGCGCGAGCGGATCGGCAACCTCCGACTGCAAGTGGACGCCGGCGCGCGCAGCGGCCGGCTGGTCGCGGAACTGCAGGGCGTTGCCAAGTCGTTCGGCGAACGCTTGATCGTGCGCGACCTCGACCTGCGCCTGCTGCGCGGCGATCGGCTGGCGCTGATCGGTCCGAACGGCGCCGGCAAGTCGACGCTGCTGAAGCTGATCCTCGGCGAACTGGCGCCCGACCGCGGGCGCGTGCGGCTCGGCACGAATCTCACCGTGGCGTACTTCGACCAGATGCGCGCCGCGCTCGATCCGCAGTCGACCGTGGCCGAGACGATCGCGCCGGGCTCCGACTGGATCGAGATCGGCGGCGCGCGCCGCCACGTGATGACGTACCTCGCGGACTTCCTGTTCCCGCCGCGGCGCGCAAACGCGAAGGTCGCGATGCTTTCGGGCGGCGAGCGCAATCGCCTGCTGCTGGCGCGCCTGTTCGCGCAGCCCGCCAATCTGCTCGTCCTCGACGAGCCGACCAACGATCTGGACATCGAGTCGCTGGAGCTGCTCGAGAGCACGCTGCAGGACTACACAGGCACGCTGCTGCTCGTGTCGCACGACCGCGCGTTCCTCGACAACGTGGTGACGCAGTCGCTGGTGGCCGAAGGCGATGGGCGCTGGCGCGAGTACGTCGGCGGCTACTCTGACTGGCTCGCGCAGCGCCCGGAAGCAGCGGCCGCACCGAAGGCCGCGCCGGCCGGGAAAGCCGAATCCGCGCCGCGCAGGACCGAGCGCATCAAGCTCAGCTACAAGGAGCAGCGCGAACTCGCCGCGCTGCCGGCCGAGATCGACGCGATCGAGCGCGAACAGGCCGCACTGCACGCGCGAATGAGCGCCACCGACTATCACGCGAGCGGCGCGCAGCGGATGCGCGAAGACGCTGCGCGCGTCGGGGAAATCGAACTCCTGCTGCTGGCAAAACTCGAACGGTGGTCGGCGCTCGAAGACAAGGCGAAGGCTGCGGGTGCTCCGCCCGCCTGACGCGGCAACGAAGGGTTACAACTTCAACGCTTTTTGGCTTGCCGCGCGTACGCAGCGGCCGACAATGAGCGTTAAGCAGAAGACCAGTTCAAGGTCGACTGCGGCAAGGAAGGCTGTATGAAATCACTTCGTTTCTCGGTCGCAGCGTGCGCTGCGGCGCTGGCGCTGCTGTCGATTGCGGCGCCGGCACAAGCCGATCGCGGGTGGCATGGTGGCGGGTGGCATGGCGGTGGCTGGCACGGCGGCTCCCACTGGCGCGGCGGCGTCTTTCTGAACTTCGGCGTGCCGTACCCCTATTACTACTGGGGATCGCCGTATGTCTACGGGCCGGCGTACGCATACCCGCCCGCGGTCGTCGACCCGCCGGTGTACGTCGAGCGCGGCGACTCGGGCGCGAATGCGACGTGGTGGTACTGGTGCGACAGCGCGCGCGGCTACTACCCGTATGTGAAGGAATGCCCGAGCGGCTGGCGGCGAGTGCCGGCGCAGCCGCAGCAATAGGCGCCGGAGGCCGACGATGAACCGCCTTCTCACACTCGCGTCGAGTGCCGCAGTGCTCGGCTTGACGGCGTGCGTGACGATGCCGGCCGGCCCCACCACGATGGCGCTGCCGGGCCGGCACAAGACGTTCGAGCAGTTCCAGATCGACGATGCGCGCTGCCGCGGCTACGCGACCGCGCAGATCGGCGGGCCATCGGCGGCCGAGAACGCAAACAACAGCGCGGTGGCGAGCGCGGTGCTGGGCACCGCGATCGGAGCGGCGGCGGGTGCGGCGATCGGCGGCAATGGCAGCGCGGCCGGCGTCGGTGCCGGCATGGGACTGCTGGCGGGCTCCGCGATGGGCGCGGGCGCCGCGCAGACGTCGTACTACGCCACGCAACAGCGCTTCGACGCCGCATACACGCAGTGCATGTACGCCGCGGGCAACCAGGTGGCCGTCAATGGTCGCTACGCGCGCAGGTACCAGCAACCGCAGGCTCCGGCGTATCCACCGCCGAATGCACCGCCGCCACCGGATGCCGGCGTGCCTCCCGATTACCGGCCGCCGGGCAACATGCCGCCGGCGGGTACGCCGCCGCCCCGCTGATCTCGATCAGCGGTTCGCGCGAGTATGCTCGTGGCGAATGACTTCGCCACCGGTGCAGCCATGAGCCACAAGCACGAGCAACTGCTGAAGACGATCTTCCACGATCCGATCAGCGGCAATATCCACTGGCGCGACATCGAATCGCTGCTCAAGCATCTGGGCGCCGAGATCGAGATGCTCTCGGGGGCGCGCATTCGCGTGAAACTGGGTCGCGCCGAAGGCATCCTGCACCGGCCGCACCACGGCAACACGCTGGACCGCAGCTCGGTACAGCACCTGCGCGAATTCCTCGGCCGCGGCGGCGCCACGCCATCGCTGTACGAGCAGCAGAAGAACCCGTCGTAGAGCGGAACCGCCACGCGGGCGCGGCGTGGCGGCGCGACCCATATGCCTCGGAACGGCGACTTCGTCGCGCAGACGCCCGCGAACGCGCGGCCGCGGCTGATCGACCTGTATCGGCCGGACCCGGAAGCGGTCCGCGCCGAACTGATCGCGGGGCTGACCGCACCGGCGGCGTCGATCGCGCCGAAGTTCTTCTACGACTCGCTCGGATCGCGGCTCTTTGCCGCGATCACGGAACTGCCCGAGTATTACCCGACCCGAACCGAGGCCGCAGTCTTCGCGCAACACCTGCCGGCGATTGCGGCGGCGTATGCCACGCCGGAGTGCACGCTGATCGACCTGGGCGCCGGCAACTGCGAGAAGGCGGCGCGGCTGTTTGCGCCGCTGCGGCCCGCGCTGTACGTCGCGCTCGACATCTCGGTCGATTACCTCGCCGCGTCGCTCGCGTGCCTGCAGCGCGAGTACCCGGAGATGCACATGCACGGCGTGAGCATCGACTTCACGCGCTCGCTGGCGCTGCCGGACGATGTGCCGCGCGCGCGGCGGCTGTTCTTCTACCCGGGATCCTCGATCGGCAATTTCTCCCCGCGCGACGCGCTGTCGTTTCTGGGCCAGGTCCGCGCCGCGATGGACGGCGACGGAGCGCTGCTGATCGGCGTCGATCTCGTGAAGGAAACGGGGTTGCTCGAAGCGGCCTATGACGACTCGCTCGGCGTGACCCGGGCGTTCAACCTGAACGTGCTGAACCACGTTAACGAACTGACGGGCGCCGATTTCGCGACGGAGGATTGGCGTCACGTTGCGTTTTACGATCCGAAAGGGCAGCGCATCGAAATGCACCTTGAAGCGCGCCGCGCCGTAACCGTGCACTGGGCTGGCGGGGGCCGCCGCTTTGCGCGCGGCGAGCGCATCCACACCGAGAATTCGTACAAGTACCGGCCGGCCCAGTTCGCCGCGCTGCTTGCCGAGGCGGGATTTCCCGTGCAGCGGCGCTGGACCGACGCGCGCGACTGGTTCGCGCTGTATCTCGCCCGCGCCGAATGAAGATCGATCTGGCGACCCTGCATTCAGTCGGGCGACGCGCCCGGCACTATTTTCGGGACGAACTGCGGCAGGCGATTCAGGGTGCGCGCCGGCGCCTGCGCTCGCTGATCGACGATCTCAGCGACGCGCAGTGGCAGGTGCCGCAGCAGCCCGGCGTGAATCCGGTGGCGTGGGAGGCGGCCCACGTCGCGTGGTTCTGGGAATTCTGGGTCCAGCGCGGCCCTCACACGCGCGGCGCCGACGGCCTCGTGTCCGCGGCGCGCCCGCCGATCCACGCCGGTCCCGACGAACTATTCGATTCCGCGCGCCTGGCACATGCCGCGCGCTGGAGTGCCAAGCTGCCGTCGCGGCATGAGGTCGAGGCGATGCTCGACGCCACGCTGGCAGCCACGCTCGATGCGCTGGCGCGGGCCGACGAGGACGACGCCTCGCTGTACTTCTACCGGCTCGCGCTGCTGCACGAGGACATGCACAACGAAGCCTTCGCGTGGATGCGCGCGGCGCTCGCGTATCCCGCGCCGCGCGGCATGGCGCTGCAGGAAATCGCGCCGCGCGAGCCGGCGCAGATCCCCGGTGAAGCCGTGTCGATCGGCTGGCCGGCAGACGCGGGCGGCTTCTCGTTCGACAACGAGAACCCCGAGCATTCGGTGATGCTGGCGCCGTATTCGATCGACAGCGCGCCGGTGACCGCGGGCGCATTCCGCGAATTCGTCGCGGCGGGCGGCTATCGACGCGACGATTGCTGGAAGGGCGAGGCAGCGCAGCGCTGGCGCGCCGCGTGCGGCCGTGCGCATCCGGAACGCTGGCGCGCGAGTGCCGACGGCTGGGAAATGCGCTGGTTCGACCAATGGCTGCCGCTTGTCCCCGAGCAGCCGGTCATCCACGTCAACGCATTCGAGGCCGAGGCCTACTGCCGCTGGGCCGGGCGGCGCCTGCCGCGCGCGGCCGAGTTCGAGCACGCGGCGCTCGAAGGACGCATCGAGTGGGGCGGTACGGTGTGGGAGTGGACGTCGGATGCGTTCGAGCCGTATACCGGCTTCGTCGCCGGGCCCTACGCCGACTATTCGGCGCCGTGGTTCCGCACACACCGTGAACTGCGCGGCGGCAGCTTCGCCGCGCATGCGCGGCTGCACCACGCGCGCTACCGCAACTTCGCGCTGCCCGAGCGCTGCGACATCTTCGCCGGCTTTCGTACTGCCGCGGACTGACGGGGCGCGCCTACCGCGGACTGACGGGGCGCGCCTACCGCGGACTGACGGGCGCGCCTGCCGCGGGTAGCATCGCGCGTCGCCACTTCGGAGCGCGCCGATGCACCGTCGCACGCTGCTCACAGCCTCGCTCTGCGCCGTGTTTACCGGGCGCGTCCGCGCGCAGGCTTCGTACCCGGCCAGGCCCGTGCGGATCATCGCGCCGGTGCAGCCCGGCGGCGGCGTCGATCTGGTCGGCCGCACGGTCGCCGAGCGGCTGACGCGCGCATTCGGGCAGTCGTTCTTCGTCGAAAACCAGAGCGGCGGCGGCGGCGCCATCGCGTCGACGACGGTCGCGCGCGCTGCGCCCGACGGCTACACATTGATGGTCGGCTATGTCGGCACCCACGGCACCAATCCCGCGGTCCGCAAGCTGCCGTACGACGCGGTCCGCGATTTCACCGCGATCGCGATGGTCGGCGGCACGCCGAATGTGCTGGTCGTGCATCCGGGCGTGCCCACCCACACGCTGCAGGAATTCGTCTCCTGTGCGCGCAGGAACCCCGGCAAGCTGAACTACGGCTCGGCGGGACCGGGCACGCTGACGCATCTGGCGATGGAGCAGTTCAAGCTCGCGGCCGGCTTCTTTGCCGTGCACATTCCCTATCGGGGCATCGGTCCCGCCTTCACCGACCTGCTCGGCGGCCAGACGCAGGCGATGTTCCCGGGGCTGGCGGCGGCGCTGCCGCACGTCAAGGCCGGCAAGGTGCGGCCGCTCGCGGTCACGGGGCACAAGCGCCATCCGCTGCTGCCCGAGGTACCGACCTTCGACGAGCTCGGCTACCAGGGCTTCGACGGCGTGCAGTGGTACGGCATCGTCGGGCCGGCCAAGCTGCCGGAGGCGATCACGCAGAAGCTGAACGAGGAAATCAACAATGCGCTCGCCGCCCCCGACCTGCGCGAGCGGCTGTCGAGCGAAGCACTGGAGCCGATGCCGATGACGCCGCTGCAGTTCGCGCAGTACATCCGCGACGACATCGCGCGCTGGAGCAGGCTTGCGCGCGAGCGCCACATCGAGATCGACTAGGGCCTGTTAACGCTTGGATCGCACATGCGTGACCCCCAGAAAGCTCGCAATCGAGGCGCGCTGGCGCCGGCAGGGCGGCTCCCTGTCAAGGCAGCGCAACGACGAGTGCGGGCTTTCTGGGGGATCACCCTTCGGGGCGGGCCTGAGCGGGGCGCGCAGCGTTGTTGCGGCTCCTCGCCTTGCATCAGCAATGGTCTCGTCGCCGCGCCTAGCTGCGCGCCCCGCTCAGGCCCGCCGCATGCGCGAGCCAAGCGTTAACAGGCCCTAGTCATGGCCCGCAACACGCAGGTCGCGGCAGACCGGAACGCGCCGCCGGTCACCGCCACGCTGGCGCGCTTCGTCGCCGCGCACCCGTCGCGCGGATGGAGCGACGCGGTCGACCACGAAGCGCACCGCACGCTGCTGAACTGGGTCGGCTGCGCGGTGGGCGCCGCGCGCCACGCAGCCGCGGAGGCCGCGCTGGCGGCGCTGGGCCAACTCGAGCCCGCGCCGCAGGCGGCCGTGCTCGGCCGCAGCGAGCGCCTCGACATGGCGGGCGCGGCGCTGGTCAATGGCATCACGTCGCACACTTTCGACTTCGACGACACGCACCTGAAGACGATCATCCATCCCGCGGGTCCGGTCGCCTCCGCCGCGCTGGCGCTGGCCGAGCACACGCGCGCGAGCGGGCGCGCGCTGCTCGACGCGCTGGTGTTCGGCATCGATGTGGCGTGCCGCGTCGGCAACGCGATCTACCCCGATCATTACGACCGCGGCTGGCACATCACCGGCTCCACCGGCATGCTCGGCGCCGCGGCCGCGTGCGCGCGCCTGCTAGGCCTTGACGAAGGCCGCACCGCGATGGCGCTCGGCATCGCCGCGTCGCAGCCGGTCGGACTGCGCGAACAGTTCGGCACGATGACGAAGCCCTTCCATCCCGGCGCAGCCGCGCGCGCAGGACTGACTGCGGCGCTGCTCGCGAGGCACGGCTTCACCGCCAGCACGCGCGCGCTGGAGGCGCCGCGCGGGCTGATGCAGGTGGTATCGACGAAGTGCGACTGGAACGAGATCACCGACGCGCTCGGCGAGCGCTTCGAGATCTCGTTCAACACCTACAAGCCGTTCGCGTGCGGCATCGTGATCCATCCGAGCATCGACGCCTGCGCGCAGTTGCGCACGCAGGGTGTCGCGCCGCAGGAAGTCGAGCGCATCGAACTGCGCGTGCATCCGCTCGTTCTCGAATTGACCGGCAGGCGGGAGCCCGCCGACGGCCTGCAAGGCAAGTTCAGCGTCTATCACGGCTGCGCGGCGGGGCTGATCTTCGGCCGCGCGGGCGAGGCGGAGTTTGCCGACGACATCGTGTGCCGGCCCGACGTGGTCGCGATCCGGCGCAAGGTCGGCGCGACCGCCGACGATCGCATCCGCGAGGAGTCTGCCGACGTCACGGCGCATCTCACAGGCGGACGGACAGTGCACGTGTTCATCGAGCACGCGATCGGCTCGCTTGCGCGGCCGATGACCGATGTCGATCTGGAAGCGAAGTTCCATGCGCTGGCGGACCCGATCCTCACCGCACCGCGCGCGCAGCGGCTGATCGAAGCCTGCTGGAAAACCGGCGCTGCCGCCGACGTGCAGCACCTCGTGGCGCTGGCGCAGCCCGCATAGTCATAATCCGCGCGCGGCGCCGCCGCGACAACCAGGAAAGGGGAGGCGTATGGAGCCGCTGAAGACATCGGCCGACGTGCTGTTCATCCTGCTCGGCGCAGTGATGATCCTGGCGATGCACGCCGGGTTCGCTTTCCTCGAACTCGGCACCGTGCGCAAGAAGAACCAGGTCAACGCGCTGGTCAAGATCCTGACCGACTTCTCGATGTCGACTCTGGCGTATTTCCTCGTCGGCTACGGCATCGCCTACGGCGTGCACTTCTTCACCAGCGCCGAAACGCTGGCGGCCAGGAGCGGCTACCAACTGGTGCGGTTCTTCTTCCTGCTGACCTTCGCCGCCGCGATTCCCGCCATCGTCTCCGGCGGCATCGCCGAACGCGCGCGCTTCAACTCGCAATTGCTCGCGACCGGATTGCTGGTCGGCCTCGTCTACCCATTCTTCGAGGGGATCGCGTGGAACGGCAACCTCGGCGTGCAGGCGTGGCTGAAGTCGCACTTCGACGCCGAGTTCCACGACTTCGCCGGCAGCGTCGTCGTGCACGCGATGGGCGGCTGGGTCGGCCTGGCCGCGGTGCTGCTGCTCGGCGCGCGGCGCGGCCGCTACACGCGCGAGGGCGCGCTGTCGGCACACCCGCCGTCGTCGATCCCGTTCCTCGCGCTCGGTGCGTGGATCCTCACCGTCGGCTGGTTCGGCTTCAACGTGATGAGCGCGCAGACGATCGACAAGATCTCGGGACTGGTCGCGATCAACTCGCTGATGGCGATGGTCGGCGGCACGCTGGCCGCGCTCGCCGCCGGGCGCAATGACCCGGGCTTCGTGCACAACGGGCCGCTGGCGGGACTGGTCGCGATCTGCGCCGGCTCCGACCTGATGCACCCGATCGGCGCGCTCGTCACCGGCGCGGTCGCGGGCGCGCTGTTCGTGTACCTGTTCACGCTGACGCAGAACCGCTGGCGGATCGACGACGTGCTCGGCGTGTGGCCGCTGCACGGACTGTGCGGCGCGTGGGGCGGAATTGCCGCCGGCATCTTCGGCGCCAAAGCGCTCGGCGGGCTCGGCAACGTGAGCGTCACCTCGCAACTGCTCGGCACCGCGCTCGGGATCGGGGTCGCGCTCGCGGGCGGCTTCGCGGTCTACGGATTGCTCAAGCAGTTGCTCGGCCTGCGTCTGAGCCCCGAGGAGGAGTTCAACGGCGCCGACCTGTCGGTCCACAAGATCGGCGCCACGCCGGAGCGCGAAGTGCCGTGGTGAGGCGCCTCAGAAATCGTGAAGAAATCGTAGCGAGCGCCCGGAGGTTGCGCCGAGGGCGTAGGCGGGGATTCGCGAAGCGCACGCTTCGCGCCGCTGCAGCCGGCCGCGCGCCTGCATGCGCGGCCGTGGACAGGAGGCGTACAGAGTCGTACGTTGAGCACCGGAGGCGCGAGCCGGGCACGAGGCATGCCTCTGCGGCATGCCTCGTGCCTGCGAGCGGGCGAGCGCCTGCCAGCGCGAGCGCGGCCTGCAAGGCCAAGATCGGGGCGCGCAGTAGATTTATTCACGGCTTCTCAGTCGGCCGCCACCGGCTCGGCATGACCGCCAAACTCGCTGCGCAGCGCTGAAAGCAGCTTGTCGGCGAAGCCGTGCTCGTCGCGCGACCGGAAGCGCGCGTTGAGCGCGGCCGACAGCACGTCCGCCGGCACGGCCTGCTCGATCGCGGTCATCACGGTCCAGCGGCCTTCGCCCGAATCCGCGACCATGCCGCGGTAACGGGAAAGCTCCGGGTCCCGCGCGAGCGCGATCGCCGCAAGATCGAGCAGCCACGAGCCGATCACGCTGCCGCGGCGCCAGACCTCGGCAATGTCCGCCAGATCGAGCCGATATCGCTCGGCAGGCGCGCGCGCGCTCATTGCGGCGCGCCGCAGGATTTCGAAGCCTTCGGCGTAAGCCTGCATCAGCCCGTACTCGATGCCGTTGTGGACCATCTTGACGAAGTGTCCGGCACCGTGCGGCCCGCAATGCAGATAGCCGCGCTCGGCGCGCGGATCGCGGCCGCTGCGCCCCGGCGTGCGCGCGACCTCGACCGAGCCAGGCGCCAGCGTGGCGAAGATCGGATCGAGGCGAGCGACGACCTCCTGATCGCCGCCGACCATCAGGCAGTAGCCGCGCTCGAGCCCCCACACGCCACCGCTGGTGCCGACATCGACGTAGCGGATGCCACGTTCCGCCAGAGCCTCCGCGCGCCGGATGTCGTCGCGATAGAACGAGTTGCCGCCGTCGATCACGGTGTCGCCGGAAGCGAGCCGCGCGCGCAGCTGCAGCACCGCGTCCTCGGTCGCCGCGCCCGCCGGCAGCATCAACCAGACCGCGCGCGGCGGTTCGAGCTGCGCGACCAGATCGCCGAAATCCTTCGCCGCCGTCGCGCCCTCCTGCGCGAGCGCGCGCACCGCCGCCGGCTCGCGGTCGAACACCACGCACCGGTGGCCGCTGCGCTGCAGGCGCCGCACGATGTTGCCGCCCATTCTTCCGAGCCCGATCACGCCGATCTGCATCTGGCTTCTCCCGCGCCCCTGCGCCTGTGCGTTCGATCGTCTTCGCGCGCGCGGGTTCGCCATTCGCGAAACCAACACGAATCACTGCGGTCGAACTCGCCTCGGCGTACGCAGTCCGCGCGCGTCACCGAACAACGCGAACTCGGAACATGGACGACGGCGGTGACCGCGCCGCGGCGCGCAGCGGCTTGGCGCCAGGCTGGCCGGGCATCACGCCAACGTGGACGTCGAGCGCGAAGGATCTCGTCACCACCGCGCTCGGATCGAGCCGCGTGTGGGTCACTCTCGGCTACGGCATCGTCAACGAGGTCTACTGGCCGCGCACCGGGCTGCCGCAGATCCGCGATCTCGGCTTCATCGTCGCCGGTGCGGGCCTCTGGCACGAGGTCAAGCGCGTCAACCGCTATGCACTCGCGCTGCCGGCGCCGCACGTGCCGCTGCCGCGCATCACGCACGAGGGCGACGGCTATCGGCTCGAGCTCGAGGTGCTGCCCGATCCGGAGCGCGACACCGTCCTGATCCGCTTCCGGCTGCAGGGCGACGGCCGCCGTCTTTACGTGCTGCTGGCGCCGCACCTCGGCGGCACCGGGCTGCACAACAGCGCCTGGGCCGGCGCCATGCTGACCGCGAGCGACGGCGTACACGCGCTCGCCCTCGCGGCGGACTGCGGGTACACGCGCACTTCGGCCGGCTACGTCGGCTACTCCGACGGCTGGCAGGATTTCGCGCGCAACGGCGCGATGACGTGGGAGTACGAAGCCGCCGAGGACGGCAACGTCGCGCTGCTCGGCGAACTGGCACGCGCTGACGGCGTGCTGGCGCTCGCGCTCGGATTCGGTCCGCAGGGCGCGCAGACGCTGGCACACGCGAGCCTGAACGCAGGCTTCACGCCGCTGCGCGCGCGCTTCATCGCCGGCTGGGACCGGTGGGCGCGCACGCTGCACATCCCCGCGGCGCCGCCTGACCTGCAGGACGAGGCGTGGCTGTCGGCCACCGTGCTGCGCGCGCACGAAGACCGCTCGTATCCGGGCGCCATCGTTGCGAGCCTCAGCATCCCGTGGGGCAACACGTCCGACAGCATCGCCGGCTATCACATGGTGTGGACCCGCGACGCGGTCGAGTCGAGCCTCGCGCTGGCGGCGATCGGGCAGCTCGACGATGCGCGCCGCACGCTCGCCTACCTGATGGCGATCCAGCGCGACGACGGCGGCTGGTGCCAGAACTGCTTTCCCGATGGCCGCGCGTTCTGGCATGGCGTGCAGCTCGACGAGGTCGCGTTCCCGATCCTGCTCGCCGCCAAGCTGCGCGAACTGGGCGAGCGCGACGCGACCGACGCCGTGCGCGACGGCATTGTCCGCGCCGCGGCCTACCTCGCGGTGAACGGTCCCGTCAGCGAGCAGGACCGCTGGGAGGAACTGACGGGACTGAGCCCTTTCACGCTCGCGGTGTCGATCACCGCGCTCGTCGGCGCAGCCGACTTCGTCGAATTCGACGAACGCGCGTATCTGCTGTCGCTCGCCGACTACTGGAACGAACGCGTCGAGGACTGGACCTACGTCGAGCACGGTCCCTTCGCCGCGCGCTGCGGTGTCGACGGCTATTACGTACGGATCGGCCGGATGCCGGCGCTCGGCGGGCTGCGTGGCCGCATCGATCTGCGCAACCGGCCGGCCGAGTCGATCGAAGCGGCCGAGCTGATCGGCCTGGAGTTCCTGTATCTGGTCCGGCTCGGCCTGCGCGCCGCGGACGATCCGCGCATCCGCAATTCGCTGCGCGTGGCCGACACCGTGCTCGCGGTGGCCACGCCGAACGGCGTGGCGTACCGACGCTACAACGAGGACGGCTATGGCGAACACGACGACGGCCGGCCGTACGACGGCACCGGCGTCGGCCGCGCGTGGCCATTGCTGGCCGGCGAGCGCGGGCACTGTGAAGTTCTCGCCGGCGGCGACGCGCTGCCGCACCTGCGCGCGATGCGCGCGATGACCGGCCCGTGCGGCATGATTCCGGAGCAGGTGTGGGACGCGGCGCCGATTCCGGCGCGCAACCTCTATCCCGGCAAACCCACCGGCAGCGCGATGCCGCTGGCGTGGGCGCACGCGGAGTTTCTGAAGCTGCTGGTCGCGCGCGCCAGCGGCCGCCCGGTCGAGCGGCTGCGCGCCGTCGAGCAGCGCTACGGCGGCGCGCGGCCCGAAGCGGCCGCGTGGCACTGGCGCGTGGAACTGCCATTCGACCGGCTGCCCGCGGGGCGCGACCTCGTGATCGAGCGCGACACCGCGTTCGTGCTGCACGCCGGGTTCGACGGCTGGCGCGACGCACACGACCGCGTCTCGACACCGCTCGCGTTCGGACGCCATGCGGTGCGGATCGCGCGCGAAGAACTCGCGCCCCGCGCAGCGGCGCAGTTCACGTGCTACCTTCCCGCGCAGGCGCGCTGGGAAGGCGTCGATCACGAAGTCGCGATCGCCACCGGCTGACGTCCACGACAAGAACGGAGACAGGGAGATGCGCAGTCCTCTGGCCGCGCTGCCGAAGGATTACCTCGGCGGCGCGTTGATGGTGTTGATCGGCGTCGGCGCGATCGTCGAAGGTAGCCGCTACGAGATCGGCACGCTGCACCGGATGGGCCCCGGCTACTTCCCGATCGCGCTCGGCGCGCTGCTGACGCTGATCGGCGTCGCGATCGGGGCTGTGGCGTGGATGGAGCGCGCGCCGCCCGCGGGCGACAAGGCGTTGCCGCCCGAATGGCGCGGCTGGGCCTGCATCGCGGGAGCCGTGATCGCGTTCGTCGTCCTCGGACATTACGGCGGACTGGTGCCGGCCACGGCCGCGATCGTCTTCATCTCCGCGCTCGGCGATCGCGACAACGGCGTGAAGAGCGCTTTGCTGCTCACCGCGCTGATGCTCGCGATCGCGGTCGTGGTGTTCTGGTGGGCGCTGCAGATCAGCTTTCCTCTGTTGCGCTGGGGATAGCGCATGTTCGCCGAATCGCTGCACAACCTGTGGTACGGCTTCGAAGTCGCGCTGGCGCCGCATAACCTGTGGTGGTCGTTCGTCGGGGTGCTGATCGGCAACCTGATCGGCGTGCTGCCGGGGCTCGGGGCGCTGACCGCGATCTCGATGCTGCTGCCGATCACGTACACGATGCACCCGGTGCCGGCGATCCTGATGCTGGCCGGCATCTTCTACGGCTCGATGTACGGCGGCGCGATCGGCGCGATCCTGCTGAACCTGCCGTCGCACCCGCCGCATGCGGTGACCTGCCTCGACGGCTTCCCGATGACGAAGGCGGGCAAGGGCGGCACCGCGCTCGGCATCACGATGATCGCGTCGTTCTTCGCGGCCTCCTTCGGCATCACCGTGATGCTGTTCGCCTCGCCCGCGCTGGTGGCGATCGCGTTCAAGTTCGGGCCGGCGGAACTGTTCTCGATCATGCTGCTCGGGCTGCTGTCGGGCGCGACGATGTCGCGTGGCTCGCCCCTGAAGGGCGTGGCGATGACGATCTTCGGGCTGCTCGTGGGCCTGGTCGGCACCGACGTCAACAGCGGCGTGATGCGGTTCACGTTCGGACTGCTGGAACTGTCGGACCGCGTCGAACTGGTCGCGCTCGCACTCGGCGTGTTCGGCGTGGCGGACTTCCTGGTCAGCGTCAACCGCATGCACGCGATCACTTCGGCCAGGACCGACGTGCGCCTGCGCGACATGCGGCCGAGCAAGGCGGAGCTGAAGCAGGCATTCTGGCCGATGGTCCGCGGCACGCTGGTCGGCACGCTGTTCGGCGCGATGCCAGGCACGGGGCCCACGGTGTCGACCTTCGTCGCCTACGCGTTCGAGCGCCGCGTGTCGCGCACGCCCGAACGCTTCGGCCACGGCGCGCTCGAAGGCGTCGCCGCGCCGGAGGCGGCGTCGCACTCGAAGACGCAGGTGGACTTCATCCCTACCATGAGCCTCGGCATCCCCGGCGACGCGGTGATGGCGCTGATCCTGGGCGCGCTGCTGATCCAGGGCATCCAGCCCGGGCCGCAGCTCATCTCCGAGCACGCCGACATCTTCTGGGGACTGATCGCGAGCTTCTGGATCGGCAACGTGCTGCTGCTGATCATGAACGTGCCGATGATCGGCATCTGGGTCAGGCTGCTGCAGGTGCCCTATCGGTACCTGTTCCCGTCGGCGATGTTCTTCATCGCGGTCGGCGTCTACAGCACGAACAACAGCCTGTTCGACGTCGGCGAGGTGCTGTTCTTCGGCGTATTCGGCGCGATCCTGATCGCGCTCGATTTCCCGGTCGCGCCGATCCTGCTCGGCTACGTGCTCGGGCCGCCGGTGGAAGAGAACTTCCGCCGCGCGCTGCTGCTGTCGCGCGGCGATCTGCTGACCTTCGTCGAGCGGCCGATCAGCGGAGTCTTCATCGGGCTGTGTGCGCTGCTCGTGCTGGCGCAGGTGTTCTTCGGCCTGCGCCGCGCGCTGCGCGCGCGCGAGTCGGCGCGCGTGCCCGCGCCGATGCGATCCGCCGCCCCGGCGCTCGATCCCTGAGTGCCGCCCCGGGCGCCCGATCCCCGATCGGCGCGCGGGCGCGCCGTCACTGCTTCGGCGCCTGCGCGACCAGTTCGTCGCGGACCGTGCGCAGCACGGCCTTCATCTTCGCCGCGTTGTCCGGACCGATGCGCAGCATGATCTTCTGCCCCGCCGACAGCGACTCGAGCTCCGGATCCACGTATTCGTAGCGCACCTTGGGCTGCATCAGCCGGATCGGCGGGCGCACCTCGGGCGCGGCGATCAGGTGGTCGATCACCGCTATCAGCCGGTCGTTGAAGTAGCCCTTCGGGTAGCCGAGATCCTGGTACGCGCGCTGGAACAGCGGGTAGAACTTCACGTACAGCGCCACCGCGCGCTTGACGTCGACGGCCTGCAAGACCTCGACGTAGCGCGCGTAGCGCGCGGAGTTGCGCGCCGACAGCACGACTTCCTCGCCGCTCCTGTCGACGATCAGCGTGCCAGGCGCCGGCCGCACCGCCATCACGCGCTTGGCCACGCGTTCGCGCGGCAGGTTGTCGACGGTAGCGACGATGCGGCGAACGATGCCGTCGGTGAAGAGCAACTCGCCGAAGTTCCTGCTGCCAAGCAGTTGCCCCAGCGCATCGGCGAGCGGCGCATCGCTCTTCTCGAGCGGTGGCAACGGCTCGGCGGCGTTCGCGGGCAGCGGATGCTCGACCGGCGCTTCGGCCTGTGCGGGTGCCGTGGCAGCAGGCGCCGGCGCTTCGCTCGGCGCCACCGGCGGCGGCACCTCGACCGGCCGCATCTGCCGCCACGCGTTGTAGCCGATCGCCGCCACCGCGACGACCAGCGCGACACCGATCACCCAGCCGAGGTAATTGCGCTCGCCGTCCATCGGATCCCCCTGCGTGTATCGCCGATGCGGAGTTTGGCTCTGCGCCGGTCGAAATCGTTCCGACGATCGGCGATGCGGGACCAATCCGTCCCGCAATCGCGGCAATCCGATGGCCTTACCGGTAGCGCAACGTGCCGAGGTACGCGACCACGTCCTCCACTTCCTGCGCGGTCAGCGTCGGGACCTGCGCCGAGCTGTTGCGGCCGGCCTTGTGGAACGACGGCATGTCGCTGCCGCGCGAGACGCGCGCGTAGTCGACTACCGACAGTCGCAGTTGCGCGGACGTGAGCTGCGCGCCGACGCCGTCGAGCGGCGGTCCGCGGCGCCCGCCGGGCTTCAGCGCCTTGTCGTCGATCGAATGGCAGTTCAGGCAGTTTGCCGCTTCGCGCCTGGCGAGCAGCGCCTTGCCGCGCGCGGCGTCTCCCGGCGTGGCGGTCAACGGCCTGGGAATGCCGTCGCCCTCCACCTTGTAGTCGACCACCTGCGCCGACGCGGCCGCAGCGGCCAGCGCGAGCGCGATCCATGCGGCGAGTCTCATCGTCGTGCGCCTGTCGCGGAAACGGCATCAATGTGCCCGATTCCGCCGCGGCGCGCATTGCATCAGCTCAAGCCGCGATCGCCTCTTCGGGCGGCTTCAGGCGCCGGAACGCGCGCCACAGCAACAGGTCGTAGCCGATCTTGATCGTCGCGCCGGCCGCGATCGGCAGCCACAGCGCGCCCGCCTGCATCGCCGCGCCCGCGAACGCCGGCGCGACCATGCGGCCGGCGGCGCGCGCGAGCTGCGACAGCCCGGCCGCCCACGAACGCTCGTGCTCGGGGACGATCGCCATCAGGTACGACTGGCGCGTCGGCACGTCCATCTCGGTCAGTCCTTCGCGCAGGACGAACAGCAGCGCCGCGACGGGAAAGCTGGGCGCGATCGGCAGCGTCAGCAGCAGCAGGCTCGACGGGATGTGCGTGAACACCATCGTGTTGACGAGCCCGATGCGCGCTGCGATCCACGCGGCCGCGAAATGCGACAGCACGTTCATCGCGCGCGCGGCCGCGAACAGCAGCGCCAGCGCCCCCTCGCCCACGCCGAAGCGCGCGTACAGGTAGTACGCGATCAGCGCCGAGCCGATGAAGCCGCCGCCGATCGAATCGAGCGCCGACAGCGCGGAGAAGCGGTACACGTCGCGCTTCGCCGATGGCGGCAGGGCATGGCCGTCGAGCGCCGCGGCCGGCGCGGACTCGGCCGCACGCGACAACCGTGCGTACAGCAGCCCCGCCGCCATGAACAGCGCCGCGTAGGCAAAGATCGTGGCGTCGTATGCGCGCGCTTCCGGCAGCCGCAGCCGGTCGCGCAGCACGGCGGGCAGCGCGGCGAGCAGCGCGCCGGCCGCACCGCCGGCGTCCTGCAGCGCGTTGTACCAGGCGAAGGCGCGCGTGCGTTGCTGCGCACCGACGATGCCCGGCAGGATCGCCTGCTCGAGCGCCTGTGCGGCGCCGCGGTCGGTACCCTGTGCGCTGACCATGCCGAAGAACGCCGCCGCGGCAGCCGCCCACAGAGTGTCGGCCCACGCGAGCGCCAGCCCGCCCGCGGCCGCGAGCGACGCGAGCAGAACGAGGCTGCGGCGGCGGCCGACGCGATCGGCGTAGAACGTGCCGTAGACGGTGCCGGCGAGTACGCCGGCCAGTCCGCTGCTCAACACGATGCCGATGTCGGTCGCCGCGAAACCGCGCTTGTCGAGGTATACCGCGGCCAGCACGCTGATGGCGCCGGCCGCGAGCCCGCGCAGCCATCCCGCCGCGTAGATCAGCCGGCGATCGGTGCGCGCACTCATCGACGAAAGCGCCGGATCGAGAACGGTTCGATCGGCAACTCGGTCGTTCCGCGCGCGACGAGGTCGGCAACGATGCGCCCGACGATCGGACCCAGCTCGAAGCCGTGCGCGGAGAAGCCGAACGCGTGATACGCGTCCGGCGCGGTGCTGCTCGCGCCGATGACCGGGATGTCGTCGGGCATGCGCGCCTCGATGCCGGCCCAGCCGCGCGCGATCGTGGCGATGCGCATCACCGGAAACAGGTCCCACGCCGTCTGGGCCGAAGCCGCGAGCTCGCGCCAGTCGAGCTCGGTCGTCTCCGTGTCACGCTCGACGCGCGCGCGCCGGCCGCCGCCGATCAGCACCGTGTCCTCGCGCGTCTGCTTGAACGACAGCGGGCGGCCGGTGCCGAGCACCACCGGCTCGAGGAAGCGCGGCATCCGCAGCGTGACCAGCATCATCGGCGCGATCGGCTCGAGCGGCACCGGCTCGCCGAGCTGCGCGCAGATGCGGTCGGCCCAGGCGCCGGCACAGTTCACCAGCACTCGCGCGGCGAAATCGCCGCGGTCGGTCGCGACCGTCCACGCGGAGCCGGCCCGCTGCACGCGCTCGACCCGCAT
Organism: Pseudomonadota bacterium; assembly: GCA_029777935.1. The sequence continues at coordinate 31,508 of JAKORH010000187.1, forward strand.
GCCCTCGAAGAAACGCGCGCCGAGCGACTCGGCCTTGCGGCGGAAGGCCGCGGTGGTCCGGTAGGGCAGCGCCGCGCCGTCGCGCTCGGCGATAAGACCGCCGAGGCAATGCCGCGCCAGCGCGGGCACGCGCGCGAACAGTTCGTCGCGCTCGATCCAGCGTTCGTGCGTGTAGCCGAGCGCGCGCATGCGCGCCGCCCGCCGCTGCAGCGTCGCGAGATCGTCCTCGTTCTCCGCCACGCGGATCTGGCCGTGCACCTCGAAGCCGCAGTCATCGTCGACCAGTTCGCCGATGCCGCACCAAAGCTGCAGCGCCGCCAGCGCCAGCGGCACCTCGGCCTCGTGGCGCGACAGCGTGCGCACGCCGCCGGCGTTGACGCCCGACGCGTGCCGGCCGACGTAGTTCTTCTCGAGCACCAGCGCGGAGGCGCCGGCGCGCGCCAGATGCAGCGCGGCCGAGCAGCCGTGCAGGCCGCCGCCGATCACGACCACGTCGGCGCTTGCGACGGGCTCCACGCTTCCGCCTCGAGGTGTCGAAGGATCAGTGCGACTTGCCGATGCGCACGACCGCCTGCACCGATTCCTTTGTCTGCGGCAGCGACGCCAGCTCGCCGAGCGTGATCGGCTTGACCGGGAAGCGCAGCCGGTAGTGCCCGACCGCGCCGGGCGCGACGTTGCGCGCGCGGGCGATCAGTTCCGTGACGGTCAGGCCGCACAGCCGCCCCTGGCACGGACCCATGCCACAGCGCAGGAAGCTCTTCATCTGGTTCGGCCCGGTGCAGCCGAGCTTGACCGTGTCGAGCACCTGCTGCGCGGTGACTTCCTCGCAGCGGCACACGATCGTGTCGCCGACGGGAATGCGGAACGAGTCGGCCGGCCGGTACAGCGCGTCGACGAACGCGCGGCCACGCGTGTAGCGCGCGAGTTCGGCGCGCGCCGACGCGGCCGCGCGGTCGCGTGCCGCTTCGTCGAGCTTGCCCAGCGCGTGCGCGACGTGCAGGCCGGCGAGCCGGCCGCGTGCCTCGGCGGCCCGCGCGCCCGCGATGCCGGCGCCGTCGCCGGCGATCGACACGCCGGCGACCGAGCTGGCGCCCCACGCATCGACTGCCGGCACGAATGCGAGCTGCGCATCGTCCCAGTGGTGTTCGCAGCCGATCGCGTTCGACAGGTTGATGTTCGGCACGACGCCCTGGTGCAGCAGAAGCACGTCGGCGGGCAGTTCCTCGCTGCGGCCGCCGGCGACGAAGCGCACGCGCTGCAGCCGCGCGTCGCCCACGGCCTCGATGCGTTCCACGCCTCTGACGACGCGCCTGGCCGCGCGCGCCTCGCGCAGCAGCGCCAGCCCCTTGAGAAGGTACGGCGAGGTGACGAACTCGAACGCGTGTGCAGCCGCTGCGCGCCAGCGGCCGGGCGGCGTGGTGTCGAGCAGGCAGTCGACCTTCGCGCCGACGCGCGCCAGTTGCGCCGCGACCAGATACAGCAGCGGACCCGTGCCGGCGAGCACGACGCGACCGTCCGGCACGAGCCCGGAGGTCTTCAGCAGGATCTGCGCGGCGCCCGCCGTCATCACGCCCGGCAGCGTCCACCCCGGGATCGGAAACGGCCGCTCCTGCGCACCGGTGGCGAGGATCACCTGCCACACCGTGATCAGACGCGCCGTGCCGTTGCCCGACACGCCGACCTCGAAGCCGCCGCCCGAGCGCGTGACCGCCCACACCGTAGTCGCGGGCGCGTAGGCCGCGTTCGCGTGCTCGAATTCGCGCGCGAGGCTTTCGCCGTGCCAGTAGTCCGGGCCGAACACGCGGCGATCGGCCAGCGGCGTGCTGCCGATGGCGCGATAGATCTGCCCGCCTGGCGCCGGCTGCTCGTCGAACACCACGGACGCCAGCCCGGCACGGGCGCATTCGATCGCCGCGGCCAGGCCCGCGGCGCCGGCGCCGACGATGGCGACGTCGTAGTTGGTGGCCAGGTTCATGGCTGCTCCGCCGTGACGACCGCGATGCGCGCGCCCGACTGGCGTTCGATCCGCATGCCGGCGCGCACCGGCACGAGACAGCCCTGCTGGTTCGGCCGGCCGTCGATCGTCACCAGGCAGTCGAAGCACACGCCCATCATGCAGAACGGGCCGCGCGCGGCACCCGACACCGGCGTCGTGCGGCACGCGGCCGCGCCGGCCGCCAGCAGCGTGGCCGCCACCGTGTCGCCGTCGCGCGCGGCAAACGGCCGGCCGTCGATCATCACCTCGATGCTGCTTGCCTGCGCTTCAGGCAGCCTTCGAAACATTCAGTCGCTCCGCGGAAAAGGACTTCAGATCGGCACCCAGGTCACCGGCGGCGATGCGCGGCGCCAGTTCCAGCGCGTGCGCTGCGGCCAGCGTGACGCCTGAATGGCAGGTGACGAGAAATGCGCCCGGCTGCGCCGCCGACTGCTCGTAGACCGGAAAGCCGTCGGGACTCATCACTCGCAGCGCGGCCCAGGTGCGCGTGACGCGCACGTCGCGCAGGCCGGGAAAGATGCTTGCCGCGCGCTCGGCCTCGGTCGCGCTGACCGCGGTGGCCAGCGCATCGTCGAAGCCTGCCTCTTCCTGCGAGTCGCCGATCAGCACCGTCCCCTCGTTCGTCTGGCGCAGCGTCGACATCGGGTAGGAAAGGAAGGGACGCACGCGCTCGAGCGCGATGATCTGTCCGCGCTGCGGCCGCACCGGTGCATGCAGTCCGACCTGCGGCGCCAGCGCCGCGTTGCCGAGCCCGGCCGCGAGCACGACCTGCGCGGCGCCGATCCGGGCGCCGGCCGCGTCGATCACGAAGCGCCCGGATTCGCGCCCGATTCTCTCCGCCCGATGCAGCGGCAGGTAGTCGCCGCCGCGCCGCTCGAAGCCCGCGTGCAGCGCGCGCAACAGGCGCAGCGGGTTGCAGTGACCGTCGAGCGCGCAGTAGGTCGCACCGACGACGGTCGGGCCGATCCCCGGCACGCGCGCGGCGAGCGCGGCGCGGTCGAGCACCTCGAACGCGTAGCGCTCCAAGCCCGGCTGCTCGACGAGCTTCGTCAGCGTGGCCACGCGGTGCGCCATTTCGGCATCCGACAGGCATACGTGGAATCCGCCGCGCTGTTCGAGCGCAACGTCGGTGCCAGTCTCCGCGTCCAGTGCGCGCGCCAGTTCCGGCCAGCGGCGCGCGGCGCGCTGCGTCCAGTTGCCGTACGGCGCCAGTCCCAGCCCCTTGCCCTGCACCCACACGAGGCCGAAGTTGCCGCGCGACGCCCGGTACGCGATGTCGCCTTCGTCGAGCAGCGCCACGCGCCGGCCGACGCGCGCCAGCCCGTAGGCGAGCGCGCCGCCGACGAGTCCGCCGCCGATCACCGCGATGTCGTAGTCCCGGGCCATCGAAGCTCCGCGCGCGTCAATGATGCCTGCCCTTGCCGACGAACAGGCGCTCGAGCCCGACCAGGCGATCGAGCACCCCCATCAGCACGGCCGTGCCGGCGATCATCAGCGTCGATACCGCCGCCACCAGCGGGTCGATCGTGTCCTCGATGTACAGGAACATCCGTACCGGCAGCGTGGTCAGGCTCGGACTGGCGATGAAGATGCTCATCGTCAGCTCGTCGAAGCTGGTGATGAAAGCGAGCAGCCAGCCGCTGACGATACCCGGAAGGATCAGCGGCAGCGTAATGCGGCGGAACACCGTGAAGCGGCCCGCGCCGAGCGACACCGCGGCGCGCTCGACCGCGAGGTCCATCCCGGTGGCCGACGCCAGCACCAGGCGCAGCGCGAACGGCAGGATGATGATCACGTGCGCCATCACCATGCCGCCGAACGTGCCGTTGATGTGTGCCATGGTGAAGAAGCGCAGGAAAGCCACGCCGAGCACGATCGGCGGGATCATGAGCGGCGACAGCAGGAAGGCGGCGATCGCCTCGCGGCCGGGGAAGCGGAAACGCGCGATCGCCAGCGCCGCCGGCACCGCGAGCGCGGTCGACACGAGCGACGAGGCGATCCCCAGCCCGAGGCTGAGCCAGAACGCGCGGATGAAGCGCGGGTTGTCGAGGATCGCGCGGAACCAGCGCAGCGACAGGCCGTCGGTCGGCAGCGAGATGTAGCCGAGCGGCGTGAAGGCGACCACGCACACGATCGCCAGCGGCGCCAGGATGAAGCCGATGAACAGCGCGTGGAACAGGAGACCGAGCGGCCCGTTGCGAATCATGCAGCGCCCTCGTGGAACACCGCGCGGTAGCGCCGCTCGATCATCCGGTTCGACGCGTACAGCACCAGCACGTTGGCGGCCAGCAGCAGCACGGCGAGCGACGCGCCGAGCGGCCAGTTCAGCGTGTTGAGGAACTCGTCGTAGGCCGCGGTGGCGATCACCTTCAGCCGCCGGCCGCCGATGATCGCCGGCGTGGCGAACGCGCTCGCCGCGAGCGCGAAGACGATCACGCTGCCTGACAGTATCCCCGGCATCGCCAGCGGCACGATCACGCGCGCGACGACGGTCCGCTGCGTGGCGCCGAGCGAGATCGCCGCGCGCTCGATCGCCGGGTCCAGACGCTGCAGCGATGCCCACACCGAGATCACCACGAACGGGATCAGCACGTGCGTCAGCGCGATCACCACCCCGGTCACCGAGTACATGAACGCGATCGGCTCGCCGATCAGTCCCGCCGCCAGCAGCGCCTTGTTGATCAGCCCGGTGGAGCCGAACAGCAGCGCCCAGCCGAGCGTGCGCACGACCACCGAGATCAGCAGCGGGCCGAGCACGATCAGCAGGAAGATGCTCTTCCACGGGTTGCTCATCCGGTGCAGCACGATCGCCTCGAACGTGCCGAGCACGGCGCACAGCGCGGTGACGACGATCGCGATCCAGAACGTGCGCCCGAACACCTCCCAGTAGTAGCTGTCGGTGAAGACGTCGTGGTAGTTCTTCAGCGTGAAGCCGGGCTGGATGCCGCCGTAGAACTCGAAGTTCTGGAAGCTGATCAGCGCGATCGAAACGATCGGCACCAGCAGGAACAGCGCGTACACCGCGAGCGCCGGCGCCGACAGCCAGTACGCCGCGCCATGCCGGCGGATCATCCGCGCCCTCGCGAGAGCCGGTCAGGCCGGCGCATCTGCCGCCGCCACCACGCGCATCGCGTCGGCGCGCCACACCAGGTGCACCTCCTCGCCCTCGACCGGACAGGCGCCGCCGTCGTTTTGCCGTATTACCAGCGCATCGCCGAGCGGCGTGGCCAACTGGTACAGCCAGTGATTGCCCTGGAACACCCGGCTCGCCACGCGTGCGGCCAGGGCGCCGGGCCCCGGGGCGCCGAAGGAGATCTTCTCCGGCCGCACCAGGATGCGGTCGCCGGCGCGCACCCCGTTGTCCGTGCCCGCCGGCAGCGGCAGCACGAGCGCGCCGACCGCGAGGCCGATCGTCAGGCTGTTGGCATCGGCACGGTCGACCTTGAACAGGTTCGCCTTGCCCAGGAAGTCGCACACGAATCCGGTGCGCGGATACTCGTAGGCGGCGAGCGGACTGTCCTCCTGCTCGATGCGGCCGGCGTGCATCACGACCACGCGGTCCGACAGCGCGAGCGCCTCGGCCTGGTCGTGCGTGACCATCAGCGTGGTGATGCCCACCGCGCGCTGGATCCGGCGCAGCTCGATCTGCATTTCCTCGCGCAGCTTGGCGTCGAGGTTCGACAACGGTTCGTCGAGCAGCAGCAGGCCGGGGCGGATCACCAGCGCGCGCGCCAGCGCAACGCGCTGTTGCTGCCCGCCGGAAAGCTGGGCCGGGTGGCGCTCGACAAATCCCGCCAGGCCGACCAGCGCCAGCGTCTCGCGCACGCGCTGCTCGCGTTCGGTCTTGCCGATCTTGCGCATCTCCAGCCCGAACGCGACGTTCTCCGCCACCGTCATGTGCGGGAACAGCGCGTAGTTCTGGAACACGATGCCCAGGCCGCGCCTGGCCGCCGGCACCGCGAGCAGGTTGCGTCCCTCGAGCGTGATGCCGCCCGCGGTCGGCTCGACGAAACCCGCGATCATCTGCAGCGTGGTCGTCTTGCCGCAACCCGACGGGCCGAGCAGCGAGACGAACTCGCCCTTCTCGATGCGCAGCGAGACGCCGTCGACCGCGGCGTGCTCGCCGTAGCGCTTGGTCAGCCCGTCGAGGACCAGGAACGACATGGACGCGGCGCGCCGTCGGGCGCGCCCCGGATGTCAACGTTCGATTTCGCGCGTGAAGCGGTTGTTCCACGCCGTGCGGTTGGCGTTGACCGTGTCCCAGTCGACGGTGAGCAGCTTGCCGACCGCCTCGCCGTACGGCAGCCCCTTCTGCAGTTCGGTTGGCAGAACTGTCTTGCGGTTCACCGGACCCGCGCCGGCGCCCTTGGCCAGCATCACCTGCGTGTCGGGCTGCAGCAGGAACTGGATGAACTGCTGCGCGAGCGGCGACGGGTTCTGCTTGGCGACCGGGCAGGCCGAGATGCCGAGCGCCATCGCGCCTTCCTTCGGGTACACGAACTCGACCGGGAAGCCGGTGTCCTGGAACGCCTTTACGCGACCGCTACCCCACACGGCGATGATCGCCTGGCCGCTCTGGAACAGCTCCGTCATCTTGCCGGGCTGAGGCTCGAACGCGAGCACGTTCGGCGCGACCTTGTCCTTCATGACCTTGAAGCCCGGATCGATGTTCTTCTCGCCGCCGCCGTTCAGGCGCGCCATCATGATCACCGTCTGCAGGCCGTAGGTGTTGTTCAGCGGCGGGATCACGAGCTTGCCGCGGTACTTCGGATTCTCGATGTCGGTCCACGACGCCGGCGCCGCCATCTTGTGGTCGGCGAAGTACTTCGTGTTGTACATCAGGCCGGTGGCGACTACGCCGATCGTCACCGACTTGCCGGTCTTCATGTCCGCGACCGGGTACAGCTCGCCGAAGTTCACGCCCTTGACCTCGCCGCACAGGCCGAGCGCGACCGCCTGGTACATCGGGCCGTCGTCGACGATCGCGACGTCGACCTCCTGGTTGCCGCGCTGCGCCTGCATGCGCGCGATGTTGTCGGTCGAGTTGCCGGCCACGTACTGCAGCGTCGCGCCGGTCTTCTTCTCGAACGCCGGCATGATTTCCTTGCGCATCATCTCCTCGAACGACCCGCCGTAGGCGGCCACCGTCAGCTTGCCCTGCGCGAACGCAGCGGTGGATGCGAAGGCGGCGGTGAAGACGAGCGGGATGCCGAGCGCGATGCAGGACGCGCGAAGACGACGGGTCATGAATCCTCCTGTGGGCAACGATGGGCACGCGGAGCACGGCGAAGACCGCGCCCGGGAACATGGCCGCTTGCCAAGCGGACGCGCGCATGCGACCATGACTTTGTCCGGACAAAGTCTGCGCGCGTGCCGCGCGCTCTGTCAAGCCGCCGCGCCCGCACACGAAACCCCGCCGAAGGACATGGACTCCCTGGAATCCGCTGTCGCCGCCCACGCTGTCCCCGCGCGCAAGACCCGCTACGGGGAAATCTTCCGCGCGCTGGCCGACGGCATCCGCTCGGGCCGATATCCGGTCGGCGGCCGGCTGCCGACCGAGATCGAGCTGTGCGCAGCATACGGAGTCAGCCGCCACACGGTGCGCGAGGCGATCCGGCGGCTGAACGAGCAGGGGTTGATCGCGCGCCGGCCCGGCGCCGGCACCGTGGTCCTGCGCCGCACGCGCGACGGCGGCTTCACGCAGCGCATCTCGGCGCTGCCGGACCTGCTCGCGTACGTGAAGAGCGCACAGCTCGAAGTGCTGCAGGCGCGCGACATCAAGGCCGGCGCCTCGGAGGCGCGACTGCTGAAGTGCCGCCGCGGCCAGGCCTGGCACCGGCTGACGGCGCTGAAACACCTGCGTGGCGCACGCCGTCCCGTTGCGTACGTGCTGGCGTACGTGCACCGCGACCATCCGGCGCTGCGCGGCGTGCTCGACCGGCGCGGCGTCGGACTGCACGACTTCATCGAGGACCGGATCGGCGAGCCGATCGTCACCGTCGAACAGGAGTTCTCGGCCAAGCCGCTGCTCGGCCGCGAAGCAGCCGCGCTCGGCGTCGCGCCGGGCTACGCCGGCTTCGTGATCGCGCGCCGCTACATCGCGGCCAGCGGCAAGACCGTGCTCGTGTCGAGCACCATCTTTCCCTACGACCGGATGAACTACTCGATGTCGCTCAAGCTCGGTTGAGCAGTTCGCCCAGCAACCGGTCCTTGTCGCGCCAGATCGAATCGATCCATTCCTGCACCCGCCCGCGCTGCAGATCGGCGCCGCACAGTTCGGCCGGGATCGGCCGCGGCGCGACGCGCACCGTGACCGCCGGCACGCGCCCGCACAGCAGGTCCCAGAAGGTCGGCGTGCCGCCGGGGTAGGCGAGCGTCACGTCGAGCAGCGCGTCGAACCGCTCGCCCATCGTCGCCAGCGCGATCGCCAGGCCGCCGCCCTTGGGCTTGAGCAGGTGCGCATACGGCGAGCGCTGCGCGGCGTGCTTGGCGCGCGCGAAGCGCGTGCCCTCGACGAAGATGATCACCGAGGTCGGAATCAGCTTGAAGCGTTCGCACGCGCGGCGCGTGCTGGCCAGATCGACCTGCCCGGACGCGCCGCCGCGCCCGCGCTTCAGGAACGGGAAGTCGAGCGCCCACCAGGCCAGACCGATCACCGGCACCCAGATCAGCTGCTGCTTCAGGAAGAACTTCAGCATCGGGATGCGGCCGCTGAAGATCTTCTGCAACACGAGGATGTCGACCCAGCTCGCGTGATTGGAGGCCACCAGGTACCAGCCGCGCGGATTCAGGCCCTCCACGCCCTGCACGTCCCAGCGCGGATGGCCAACGGCCGCGATCCACATGCCGTTGAAGCGCACCCACGCGCCCGCGAGCGCATTCAGCACGCGGTCGACCACGCGTCGCACGGCAGCGACCGGCGCCACCAGCTTCGCCAGCGCGAACGGCACCATCGCCGTGGCGAACACCAGCGTGTTGATGACCAGGGCGATGACGGCGGCCACGCCCTTCGCGCCCGAGACCACGGCTTCGATCATGGCGCGCGAGTATCGGGCAGATTGCGCGTTGTTGCCATGACATTGGCGGCAAGCAATGTTCTCGCGCTGCCGTCAGTCGGCTGGCGGCACGCCGCGCAGCGCGTGAACCAGCGCTTCGCCGACCAGGCTTCGCGCCTGCGCGAAGCCCGCGATCCAGCGCAACGAGGCCGGGCGGATGCGGAACAGCGTGAAATCCGCCAGCGCGAAGATGCCCTCCGCATGCGGAAAGCGCGCCAGATACAGGGCCCGCGCGCTTTCGTACCCGGGCGAGTCGCGCGCGACCGGCGCGGCATCGCCCTGCACCGTGACCCGCGCCCGCGCCTGCGGCATCGCCTGCGCATCGGGCGCGACGATCAGCAGGCTGACGCGCGGATGCGCGAGCATGTCCTTCGTGTGCGGCGCGAGCGCGCTGACGTGGATCACGAACGCGGGCGCGCCGGCGTCGAGCGCGTACGGCACCATCGACACGTACGGCTCGCCGCGGTGCAGGGTGCCGAGCGCCGCGACCGTCTGCGCGTCGATCAGCGCGCGCAGTTCGCCGGCCATCGCGATGCGTGCATAGAATTCACGCCGCCGACGACGATACGTCGGCGAGGAGACCAATGATGACACGCTGGATTCGCGCCGGCTGCGCACTCGCGGCCGCGTTCGCCTGCACCGCGGCGGCCGCGCAGACATTCCCGGCCAAGATGAGACTCGCAAAGCTGCTCGCCGCGCTCGCCGTGGGCGCGCTCGCCACTCTCGCACACGCGCAGGACTACCCGAAAGGGCCGGTGAAGATGCTGGTGCCCTTTCCGCCGGGCAGCGCCACCGATCTGGCCGCGCGCGTGATGGGCCAGCAGTTGCAGAACGCGCTCGGCAAGCCGTTCGTGATCGAGAACAAGGCCGGCGCGCAGGGCACGATCGCCGGCCTGGAGGTCGTGCGCGCCGCGGCCGACGGACAGACGCTGCTCTTCACCTCGAACACCGCGATCGCGTCGAACGTGCCGCTGATGAAGAAGATGCCGTACGACCCGGCGAAGGACTTCGCGCCGGTGGCGGGTATCGGCGAGACGTCGCTGGTGCTGATGGTGCGGCCGGATTTCCCGGCGAAGGACGTCAGGGAGTTCATCGCGCACGTGAAGCAGCGCCCCGGCAAGGTCACCGCGGGCTACGGCTCGACCAGTTCGCAGATCAGCATCTCGATGTTGAACAAGCTCGCGGGACTGGACGCGCTGCCGGTGCCGTACAAGGGCATTCCGCAGGCGGTCAACGACGTGATGGCGGGCCAACTCGACTTCACCTTCGTCGACCTGGGCAACGCGCTCGCGCAGGCGAAGGGCGGCAAGCTGCATGCGCTGGCGGTCACCGCACCGGCGCGCAGCCCGCTCGCGCCCGACTGGCCCACGCTCGCCGAAACGCTGCCGGGCTACAACATCACCGCGTGGTTCGCGGTCGCCGCCCCCGCCGGCACGCCGAAGGAAGTCGTCGACAAGCTCAACGGAGCGATCACGAAGGCGCTGGCAAGCGCCGAGGTGAAGGACCGGCTCGCCAGCGTCGGCATCACGCCGATGCCGATGACGCCGGCCGAATTGCACCGGTTCATCGTCGCCGAGATCGCGAAGTGGACCCGGCTCACCAGGGAGGCGGGCATCGAGCCCGAGTGATCGCATGGCGAAAGTGATGCTCGTGACCGGCGCGAGCCGCGGCATCGGCGCGGCGATCGCGCGGCTTGCCGGACGCTCCGGCTACAAGGTCGGCGTCAATTACCACCGCAGCGAGGCCGCGGCACGGGCGGTGGCGGCGGCAATCGGCGCCGGCGGCGGCGAAGCATTGCTGCTGCGCGCGGACGTCGGCCGGCTCGAGGAGGTGCAGCGGATGTTCGCCGAACTCGATCGCACGTTCGGCGCGCTCGACGCGCTGGTCAACAACGCCGGCGTGCTGGCGAGCTTCCGTGTCGACGCCAGCGACGAAACCAACGTCGCCGACCTGCTGCGCTCCAACGTGCTGTCGGCTTTCTTCTGCGCGCGCGAAGCGGTACGCCGCATGTCGACGCGCCACGGCGGCAAGGGCGGCGTGATCGTCAACATCTCGTCGGTCGCGGCACGTACGGGCGGGCTGGCGGGCGGCGTGGCCTACGCCGCGTCGAAGGGCGCGCTCGACAGCTTCACGATCGGTCTGGCGAAGGAAGTCGGCGCCGAGGGCATTCGCGTCAACGCGGTCCGGCCCGGCCTGATCGCCACCGAGATCCACGACATTCACGGCGGGCTGCCGCAGATGGAAGCGCTGGCAAGGACCGCGGTACCGCTCGGCCGCTCGGGTTCGGCCAACGAGGTCGCCGAGTCCGCGCTGTGGCTGGCGTCCGACGCTGCCTCGTACGTGCACGGCGCGCTGATCGACGTGTCCGGCGGGCGCTGATACCGTCGCCGCCCGCTGTCATTGCCGCGGAAGCGGGAATCCAGCGGATAGGCAACGCCGACTGGATGCCCGCTGGAGCCCTCGAATGCCTCAATCGGGGGCGGGCATGACACTACGCGGCCGCGGCGCGCCGCTTCTTCTTCGCGCGTTCCTTCACCTGCGCCAGCATCGCGTCGAACTCGCGGTGGAACTGCGCGGTGATCGCCTCCGGGTCCGGCACGAGGTGGGCATCGGCGATCACCGCCAGCGTCGCGGCACCCTTGTAGCTGAGAATGCTGATGCCCATGCCCAGTTCGCGGCCCGGGTGCGGAACCCAGAACAACATGCGCTCGATCGGCGCGCCGGCCAGATACAGCGTGTCCTTCGGGCCGGCGACGTTGGTCATCACGAGGCTCGCACGCGAGCCGAAAAGCTGCACCGCGAAGTCCTCGACCACCTTGGGCCCGCGGCCGAACAGGTCGAACAGCGCCAGGATCGCGGCCGGCTCCACCGAGCGCTTCAACTGGTCCATGCGCGCCTTGGTCAGCCGCACGCGCGCCAGCGGATCGCGGCCGCGGATCGCCAGTTCCAGCATCACCAGGCCGAACTCGTTGCCGAGCTCTTCTGCGCGCTCGGGCGGACGCAGGTCGACCGGCACCATCGCGTGCAGCGACATGCGGTCGACCGCGACGCCGCGGCCTTTCAGGTACACGCGCAGCGCGCCGGTCATCGCCGCCACCAGCACGTCGTTGATCTTGGCGCCGAGCGGCGCGCCGATCGCCTTGACATGGGTGAGCGCGACCGGCTCCGACCACGCGATGCGCTTCTTCAGCCCGAACTCGCCCTTCAGCGGCGACGGCGAGTCGCGCCGTCGCGCCAGCTCGCCCGCCAGCGTGACCGCGCCGGCGACCAGCCGCCCCGCGTGCTCCAGCGCGCGCTGCGGGTGCCGCACCGTGTCGACCGCGCTTGCCACCGCCGCGCGCACGCCCTCGACCGACTTCTCCACCGCGTCGATCGCGGGCGCGAACAGCCGCTGCCCTTCCGCCGGTGCGACGGCGTCTTCGTCGCGCGCGATCGGGGCGTCCGGCGACGTGTCGAACAGCGCGCGCGCCACCGCGAGGTTCGCCGTGCCGTCGCCGAGGCAGTGGTGCATGCGCGTGATCAGCGCCGCGCCGCGCCCCACGCCGTTGACCACGTGCACGTCCCACAGCGGGCGCGCGCGGTCCAGCGGCGTGCTCGCCAGATCCTCGATCAGCGCCTGCAGCGCGCCGCGGTTGGCGGGCGCGGGCAGCGCGACGTGGTGCAGTTGCTGAGCGATCTCGAAGCCGGGCATGTCTTCCCAGCGCGGCGTGGCGAGCGGAAAGCCCTTCTCGACCACGCGCTGCGAGAAGCGCGGAAAGCGCGCCAGCCGGTGCGAATACACCGACTTCACGCGCTCGAAGTCGAGCGGCTCGCGCGTGGTGAGCACGCTGGTGACGACGGCCGAATTGACCGGCCCGTCGATGTGGAACCACGCCGCGTCGACCGGCGTCATCGGGTGCGATGTCATCGCTGCCTCGGACAGAACGCGACGACGATAGCGGGCTTCACGCGCCGCCGAATTGACCGTTCACAGGTCGCCGGACGATTCCCCGGGGGAATCGTCCGGCCACTCAGCCACGGCCCGCCGTCGCGCGCAGCAGCTTGCCGGCGCGCGCCAGGTCCCTGGGATCGACCCACACGATCGCGCCCCAGCGGCCTTGCCCGGCGCTCACGCCGTCGACCGCGGCCACGTTGACGCCGTGGTCGGCCAGTTGCCTCAGTTGGTCGGCGAGTGCGCCCGGGCGGTCGTCGCCCTGGATCAGGAAGCCGGCCCGCTTCTGGTCGAACAGCAGCCGCGCCTTCTTCGCCGTGGCGGCGAACTTGCGTTCGTCGTCGGGCACCACGTCGATGTGCGAGCGGCGGCCGGTCGAGTGGCCGGCGCACGCGAGCAGGTTGATCCCCGCGCTGACCAGCGTCGACAGCACGCGGAAGGCTTCGCCGGGCCGATTGGACACCGTCGTCGAGTAGTAGTGGACCTTGCGCACCGTGTCGGGCATCGCGGCCTCCGCATCAGCGACGGGGCAATGCCCATAGCGTACCGCCTCAGCGTGGGCGGAACACGAGGAAGTACTGATGCGGCAGGAACGCGTGCTCGCGCGCCAGCGTGTAGCCCGCGCGCTGCATCTCGTCGATGACCTGCGGGGCGGCAATGCGCGCGCTCTTCGGCGGGCCCATCGGCGCGTCCGGCCTGAAGTCGATGATCGCCACGCTGCCGCCGGGCTTCAGCTTGTCGCGCAGCCGGCGGAAGTAGTCGACCCGCGCGCCGATGTGATGGTAGGTGTCGACCAGCAGCGCGCAATCGACCGGCGCCGGCAGGCGCGGGTCGTCCGCCGCCGCCTGCACCGGCTCCAGATTCGGCAGCTTCTCGCGCTGCGCGCGCTCCTTCAGATACCGGACCATGTCGGGCTCGAGATCGACCGCGAACACGCGCCCCTGCGGCAGCATGTTGGCGAGCCGCGCCGAGAAGTAGCCGGTGCCGGCGCCGATGTCGGCCACCGTCGCGTTCTGCGACAGCGCCAGCGCGGCGATGACTTCGTGCGGCTTCTGCCATGCGTCGCGCGCCGGATCGTCGAAGATGTGCGCCCAGTGCTCAGCGCCGCCGAAGCCGTGCTGATGCGTAGGCGGCGTCTGCGCCCATCCGCTCGCGCAGACGAGCGCGAACAACCATGCCAGCCATGCGTGCTTCATCGTTTCTCCTTCGAAGCGCGCACTCTAGCGCGCTACGCTTGATCGCCCACGGATCGGAGTCGCACGATGGCCAACGCCGACCGACCACCCAACCGGCTCGCCCGCGAAACCAGCCCGTACCTGCTGCAGCACGCGGGGAACCCGGTCGACTGGTATCCATGGGGCGAGGAAGCGTTCGCGAGAGCGCGCGCCGAGGACAAGCCGATCTTCCTGTCGGTCGGCTACGCAACCTGCCACTGGTGCCACGTGATGGAGCGCGAGAGCTTCGAGGACGAGTCGATCGCGCGCCTGCTGAACGACGGCTTCGTGCCGGTCAAGGTCGACCGCGAGGAGTTGCCCGACGTGGACCACGTGTACATGACCGCGCTGCAGGCGCTCACACAACAGGGCGGCTGGCCGATGAACATGTTCCTGACGCCGCAGCTCGCGCCGTTCTACGGCGGCACCTACTTTCCGCCGCAGCCTCGCTACGGTATGCCGAGCTTCGCCGACGTGCTGCGCGCGGTGCGCGATGCCTGGCACGCGCGCCGCGCGGAGCTGGAACAGCAGGCCGACGCGCTGCTGGCGCACGTGCGGCAGGGCGCGGAGCTTCCGCGCCGTTCGCCGGTCGCCGATGTCCACGAGCGCGCGCTCGACATGCTGGCGAAGAGCTTCGATCCCGCGCACGGCGGCTTCGGCGCCGCGCCCAAGTTTCCGCAGTCGCCGCTGCTCGCGTATCTGCTCGCGCTGGCCGCGGCCGGCCACGGGCGCGCGCGCACGCTGCTCGTTCCAACGCTCGGCCACATGGCCGCGGGCGGAATGTATGACCACGTCGGCGGCGGCTTCGCGCGCTACTCGACCGATGCGCGCTGGCACGTGCCGCACTTCGAGAAGATGCTGTACGACAACGCGCAGCTCGCGCGCGTGTACGCCGGCGCGTACCGGCTGACCGGCAATGCGCGGCTGCGCTTCGTCGCCGAGGACACGCTGGCCTATCTGTCGCGCGAGCTGCACCCGGCCGCCGCGCCCGCCGCGTTCAGCTCGGCGCAGGACGCGGACTCCGAAGGCGTCGAGGGCAGGTTCTACGTCTGGACCGCGACCGAGCTGCGCGCGGTGCTCGGCACCGACGCCGACGCGGCGCTGCAGCTCTTTGGCGCAACCGAAGAGGGCAACTGGGAGCACGGCGCCAACGTGCTCGAGCGCCGCGATCCGGAGTCCGTGCGCGCGCTGCTGAGGCTCACGCCCGACGCGTTCGCGCAATGGGAGCGCTCGGTACGCGAGCGGCTGTACGCGGTGCGCGCGCGGCGCGTGTGGCCGATCACCGACGACAAGGTGCTCGCCGACTGGAACGGCATGGCGCTGCGCGCGTTCGCGGAAGCGGGACGCCTGCTCGGCCACGACGATTTCGTTCACATCGCGCGGGCGCTCGCGCGCTACCTGCTCGACACGATGGTGCGCGACGGTCGACTGTGCCACGCATGGCGCAACGGCGCGCTGCGCGGCGAGAGCTTCCTGTCCGACTACGCGCAGGTCGGCCTCGGGCTGGTCGAGCTGCACGCCGCCACCGGCGAGACCGAATGGCTGCACTCGGCACGCGCGCTGGCACAGCAGATGGTCGAGCGCTTCCACGTCGCCGGCGCAGGCTTCTTCGACGCCGAAGCGAGCGCGCTGCCAGTGCGCACGCGCGATCTGTTCGACGGCGCGGTGCCGTCCGGCACGGCGGCCGCGTGCGAGCTGCTGCTGCGACTCTCAGGCGCCTACGCGCGTGGCGACTGGGCCGATCTCGTGCAGGCCGCGCTCGAACGCCACGGCGCGCTGCTCGAACACCCGTCGGCCGCGCCCGCACTGCTGCACGCGCAACTGCTGAACGAGCGCGGGGCCGAGCTGGCGCTGCCATCGCCGGCGGGGGAACTCGACGCGGCGCGTGCGGAATTCGCTCCGCTGGTCACGATCGTCAGCGGAGCGCCGGAGTCGGCGCCGCTGCTCGCCGGCCGCGTTGCCGGACTCGGGTACCTGTGCCGACACGGTGCCTGCCAATTACCGGTGCGCACGCAGCAGGACTTGCGCAAGCAACTGCACGCGGAGAACTTGGTCGCGCCTTCCACTTTGACAGAATCTGAAGAATCGAGACCAAGAGGCTTATTCCGGCCGTGATTGCGGAAATCATCAGGCTCGCCGCTATGAGAGGCAACACAAGCTTCATGTAGGTATGCCAGCTCGGATGAGTCGCCTTGAACTTCACGCTGAGTTCGGTTCTTGGGTCGCGAAGCTGCAGCCAAAACGACCATAGACGGCCGGCAACGAGCGAGAATCCTACGGCAAGGACCGTGAGAATCGTTAGCCAAGCAAGTGCACTGATCATGGCTACTGCAACTTGCGCAGCATCTCACGGCATGTCGATTTACAAACCGGACACTCTTCCAAACGTAGAAACCACTTGAATCCAACGTCCGATGGTTTCTTCGAAATTGCCATCCAAAACCAGCGCGCCCCGCAAACGGGACAGGCAATGGACAAACAAGCGAACGCAAAGCCTGCCAATCCAGAGAAGAAGCCTGTCCAATCCAATAGCAGTTGAGACAGCGGGCTGAACCATTCGTTGAACCATGTGTGCAGTACGATCGTTAACACGAAGATCGCTACACACACGCTGAACACGAGTACCTTCCATTGTTGGCGAGTGCAAGAGAAGACTGATTTCCCATTCGACATGGGGATAGGCTCCGTCCGTTGAGCTTCGAAGCGGCGCATCAGATTTCTTCTGGCGTGGCTACAAGAGAGCTCAATTGCCCGATCAGAAAGCCTGCCGTCCACTGCACTGTGACGGAGCGGGGGTAATAGGACTTGGCTCCGTCGAAAGGACCGGAACCCGGTTCACGTTGCCTGCGGCCCCTTCTGTGGGGACTGTCTGAATTTCTGTGTGTGAAGCGGGGAAGAGACTTGTCCACGGCGGCGCGCGGGCGTCGCTTGCGACGAACGCAAACGCGCGCCGCGGTGGGCAAGTCGGTGCCGCATGTTACGCGGCGCC
The DNA here is from genome assembly GCA_029777935.1 of Pseudomonadota bacterium. The sequence goes on from JAKORH010000187.1 coordinate 48,693, forward strand.
TCGGGTGAAGCGATCGCCGTAGGCGATCGCAAATTGGTTCATCGCCTCGCGCCATTCCTTGGCTGCACGGCCC
>JAKORH010000188.1 GCA_029777935.1 Pseudomonadota bacterium
GGCGCTGTGTCGGTGCAGGACGCCGGCGCGCAACTGGCGGCGCAGTTCCTCGACGTGCGCGACGGCATGCGCGCACTCGACGCGTGCGCCGCGCCCGGCGGCAAGAGCGCGCAACTCGCGGAACTGGCCGACATCGAACTGGATGCAGTCGAGATCGACCGCGCGCGCGCGGCGCGCATCGAAGCGAACCTCACACGCACGCGCGCGCAAGAACATGCCCGTGTTCGCGTGATCATCGCCGATGCGGCCGCGCCACACCTGTTTGCGCCCGCAGGCGGCTACGACCGCATCCTGCTCGACGCGCCGTGCACCGCTTCGGGCATCGTGCGGCGCCACCCTGACATTCCCTGGCTACGCCGACCGGCCGATGTTGCGCAATTAGCAACGTTGCAGGCGCGATTGCTCGACGCTTTATGGCCGCGCGTGAAGCCCGCTGGTAGATTGCTTTACGTCGTGTGCTCGGTGTTTGCCGAGGAATGCGAGCTTCAGGCCCGGCAGTTCGCGGCCCGCCATGGCGATGCGCGCCGGGTGACGCTGCCAGGCTGCGAGCAGCCGGCGCTGCAGCTTGTGCCGGATGAAAGCGCGCAGCCCTGGAGCGGCGGACTGCCGGCGGTGCACGACGGTTTCTTCTTCGCGCTGTTCGAAAAGAGCTGAGTCCACGGATGATCCGCGCGGCCTGTCGTATCGATGACTGCGCCGCGGCGACGCGGCTCGCGGCGGCGGCGCGCGTGCTGTTGCTGGCCTTGGCGCTGGCGCTGGTCGCGTTGCCCGCGCCGGCGCCGGCAGCGGACCGCATCGTCGTGGCGGCCGCGGAACTGCAGCCCGCGGACGACGCCGACGGCGGCGTCGTGCTCAATGCGCAATTCGATTTCGATCTGCCGCCGGTGCTGGAGGACGCGGTCCACCGCGGCATCGCGCTGTACTTCGTGATCGAGTTCGAGCTGTACCGCGAGCGCTGGTACTGGTTCGACCGCAAGGTCGCGTCGGAGTCGCTTACGTACCGGCTGACCTACAGCCCGCTGACGCGTCAGTACCGGCTGGCGCGCGGCGCGCTGGCGCAGCCGTTCGATTCGCTGGTCGAGGCGATGGCCACGCTGCGCCGTGTGCGCAACTGGAAGGTGCTCGACCGCGGCGTGCTGAAGCCCGACGAGGATTATCGCGCGCAGGTGCGGATGCGGCTCGACACTTCGCAGTTGCCGCGGCCGTTCCAGATCAACGCGCTGACCCAGCGCGACTGGACGCTGGCTTCGGATTGGCGCAATGTGGGCATCTCCGCGGATCTCGGCCAGTAGCCGGGCGGCTGCGCCCCGTTCATGTCGCGCGCACTGAGGTACGGATTCATCGCCGCGCTCGCGCTGGGCGGCGTGCTGCTGTTCCTGCTCGCCTCCGCCAGCAGCAACGTGCAGGCCTTCGAGCGCCACTATCCGCTGCTGCTGGCGATCAACGGCGCGGTGGCGCTGCTGCTGTTCGTGTTCGTGGTTGCGCTGGTGGTGCGCGTGATGCGGCGGCTGCGCTCGCGCCGCTTCGGCGCGCGGCTGATGGCGCGCTTCGCGCTCGCGTTCGCGCTGATGGGCGTGGTGCCCGGCGTGCTGATCTACATCGTGTCGGTGCAGTTCCTGTCGCGCACGGTCGAGTCGTGGTTCGACGTGCGCGTTGATCGTGCGCTCGAATCGGGACTGTCGCTCGGCCGCGCCGCGCTCGAAGCGCAACTGGCGGACGTGAGCGCCAAGGCGCGCGTGATCGCGCTCGAGCTGGCCGATGCACCGGAGTCGGCGCAGCTGGCCGTGCTCGACCGCGCGCGTGAACGCGCCGGCATTCAGGAGGCGGTGCTGATCGCCGCCAACGGCCAGTTGATCGGAACCACGGGCGGGCGACCGCTGATCGAGCTCGCGCCGGAGCTGCCGACCGCGGCACAGGTGCGGCAGGCGCGGCAGAACCGCATCTTCGCGGTCATCGAGGGTGATCCGCTCGCCACCGATCCGCGCGCGGGCCTGCGCACGCGCGTGATCGTGCCGGTGCCTCTGGCGGCCGGAACGCGCGCGCCGGATTTCGCGCTCGGCGTGACCACGCCCGCCGGCGAGCAACGCTTCCTGCAACTGGTGCAGAGCGTGCCCGCGAGCGTGGCCGCCAATGCCGAGGCGCTGCAAAGCGGCTATCGCGACTACCAGGAGCTGTCGCTGTCGCGCGCCGGACTGCAGCGCATCTACACCGTGACATTGACGCTGACGCTGCTGCTGGCGATCTTCGCCGCCGTGGCGGCCGGCGTGCTGCTCGCCAGCTCGATGACGGCGCCGCTGCTGCAGGTCGCCGCCGGCACGAAGGCGGTGGCCGAAGGCGACTTCCGTCCGGTACGCGAATTCGCCGGCAGCGACGAACTGAACCTGCTGACGCAGTCATTCAATGCGATGACGCGGCAGCTTGCCGAGGCGCGCGACGCGGTCGAGGCGCGCTCACGCGAACTGGAGAACGCGCGCGCGTTCCTCGAGCGCGTGCTGACCAACCTGTCCGCCGGCGTGGTCGTGCTCGACCAGGACTTCCGCCTCGTCACCGCCAATCACGGCGCCAGCCGCATCCTGAACCTGCCGCTGGCCGCGCACGCCGGTGCGCGCTTCGACGCGCTCGCCGCCGACCTGGCGGAGCGCATCGCCGCCGCGTTCGGCGAGCAGGCGGTGGCGGCCGCCCCCAGCGAGTCGTGGCAGCGGCAGATGGAGCTGGTGCGCGCCGACGGCGAGTCGCTGACGCTGCTGGTGCGCGGCTCGCGCCTGCCGCTCGACAACGGGCCCGGCTGCGTGGTCGTGTTCGACGACATCACGCAGGTGATCTCCGCGCAACGCGCGGTCGCCTGGGGCGAAGTCGCGCGCCGGCTGGCACACGAGATCAAGAATCCGCTGACGCCGATCCAGCTCGCGGCAGAGCGGCTGCAGATGAAGCTCGCCGACAAGCTGCCGCCCGAGCAGTCCGCGGTGCTGTCGCGCGGCGCGGCCACCATCGTCAGCCAGGTCGCGGCGATGAAACGCATGGTCGATGACTTCCGCAAGTACGCGCGCGTGCCGCCGGCCGAGCTGGCGCCGCTCGATCTGAACGCGCTGGTCGAGGAGGTCGCGCAGCTCTACGGCGCAGCGTCCGAAGCGATCGAACTGCAGCTCGCGCGCGAGCTGCCGCCGATCGAGGGCGACGCGACGCAGCTGCGGCAGGTACTGCACAACCTGGTAGCCAACGCGCAGGACGCGCTGGCGCAGCCGGCGCTCGGCCGGGCGCCGCGCATCGTGGTGCGCACCGAGGCGGTGACCGTGCGCGAACCCGGCGCGGCTCCGACCGGCGCGGTGCGACTGACGGTCGAGGACAACGGCCCGGGCTTCGCCGCGCATATACTTAAGCGCGCTTTCGAGCCCTACGTGACCAGCAAGCCGAGCGGCACGGGACTGGGCCTGGCTATGGTGAAGAAAATCGTGGATGAACACGGCGCCCGCATCGAACTCGTCAACCGCGCCGGCGGCCATGCCGGAGCGTCGGTGATCATCGTCTTCCGTCGTCTGGCCGCGGCATCCGACGCGCAGCGTCGCGTGGCCTGAGGCTGCCGCAGGAGAGGGGCGCGCAGCAGTCATGGCCACCATTCTGGTCGTCGACGACGAAGTCGGAATCCGCGAGCTGCTGTCGGAGATCCTGTCCGACGAGGGCCACGTGGTGTTCACCGCCGAGAACGCGGCGGCAGCGCGCGCGCTGCGCCACGCCGAATCGCCCGACCTCGTGCTGCTCGACATCTGGATGCCCGACACCGACGGTGTGACGCTGCTGAAGGAGTGGGCGTCGGGCGGGCAGCTGACGATGCCGGTGATCATGATGTCGGGGCACGCGACGATCGACACGGCCGTGGAGGCCACCCGCTTCGGCGCGCTCGACTTCCTCGAAAAGCCGATTGCGCTGGCGCGCCTGCTCGGTGCGGTGAAGAGCGGACTGGAGCGCGGCCGGCTGCTGCGCACGCTGCGCACGGCCCCGGCCGCCGCGATTGCCCCGCCGGCGGCGGTTCCGGCCGAGCCGGCGGTAGTCGCGGCCACGCCGCCCGACCGCAACATGGTGCACGCCACCGCCAGTGCCGCGGTGAACGCGAATTCCGTCAGCCTGGATCAGCCGTTGCGCGAGGCGCGCGATCACTTCGAGCGCGTGTACTTCGAATATCACCTGGAGCGCGAGCACTACAGCATGACGCGCGTGGCCGACCGCGCCGGCCTGGAGCGCACGCACCTGTATCGCAAGCTCAAGCAGCTCGGTATCGAGCTGGCGCGCGGCACGCGGCGCGGCGAGCGCCCCGCCGCGACGGCGTTCGCGGGCCAGGTGCCGCCCGCGCCGGCGAACGACGCCGCCGCCGATCGTGAACTGGAATAGCCGCGCGCGCCGCGTGACCCTGCGTCGATGTGTCGCTGGCTCGCTTATTCCGGTCGCCCGATCTACCTCGATCAGCTCCTGTTCCGCCCCGAACGTTCGCTGATCAACCAGTCGCTGCGCGCCTACAAGAGCCAGGTGGCCACCAACGGCGACGGCTTCGGTGTCGGCTGGTACGCGGCGCGCCCGGAGCCGGGGCTGTATCGCGACGACCGCCCGGCGTGGAACGACGAGAATCTGCTCAGCGTGGCCGAGCAGATCCAGGCGCGCCTGTTCTTCGCCCATGTGCGCGCGTCCACCGGCGGTCTGAGCAGCCGTGCCAACTGCCATCCGTTCCGCCACGGGCGGTGGCTCTTCATGCACAACGGGCAGATCGGCGGTTTCGACGCGATCGCGCGCGAGCTGGACTTCGCGCTCGCCCCGTCGCTGTATCGGGAACGGCTGGGGACGACCGACAGCGAAACGTTCTTCTATCTGGCTTTGACCTTCGGGCTCGAAGCCGATCCGCTCGCCGCGCTGACGCGCGCGGCGGGATTCGTCGAAGATGCGATGCGGCGCAATGCCATCGCCGAGCCGCTGCGGCTGACTGCGGCGCTCACCAACGGCGCGCGCGTGTTCGCGGTGCGCTACTCGTCCGATCGCGCCTCGCCGTCGCTTTACTTCGGCGGCGCGGGCGCGGTGCGCGACAACGCCGGGCGCTGCTGCGTCGACGGCGCCGACGACGAGTCGCTGCTGGTGGTGTCGGAGCCGCTCGACCGCGGCTTTGACAACTGGACCGCGGTGCCCGAAGGCCACGCGGTGCTGGCCGAGCCGGGCGGCGTTCTGGTGGTGCCGTTCGCGCCACAGACCGCGGTTTCGCCCCTGCCCGCCGCGGCGGCGTAGGCCCACGCCCATGGCGGCCGGCGAGATCCGGCCGCGGATTTCCGCTGACATCGGCGATGGCGTCTCCTAGAATCGATTCACAACGCGGCGTCAAGGCCCAGCCCGCAGCCGTCGCGAGAAGAATGCGCAGTCAACAGGGAGCGCGGGCCGATTCAGGATCAATCGTGAGGAGAGCAAGCATGGATTTCATCAAGCCCAAGGCGGCCACGCGCCGCAATTTCTTCGCCCGTGCGGCCGCCGGCGCTGCCGTGCTGGGCGTGCCGATGATCGCCAAGGGCCAGACCGGTCCGATCAGCATGCGCTGGCAGAGCACGTGGCCGGCGAAGGACATCTTTCACGAGTACGCGCTGGACTTCGCCAAGAAGGTCAACGACATGACCGGCGGCGATCTGAAGATCGAGGTGCTGCCGGCGGGCGCGGTCGTTCCCGCGTTCGGCCTGCTCGATGGCGTGTCCAAGGGAACGCTCGACGGCGGTCACGGCGTGCTCGTCTACCACTACGGCAAGCAGAACGCGCTTGCGCTGTGGGGCTCGGGGCCGGCGTTCGGCATGGACGCCAACATGCTGCTGGCGTGGCACAAGTACGGCGGCGGCAAGGAACTGCTGACCAAGCTGTACGCATCCATCGGTGCCAACGTGGTGTCGTTCCCGTACGGTCCGATGGCCACCCAGCCTCTGGGCTGGTTCAAGAAGCCGGTGACCAAGGCCGAGGACTTCAAGGGCCTGAAGTACCGCACGGTCGGCATCTCGATCGACGTGTTCACCGGCCTGGGCGCGGCGGTCAACGCGCTGCCCGGCGGCGAGATCGTGCCGGCGATGGACCGCGGCCTGCTGGATGCCGCCGAGTTCAACAACGCCACCTCCGACCGCCTCCTCGGCTTCGCCGACGTGTCCAAGGTCTGCATGCTGCAGAGCTATCACCAGAACGCCGAGCAGTTCGAGATCATGTTCAACAAGACGAAGTTCGACGCGCTGCCGGCCAAGATGAAGTCAATCATCGAGAACGCCGTCGAGGCCGCTTCGGCCGACATGTCGTGGAAGGCGATCGACCGCTATTCGAAGGACTACGTCGAGCTGCAGACCAAGGACAAGGTCCGCTTCTTCAAGACGCCGGACTCGATACTGCAGAAGCAGCTCGAAGCCTATGACGGGGCAGTCGCCAAGAAGGCGGCGGAAAACGCGCTGTTCAAGGAGATCATGGAGTCGCAGCGGACATTCGCAGAGCGGGCGGTGCGCTGGGACCTCGACACCAACGTCAGCCGGCGCATGGCCTACAACCACTACTTCGCGCTGAAAGCCGCCGCGAAGAAGGCGTAATCACTGCGCGCCGAAAGGCGCTACCGGCCATCCGGCGCGAGCCGGATGGCTGTCTTCTTCCTGATCGCGCGCCATTCAGTCTGCGGGATGGGTCCTCGGATGCAAAAGCTGCTGTTGTTCGTCGACAAGGTCAGCACCTTCGTCGGCCATGCGTTCTCGTGGCTGATCGTCGGACTCACGCTGATGATCACGTGGGAGGTCTTCTCGCGCTACGCGCTCGACCATCCGCACGCCTGGGCGTTCGACGCCATGATCATGATGTACGGGACGCTCTTCATGATGTCCGGCGCGTACACGCTCGCCAAGAGCGGCCACGTGCGCGGCGACGTGCTGTACGGCTTCTTCACGCCGCGCACGCAGGCGACGATCGACCTCGTCCTCTACGTCATCTTCTTCGTGCCCGGCGTGATCGCGCTGACGTATGCGGGCTACTACTACGCCGCCGAATCCTGGGCGATCAACGAACACTCGAACATCACCGCCGAAGGCCCGCCGATCTATCCGTTCAAGACCGTCATCCCGCTCGCCGGCGTCTTTCTGCTGGTGCAGGGGATCGTCGAGATCATCCGCTGCGTGATCTGCATCAGACAGGGCGAATGGCCGTCGCGCGAGGAGGACGTCGAGGAGGTCGATGTCGACAAGCTGAAGGACATGGTGCAGGTGAAGGACGAGGACATCGCCAGGCTTGACCAGCTGGTCGTCAAGCAGGAGCCGACCCAGTGAGAATCCGCAAGGAACTGTGGTTCGGCTTTTCGCTGATGGCGCTGATCGTCGCCTCGGTGCTCTTCCTCACGCCGTGGAGCCACCTGCTCGACGGCCATCTGGCGCGCGAAGACCTTGGCGTGCTCGGCCTGCTGATGCTGTCGCTGATCGTGGTGGCGATCATGCTCGGGTTCCCGACCGCGTTCACGCTGATGGGCATGGGCGTGTTCTTCGCCTGGCTCGCCTACCGCAGCGTCAATCCCGACCTGGCGGCGCGCCAGGTGCTCGACCTGATGGTGCAGCGCGCGTATTCGGTAATGTCGAACGACGTGCTGATCGCGGTGCCGCTGTTCGTCTTCATGGGCTACCTGGTCGAGCGCGCCGCGCTGATCGAGCGGCTGTTCAAGAGCCTGCATCTCGCGCTGGCGCGCGTGCCGGGATCGCTCGCGGTGGCGACCATCGTCACCTGCGCGATCTTCGCCACCGCCACCGGCATCGTCGGCGCCGTGGTGACGCTGATGGGCCTGCTCGCCTTTCCGGCGATGCTGCGTGCCGGCTACGACATCAAGGTGTCGGCCGGCGCGATCACGGCCGGCGGCTGCCTCGGCATCCTGATTCCGCCGTCCGTGCTGCTGATCGTCTACGGTGCGACCGCGGGGGTGTCGGTCGTGCAGCTGTACGCGGGCGCATTCTTTCCCGGCATCATGCTTGCTGCCTTGTACGTCGGCTACATCCTGCTGCTGGCCAAGCTGAAGCCGAAGATGATGCCGCCGCTGTCCGCCGCCGAGCGACACGTCGACCTGCCGGCATTTGCGCAAACCCTGTCGACGCGCGGCAGCCACGCGGTCGCCGGGCTGCTGCGCGCCGCCGGCGGCGGTGCCGGGGTGTCGGCTGGGCTCGCGGCGCGGCAGTTGTTCGTGTCCTCGCTGCCGCTGCTGGCGATCGCGGCGATCGTCGCGGTCACCTATCAGTTCGCCACCACTCCCGCGGCCGTCGAGAGCACGGCCGGACTGGTCGAGGCTGGCGGCGCAGTCGCGGCCGACATCAGGGAGGAACCGGCGGGACTGATCGGCGGAGTGCAGGAGCCGACGGCGGAAGACACCGGACTGCAGGAAGTGAAGGGAGAAGTGACGGACGCCGGCACGGGAGTGCAGCAGCCGCCCGCCGCAGCGGAGGAAAAGAAGGCCGAACCGCCGGCGAAGAACGCGACCGAGAAGGTGGTCGCCGAGCAGCCGGCCAGCGAGCGGCTGCCGGTCCCAGCCTGGTTCTGGGCGGTCGCCGGCGTCGGCGCGCTGCTTCTGGCGCTGATCTACGCGGCCTGGAACTGGCAGCGGCACGAAGTGTTCAAGATGCTGCTCGCTTCGTTCTTTCCGCTGGCACTGCTGATTCTCGCGGTGCTGGGTTCGATCGTGGTGGGCCTGGCCACGCCGACCGAGGCGGCCGCAGTCGGCGCCTTCGGCGGCTTCGTTCTGGCCGCGATCTATCGCTTCATCACGCATGCGCGCAGCCCGTCGGGCGCAGGCGGATCGCCTGTCGGGCGCACGATCAAGGAGCTCGGCGTCATCCTGAAGGACTCGTCCTTCCTCACGGCGAAGACCAGCGCGATGGTGTGCTGGCTGTTCGTCGGCAGCTCGATCTTCTCGGCCGCCTTCGCGCTGCTCGGCGGCCAGGAACTGGTCGAGAAGTGGGTGCTGTCGCTCGGGCTGACGCCGGTGCAGTTCATGCTGCTGGCGCAGTTCATCATCTTCATTCTCGGCTGGCCGCTGGAGTGGACCGAGATCATCGTGATCTTCATGCCGATCTTCATCCCGCTGCTGCCCAAGTTCGGCATCGATCCGCTGTTCTTCGGTCTGCTGGTGGCGTTGAACCTGCAGACGGCGTTCCTGTCGCCGCCGGTGGCGATGGCGGCGTTCTACCTGAAAGGCGTCGCGCCGAAGCATGTGACGCTGAACCAGATCTTCGCCGGCATGATGCCGTTCATGGCGATCCAGGTGCTCGCGCTGTTTCTGCTCTACGCGTTCCCCGGCATCGGACTGTGGCTGCCGAGCGTGGTGTACGGGCGCTGAACAACGCCGGTTAGCGCAAGTGAATCCCGCTTTCGTCAGCCTCAGAGTGGCGCCTGACGCTGCCGCGCGGCAGGCGGTGCTGCGCGATTGGCTGGCGACCGTTCCGGCCGAGAACCTTGCACGCGGCCGCGCCGCCGCGATCGTCGAAGGCGCGCTGGCGGCCGTTGATGCGCCGGCGAGCGTCAGCGTCGAGGCGGTCGGTGGCTGTTTCTGCTGCGTCGGGCAGGTGGCGCTGCAGGTGGCGCTGACGCGCGTCGTGCGCGCCCGCCGGCCGTCGCATCTGTTGCTGCTGATCGCGAGCGGCGCGCACCGGGCGCGCGTGCGGCGCATGCTCGACGAAGAGCGGTTTGCGATGCTGCAGGTGCTGGACTGACGTCGTGCCGCAATTGCGAGTCAACGGCATCGACCTTCATTACCGGATCGACGGCGACGGCGCGCCGACGCGGCCGTGGCTGGTGTTCAGCCATGCGCTCGCATCCGACCTGACGATGTGGGACGCGCAGGCCGAGGGGTTCGGCCGAGCGCTGAACGTGCTTCGCTTCGACACGCGCGGGCACGGCGCCTCGAGCGTGCCGGCCGGCGACTACACGCTCGAGCAGCTCGCCGACGACGTGCTGCAGTTGCTCGACGCGCTCGCGATCCGGCGCTGCCACTTCGTCGGCCTGTCGATGGGCGGGATGATCGGCCAGATGGCCGCGCTGCGCGCGCCGCTGCGCTTCGCGTCACTGACGCTCGCCGACACCGCGAGCCGCTATCCGCCCGAGATTCGCGCGACGTCGGAACAGCGCGTCGCCGCGGTCATGACGCCGCAGGGCATGAACGCGATCGCCGCGTCGACGCTCGAACGCTGGTTCACCGCGCGCTTCCGCCAGATGCGGCCGGACGTTGCGGCCAGGATCGGCGCGCTGATCCGTGCCACTCCGGTGGCGGGCTACGTGGGGTGCACGCGCGCGCTCGCGCGCCTGAACCTGACCGCGCGGCTGGGCTCGATCGCCTGTCCCACGCTGGTCATCGTCGGCGAGGAAGACCACACGACTCCGCTGGCCATGGCCGAGGAGATCATGCGCGCGATACCCGATGCGCGGCTGCAGCGGATCTCCGACGCGGCACATCTGTCGAACGTCGAGCAGCCCGATCGCTTCAATGGCGCGCTGCGCAACTTCCTGCTGCGCGCGGCGTGAAACCCTGCGTCCGGTCCGCCGGGACTTGAGAAACCGGCTGGCGGACCGATATCGTGTATAGAAGGGTTCCGTCCACCGGCCGGAGCAGCACAGCGTTGATACCGACATGAACATGATCTACAACAGCCAGCTTTTCTGCGTGGTCGAGTTCCCGCCGCTCGGCGAGGGAATCCATGCGTCCGGCGGCTTTGAAATCATGGACAAGCAGTTGAAGCGGGAGATCTTCCTCGGCGGCAGTCAGGCCGACCAGTTCCGCGAGAACGTGGCGAAGCTGATCTCCAGCGAGCCGACCGCCGACGACATCGACGACTTCCTGACCGGCTACACGGGTCTGATGACCACGCCGCTGACGCTGCACTGAGGCGGCTACGCCCTGCAGTCGCGGCGGCGGGTTTCCAGACGAGAAGGCCAGGGCGCGCGGGGATGCGCGCAAGTGCGTGACACGCACACATGTGGCGGCTATAGCTGCTGCCAGGGCAATCCAGCCACGCGCCAGCCGTTCACGGTGCTGCGGTGATGGCTGCGATCCAGTTCGCCCTCGAATCCTTCGAGCACATTGGTCACGTCGGAGAAGCCAGCCGCTTCGAGCACCGAGGCCGCCTCGAGCGTGCGCCGGCCGGAGCGGCAGATCAGCAGGAGCGGCCGGTTGCGGTCGCCGGCAGCCTCCTTCATCACGCCCTCGACAAAGCGAGGGTTGTGGTCGAAGTCGGGTGCCGTCTGCCATTCGACGTTTATCGCGCCGATCGGATGGCCGACGTAGTAGAACTCGAACTCGGTGCGGCAATCGATCAGCAGCGCGTTCGGGTTGCTCTGCAGGATTTCGTATGCCTCGCGTGGCCTGGCGCTCTTCACGATGGTCGGGATCGACGGAACGGTCGCTCATTATCCCGGCCGGCAGCGCCGCGGCGCGGCGCCGGCGGGCATAACGGCATAGCCCGCAGGCATATTGGAGCGCGCCGCTCCCCTAGAATGCCGGCGTCCCCTGCCTTGCGCCCCGCCGCGCCCGAACGATGAACGCCACCGAGCGCACGCTGCGCGATCTGCTTGCCCGCCGCATCGTGATCCTCGACGGCGCGATGGGCACGATGATCCAGGCGCTGAGGCTCGGCGAGGCGGATTTCCGCGGCGCGCGCTTCGCCGATCATCCGGTCGACGTGCGCGGCAACAACGAACTGCTGCCGCTGACGAAGCCCGAGGTGGTCCGCGCCATCCACGATGCGTACCTCGCGGCCGGCGCCGACATCATCTCGACCGACACGTTCGGCGGCACTTCGATCGCGCAGCAAGACTACCGGATGGGCCATCTCGCCTACGAGATGAACTTAACCGCGGCGCGCATCGCGCAGGAAGCGGCGGCGCGCTTTGCGACTGCCGACCGGCCGCGCTTCGTCGCCGGCGCGCTCGGCCCGACGCCGAAGACCGCGTCGATCTCGCCCGACGTCAACGACCCCGGCGCGCGCAA
>JAKORH010000189.1 GCA_029777935.1 Pseudomonadota bacterium
TCGCGGATGGACGACGTGATCTACGAGGAGTTCAAGGGCACCGGCAACATGGAGATCCACCTCGAACGCCGGCTGGCCGAGAAGCGCGTCTACCCCGCGATCAACGTCAACCGCTCCGGCACGCGCAAGGAAGAGCTGCTGCTCAAGTCCGACATCCTGCAGAAAGTCTGGATCCTGCGCAAACTGCTGTACGGCATGGACGAGATCGAGGCGATGGAATTCCTGCTCGACAAGATGCGGCAGACCAAGAGCAATGCGGAGTTTTTCGAGATGATGCGCAGAGGCGGCTGACGCCGCCTCCTAGAGATATAATCCGCCCCTTCCAACGAGACCGGCACGTGGCCTGAGCGCGCTCAGACTGGCGGCCGCAGAGAAAGTCAATCATGAAGCCCGGCATCCATCCCGAATACCGTGAAGTCGTGTTCGTCGACATCTCGAACGACTTCAAGTTCATCACCCGCTCGACCGTGCAGACGCGGGAGACGATCAACTTCGAGGGCAAGGAGTACCCGGTCTACAAGCTGGAGACTTCGTCCGAGTCGCATCCGTTCTACACCGGCGCGCAGACCCGCATCGTCGAGACCGGCCGCGTCGAGAAGTTCCGCCAGAAGTTCGCCCAGAAGACCGAACAGGTCAACGCCGCCGCCGCCAAGGCCACCGCTGCGAAGGCACGCCGGCGCTAGCGATCGGGGCCCCCGGTCACCGCCGAAGGCAGCCGCGCGCTGCCTTTTTTCTTTCTGCGATGAATTTCGACTCGCTTCCCTCGCCCGCCCGCGTCAGCGCGGCCGCCGCGCGGCCATTCCCGCGTGCGGCGCTGCTGGCGCTGCTCGCGGTGTTCATCGTCAGCGGACTGATCGGGCGCGACCCGTGGTACCAGGAGGACGCGGCGGGCTTCGGGGTGATGTGGACAATGGCGCACGGCACCGTCGCCGACTGGCTGCTGCCCAACATCGCGGGTGAATTCATCGGCGACGGCGGGCCGCTCGCCGGTTGGGTCGGCGCGCTGTTCATCCGCGCCTTCGGCGGCTGGTTCGGCGATGCGCTTGCCGCGCGGCTGACCGTCGTGCTGTGGTTCGTTCTGTCTACCGCAACCCTCTGGTACGCGACATATCGGCTCGGCCGGCGCGCGGAGGCGCAGCCGGTTGCATTCGCGTTCGGCGGCGAGGCCCAGCCGCGCGACTACGGCCGCATGCTGGCCGACATCGCGCTGCTGCTGCTGATCGGCACGCTGGGGCTGGTGATCCGGGTGCACGAGACGACCGATCTGGCGGCTTCGGTCGCATTGTCCGGCCTGACGGTATTCGCGCTGACGCTCGCGCTCGAACGCGCGTGGGCCGGCGCCGCGCTGGCCGGCGCGGCGATCGGGCTGATGGCGCTGGCGCGCGGTCCGCACGCGGCGCTCTTCCTCGCGCTCGGCGCGCTGTTCGCGCTTGCGTTCACATTGCCTGCGGCGGCGCGCTGGCGCGCGGTGGTACTCGCGCTCGCGACGGCGTGCACGGTGTTCGCGCTGTGGCCGCTGGCGGCACTGTCCGCGCCGGACGCGGCGCGGGCCGCGTTCTTCTCCGCCTGGGCGCAAACAGCGCAGTCCGTGTTCGGCGCGCCGAACGCCGCCGACCTCGGCTGGCTCGCGCGCACGCTGGCGTGGTACCTGTGGCCGCTGTGGCCGTTCGCGCTGTGGGCGCTGTACGCGTGGCGGCACGGTTTCGCCCGCGCACACATCGCGATCCCTATGGCTATGGGCGTGGCGTTTCTGGCGGGCGCGCTGGCGTCGCCGCAGAACGAGCCGCCGTTGCTGCTGCTCGCCGCGCCGCTGGCGGTGCTGGCCGCGTTCGGCGCGGTCAGCGTCAAGCGCGCCACCGAGAACGCAATCGACTGGTTCGCGATCGTGACGGCATCGTTCTTCGCCCTCGTCGGCTGGGCGTACTTCATCGCAATGCTGACCGGCACGCCGCCGAAGATGGCAGCGTCGATCGCGCGCCTGGCGCCGGGCTACGCACCGCAGATCGGACCGCTCGAGATCGCGCTCGCGCTCGCGGCCACGGCCGGCTGGATCGCGCTCGCGATCTGGCGCGTGATGCGGCAGCCCGAACCGTTGTGGCGCGGCCCGCTGCTGGCGGCCGGCGGCCTGACGGCGCTGTGGTTCATGCTGAACGTGCTGTTCCTGCCGGCGATCAATTACGTGCGCAGCTACGCGCCGATCGCACACCGCATCGAGGCGCAGATCGAAAAGACCGCCGCGGCGTCGGCATGCGTGTTCGCGTACCAGTTGCGGCCGGCACACCGCGCGCTGCTCGCGTTCCACGGCGGCATCCGCTTCGGAGCCGCACAGGACGATTGCCCGCTCGCGCTGATGCGCGACCTGCGGCGCACTCACCTCGACGATGCGCCGCCGCCCGGCGAATGGCGCGTGCTCTGGGAAGGCCATTGGGACGGGCGTCCGAACGAGACCTTCCGGCTGTTCCGCCGCGCTTCCCACTAGCTGCGCGCGCTTTGCGGCAGCCGTGTTCCGATGTCATCGACACCGTCATCCTCGACCTCGCTGCGCGCGATCGTCGATCAGGCGTGGCCGATGTTCGTCGCCCAACTGGCGGTCGTCGTCAACTCCGGCATCGACACCGCGATGGCAGGCCGCTTGTCCGCGACCGATCTGGCCGGAGTCGCGCTCGGCAGCAACGTGTACGTGTCGGTGTTCATCGCGTTCATGGGCGTGGTCACCGCGGCCGGCCCGATCGCCGGCCACCACTTCGGCGCGGGCCGGCTGCACGCGATCGGCCACGACGTCGGCCAGGCGCTGTGGCTGGCGGCCGGGTTCTCGCTGATCGGCGTGGTACTTCTGCTCTGGACCGATCCATGGTTCGCGCTGGCGCGCGCGCCGCAGGAAGTCACGTGCATCACGCGCGACTACCTCGTCGCGGTCGCGGCGGGACTGCCGGGCGCGCTCGCGGCGCGCGTGTTCGTCGCGCTGAACTCGGCGGTGTCGCGGCCGCGGATCACGATGGCGATCAACCTCGTCGCGCTGGCGCTGAAGGTGCCGCTGAACGCGCTGTTCATGTACGGCGCCGGGCCGTTGCCCGCGCTCGGCGGCGTTGGCTGCGGCGTGGCCACGGCCGTGCTGTCGTGGCTGACGCTCGCGCTGTCGTTCGCCGTGTGGCGGCTCGATCCGTACTTCGCGCGCTTTCGCGCGCAGCACGCCTTCGACTTCCGCCGGCCCGAGTGGGCGCGCCAGCGCGAACTGCTGGTGCTCGGCGTCCCGATGGGCCTCGCGATCCTGTTCGAGGTCAGCTCGTTCACCTTCATGGGCATCCTGATCGCGCGGCTGGGCGCGGAGACGCTCGGCGCGCACCAGATCGTCGCCAACGTGGTGTCGATCCTGTTCATGGTGCCGTTGTCGATCGGCTTCGCCGGCGGTGCGCTGACCGCGCAGTCGCTCGGCGCGGGCCGCCCGCGCGATGCGCGCCGCATCGCACTGCGCGCACTGCGGCTCAGCTTCGCGCTCGCGTTGGTGCTGGCGAGCGTCGTATGGCTGGCGCGTGAACCGATCGTCGCCTTCTACACGCACGACCCGGCGGTGGCGCGCATCGCCGTCGTGCTGCTGGCACTCGGCACCACGTTTCACGTGTTCGACGCGATGCAGGGCGTGTCGTTCCAGACGTTGCGCGGCTACAAGGTCGCCACCGCGCCGATGCTGATCTACGGCGTGTGCCTGTGGGGCATCGGCATCGGCGGCGGTTTCTGGCTCGCGTATTCGGCGACGCCGTTCGGCCCGCCCTTTGGCGCCGCCGGTTTCTGGTCAGCCGCGGTTTTCAGCCTCGGCGCCGCGGCCACGTTGCTGGTGACGCTGCTGCTCGCGGTGTCGCGCTGGCGCGCGCAGAAGTGAAGAAGGGCCGGGAATCCCGGCCCTTCGTTCATTCAGCGCGCTTCGTTCAGCAAGATGCCGGGGTCACCCGCGCCCCGGCAGCGCGGCGAGGCGCTGCTCGATCGGCGGGTGCGTGGAGAACAGCGCCATCATGCCGCTCGGCGCACCGTGGATGCCCATCGCCTTGACCTGCTGCGGCAGTGCGCCGGGCTCCATGCCGCCCAGGCGCGCCAGCGCGTTGATCA
>JAKORH010000020.1 GCA_029777935.1 Pseudomonadota bacterium
CGACGACGTGATCAACGTCGCCGGCCACCGGCTCGGCACGCGCGAGATCGAGGAGTCGCTCAGCTCGCACGCGAACGTCGCCGAGGTCGCGGTGGTCGGCGTCGCCGACCAGTTGAAGGGGCAGGTCGCGATGGCGTTCGCGGTGCTGAAGGATCCGTCGAAGACCGCGACGCCGGAACTGAAGCGCGCGCACGAAGGCGAGATGATGAAGGTGGTCGACGAGCAGCTTGGCGCGGTGGCGCGGCCGGCGCGCGTGCACTTCGTCACCGTGCTGCCCAAGACACGTTCGGGCAAGCTGCTGCGCCGCTCGATCCAGGCGATCTGCGAGGGGCGCGATCCGGGCGACCTGACGACGATCGAGGATCCGACCGCGCTCGAGCAGGTGCGCGCGGCGGTCAGGCCGGGCTGATCGCGCACGACGTGTGATCGACTTCACGCTGGAGACCTTCAGTCTCAGCTATTTCCTCGCGTCGTTCCTGCTGCCGCCGATCCTGCTGCTGATCACGGCGGCGATCGGCGCGGCGGTGCTGTGGCGGCGGCCCTACTCGTGGTTCGCGCGCATGCTGCTCGCGGCATCGCTGGCAGGGCTGCTGGTGCTGAGCCTGCCTGTCGTCGCGTTCTCCCTGTTTTCGCCGCTCGAGGTCAGACCACTCGAACCGGGGCAAGCGCGGCAGGCGCAGGCGATCGTGATCCTGGCGGGAGGACGATCGCGCGGCGCCGTCGAATGGGGCGGCGACACCGTCAACGGTTTCACGCTGGCGCGGCTCTTCTACGGCGCGCACCTGGCGCACACGCTGCACCTGCCGGTGCTGGTGACGGGCGGCGGCGGCACGCGCACGCGCGAGCCGGAAGCAGTCCTGATGCAGCGCGCGCTGCAGGGCGAATTCGGCATTGCGCCACGCTGGGTCGAGACCGCCAGCCATACCACGGCCGAGAACGCGAAGTTCAGTGCGCAGATGCTGCGGGCGGCCGGCATCACACGCGTGCTGCTGGTCACGCACAGCTTTCACATGCCGCGCGCGGCCGCGCAGTTCGAGCACGCGGGACTCACAGTGATTCCAGCGCCGACCGGATTCCAGGGACTGCGCGAGTTCGAGTGGCTGCAACTCGTGCCGAGCCCCGATGCGCTGCGGCTGTCGCACGTGGCGCTGCGCGAATGGCTGGCGCTGGCACGCGATCGGATAATCTCGCGCCTCGGCTCTTGAGGGAGAACGCGATGCAGACCAGGAAGTTCCTGACACTCGAGGACGTGCAGAAGATCGGAAGCGCGGCGATCGCCGAGGCGCAGAAGAACAAGTGGGCGGTGGCGATCGCGATCGTCGACGACGGCGGCCACTTGCTGTGGCTGCAGCGGCTGGACGGCGCGGCCACCGCCTCCGTGTACATCGGACAGGAGAAGGCGCGCGCCGCCGCGCTCGGCCGGCGCGAGACCAAGCGCTACGAGGACATGATCAACCAGGGCCGCACCGCCTTCCTGTCGGCGCCGCTGGAAGGCATGCTCGAGGGCGGCGTGCCGATCATCGTCGACGGCCACGTGCTCGGCGCGGTCGGTGTCTCGGGCGTGCAGTCGAGCGAGGACGCGCAGATCGCGAAGGCGGGCATCGCAGCGCTGGGCGCTTGACTTGTCGCCCCGGCGAAGGCCGGGGCCCAATTCCAGGTTCGATAACTTGGGTCCCGGCCCCGGCTTAGGACCCGCCGGGGCAGGCTCTGCGCCGGGACGACGGCGCGCTTGAATCGATCCGAGCCCTCGCCGCGCGGCTGTACCTATACTCGCGCGCCATGAAGACGCTCGACCGCATCGATCGGCAGATCCTCGCCATCCTGCAGCAGGATGGGCGGCTGACCAACCAGGCGCTGTCCGAGCGCGTGGCACTGTCGCCGCGCGCCTGCCTCGAGCGCGTGCGCGGCCTGGAGAAGGCGGGCTACATCGGCGGCTACATGGCGCTGGTCGAGCCGCGCAAGCTCGGCGGCCTGCTGACGATCATCGTGGAAGTATCGCTGCGCGACCAGTCGGCCGCCACGCACGCGCGCTTCGAAGCGCGCATGCGAGCGGCCGACGAGGTGATCGAATGCTTCCTCGTCTCCGGGGCGTGCGACTACGTGCTGCGGCTGGCGTGCCGCAGCCTCGATCACTACCGGGATCTGACCAACGCGTGGACCGACGATCCGACGCTGGGCGTCGAGCGCATCGCGTCCAAGCCCGAGCTGCAGACGGTCAAGCCGTTTCGCGGCTATCCGATTCCGTGAGCGCGTTGCCGTCGCCACGCGCGAGCGCCGCTTGCAGGTTTGCGCGCGCGGGCGCCTCGAACGCCCCGCGGCAGGCTTCGGAACGGTAGATCGCCCCGCGCGCCAGCAGCCGCCGGTAAAACGGCCGCCGCAGGCGGCAGAAATAGGCGTAGGCCGCCTCGTCGTCCTCGAGACGGATCAGCGCGCGCTGCTCCGCGACCACCGCGCGCAGGTAGCGTTCGAACTGCGCGGGCGGCGCCGCCAGCCGCAGCAGATCGAGGTCGAGCACGAGCTCGGCCTCCGGCGAACGCGGCAGATGCTCGGCGGTGTCGAGCACGATCTGCTCGGCGCGCTCGATGCAGTCGAGCGTCAGCCCGTTCGCGTAGACGCGCAGAAGCTGCGCCGACAGCGCCTCGTTGGCGCCGCGCGCCGCGCCGGGCACGTATACCGCGTCGTGGAACAGCAGCGCCAGCGCTTGCGCGCAGGTCAGCGTCGCGCCGAGGCCGAGTGCCGCGTCGAGCATCTCGCCGATGTGCTCGCGGTCGTGGTAGCGGCGGTGCGGCTCGTCGTAGAACGCCAGCACCTGCTCGATGCGCTGCGCGGAGAAGCCGGCGCGCCGCAGCCCCGCGAGCGCAGGATGCGTGCCGGCCGGCGTAGTGAAGAAGGTCGTCATGGCGCGATCGTAGGAACTTGCCGCGCGCCGGCCAACGAAAATCGGCGTGAATATTCGACAACGCAGATTCGGCGGTTCGAGGCGGCGCAGGCGACCGAAGCGGAAGCCGCGCGACGCGAGTTTCGCCACCGTCGTCGCGGCTCGTCACTAGACTTTTTCGTATGCGGCACGAACGCCGCGCACGAGGCCGACGATGGACACCCGGCGCACTCCGAGCACTGAAGCGATCGCGCGCGAGGCAGCGGTCGCGGCACACAACTACCACCCGTTGCCGGTCGTGCTGGCGAGCGGGCGCGGCGAATGGCTGACCGACGTCGACGGCAAGCGCTATCTGGACATGATGAGCGCGTACTCGGCCGTCAGCCACGGCCACGCGCACCCGCGCCTGGTGCGCACGCTCGCCGAGCAGGCGCAGCGCGTCGCGGTCACGTCGCGCGCTTATCACACCGACACGCTGGCACCCTTCCTCGAGAAGCTCGTCGAGCTGACGGGACTCGACCGCGCTCTGCCGGCCAATGGCGGCGCCGAATCGGTCGAGACCGCGATCAAGGCGGCACGGCGCTGGGGCTATCGCGTGAAAGGTATTGCCGCCGGCCGCGCCGAGATCGTGGTGGCGCGCGGCAACTTCCACGGCCGCACGACGACGATCGTCGGCTTCTCGACCGAGCCCGCGTATCGCGACGGCTTCGGCCCTTTCGCGCCGGGATTCCGCCACTTCGACTTCGGCAACGAGGCATCGCTCGCGGCGGCGATCAACGAGAACACCTGCGCCGTGCTGATCGAGCCGATCCAGGGCGAAGCCGGCATCATCGTGCCGCCGGACGGATTCCTGCGCGCCGCGCGCCGCCTCTGCGACGAGCGCAACGTGCTGCTGATCGTCGACGAGATCCAGTCCGGGCTGGGCCGCACCGGGCGCTGGTTCGCGTTCCAGCACGAGGGCATCCGGCCCGACGGGCTGATCCTCGGCAAGGCGCTCGGCGGCGGGCTGCTGCCGGTGAGCTGCTTCGTGGCCACCGAAGAAACGATGGGCGTGTTCGATCCCGGCAGCCACGGTTCGACGTTCGGCGGCAATCCGCTCGCCGCAGCCGTCGCGCTCGAGGCATTGAAGGTGATCGAGGACGAAGATCTCGTTGCGCGCAGCGCAACGCTCGGCGCGCATCTGCTGGAGCGGCTGCGCGCGCTTCGTTCTCCGCTGATCCGCGAAGTGCGCGGCCGCGGGCTGTGGGTCGGCGTCGATCTGGATCCGGCGCGGGTGTCGGCGCGCAAGGTGGTCGAGCGCATGGCCGAGCGCGGCGTGCTGTCAAAGGAAACGCACGAAACGGTGATCCGCTTCGCGCCGCCGCTGACGATCGCGCGAGCGTCGCTCGATTACGGTATCCACCAGTTCGCCGAGGTGCTGAGCGAGTTCGAACGCGACGCGATCGCGTGCTGACCACCCGAACGGCGGACATTTTTTCATCCGAAGACAGGATCAACACCGCACCGGACAGCCTTCATATTTCAGCCTTGGAATCGAAGAAGAAGCCAGGGCTGTTCATGAAGATCGTTTCGGTGTCGGACGCCGCGCGCGCATCCAACGACGCTCCGCGCACGACCTTGCGCATCGAAAACGGGGGGGCGACTCCGGTGGCCACGCCGCCGGAAACGCCCGATCCTCCGCCCGATCAGCGCGCGAGTCTCGAGCGCGAACTCGACCGGCTCCAGCAGGCCATCCAGATCGACCGGCACTCCACGGGCCAGCATCTGAACTGGCTGCTGCTGTCACAGGCGGTGTTCATCAACGCCTTCCTGATCGTGCTGATGTTCGGCGGCGCGGCGCCGTTGACCTTTTCCGGCTGGCTGCTGGTGGGGTTGGCCGCGCTCGGCGTCATCACGGCCGTCGTTCTGCACACAGCGCTGCGCCGCACGCGTGATGAACTCGCGCTGCTCGCCCTGCAGCGGCGCGCGGTCGAGATGTCACTGCAGAAGGAATTCGGCCGCACACCGCTGTTTCCGCCGAGCCGCGGCGATGCGCCGACGGCGGCGCTGCCGGCGATCTTCCTCGCTGCTTGGGCGCTTCTGGTCGCCTACGCGCTGCTGATGCCGCGCTGACTCGTCCGCCGTGCGTCAGCGCGCCCAGCGCGGCGCACGCTTGTCGATGAATGCGTCCATGCCCTCGCGCCCCTCTTCGTGCGCGAAGCTCGCCGCGATCGTATGGCCCGCCAGTTCGTACGCCCGCGCCAGATCGCACTGGACCTGCTCGTAGAACGCGCGCTTGCCGGCCGCCACGGTCGCGCGCGGCTTGGTCGCGATGTGCGCCGCGAGCTTGCTCACTTCGGCGTCGAGCTGATCGGCCGGCACCACGCGGTTGACGAGCCCCCACTGCTGCGCGGTCTGGGCATCGATCAGATCGCCGGTCAACAGCATCTCCATCGCGCGCTTGCGTGGCAGGTTGCGCGCCAGCGCCACGCCTGGCGTGGAACAGAAGAAACCCCACGTGACCCCAGGAGCGGCGAACTTCGCCGCTTCCGACGCGACCGCGAGGTCACACTGCGCGACCAGCTGGCAACCCGCCGCCGCGGCGGCGCCGTGCACACGCGCGATGACGGGCTGCGGCAATTGCGTGATTGTCGTCATCATGCGGCTGCAGCGCATGAGCATCTGCTCGATCTTCGGCTGCTCGCGCAACGCGCGGATCTCCTTCAGGTCGTGGCCGGCGCAGAAGCCCTTGCCAGCGGCCGCCAGCACGACCACGCGCACCGACTGGTCCTGCGCGATCGCGTCGAATGCCGCCTGCAGCGCATCGATCATCTCGCTGGTCAGCAGATTGAACTGCTGCGGGCGGTTGAGCCGCAGCGTCGCGATGCCGTCCGCATCGTCGCGCAGCAGGACCGGTTCGAGGGGTTGGGGAACGGCGCTCATCGGGATCTCCTAGACGTCGATCGCGGCCGCAGACTTCGCCTGCTGCCGCAGCTGGAATTTCTGGATTTTGCCGGTCGAGGTCTTCGGAATCTCGCCGAACACGACCCGCTTGGGGATTTTGAAGGCGGCGAGGTGCTGCCGGCAATGCGCGATCAGTTCCTCTGCGGTCGCGGCAGCGCCCTGCTTCAGTTCCACGAAGGCGCACGGCACCTCGCCCCACTTCGGGTCGGGCTGTGCCACGACCGCGGCGGCCATCACTGCCGGATGACGGTACAGCACGTCCTCGACCTCGATCGACGAGATGTTCTCGCCGCCGGAGATGATGATGTCCTTGCTGCGGTCCTTGATCTTCAGATAGCCGTCGGGATGAACGACTGCGAGATCGCCGGAGTGGAACCAGCCGCCGGCGAACGCCTCCTGCGTCGCCCTTGCGTTCTTCAGATAGCCGCGCATCGTGATGTTGCCGCGGAACATCACTTCGCCGATCGTCTCGCCGTTGCGCGGCACCGGACGCATCGTCTGCGGGTCCAGCACGTCGACCGCCTCTTCCATCGGATAGCGCACACCCTGCCGCGCATTCAGCATCGCACGCGCACCCACGTCGAGCTTGTCCCATTCGGCCTGCGGCGGGCAGACAGTCGCCGGACCGTACACCTCGGTCAGCCCATAGACGTGCGTCAGGCTGAATCCCATCTTCTCCATGCCCTCGATCAGCGCCGCCGGCGGCGCGGCGCCGGCCACCATCGCGTACACGCGATGCGCGATGCCCTGCTTCATCTCTGCCGGCGCGTTCACCAGCAGCGCGTGCACGATCGGCGCGCCGCAGTAGTGCGTGACGCCGTGATCGCGAATCGCCTCGAACACCGCCGCGGCCTCGACCTTGCGCAGGCAGACATTCGTGCCCGCCATCGCGGCGACCGTCCACGGGAAGCACCAGCCGTTGCAGTGGAACATCGGCAGCGTCCACAGGTACACCGGATGGTGCGGCATCGCCCAGACCAGGATGTTCGACACCGCGTTCATGTACGCACCGCGATGGTGGTAGACGACGCCCTTCGGATTGCCGGTGGTGCCGGAGGTGTAGTTCAGCGCGATCGCGTCCCACTCGTCCGCCGGCGGCTGCCAGCGGAAGTCGGGCGATCCGGCGGCGAGGAGCGCCTCGTAGTCGAGCGCACCGAGCCGTTCGCCCGGCCCTTCGTACGTTGCGTCGAGCACGTCGATCACCTCGATCGGCCGCCTGATCTGCGCCAGCGCCGCCCTCGCCACCGGAGCGAACTCGCGGTCGACGAGAAACAGCTTCGCTTCGCCGTGCTCGAGCATGAACGCGACCGACGCCGCGTCGAGCCGCGTGTTGATCGCATTCAGCACGCAACCCGCCATCGGGACGCCGAAGTGCGCCTCGACCATCTCGGGCGTGTTGGGCAGCAGCGCGGCGACGGTGTCGCCGCGGCCGAGCCCGCGCTTGTTAAGCGCCCCGGCGAGCCGCCGGCAGCGCGCGTACAGCTCGGCCCACGTGCGCTGCAGCGACCCGTGGATCACCGCGACCCGTTCCGGGAAGACCGTGGCAGATCGTTCGAGGAACGTCAGCGGAGTCAGCGGCGCGTAGTTGGCCGGGTTCCTGTCGAGGCCGGTGTCGAAGACGGAGGATGGCATGGTCGGCAGTACTCAAAGTTGTGCCAGCGTCTTCACATGCGCAGCCACGCTGCGCGCCAGCGCACTCAGGTTGTATCCGCCCTCGAGCGAGCTGACGATGCGACCGCCCGCGTGGCGCTGCGCGATCTGCATCAGCCGCCGCGTGATATACGCGTAATCGGCCTCGACCAGCCCCATCTGGCCGAGGTCATCCTCGCGGTGCGCGTCGAATCCGGCCGAGATGAATATCATCTCCGGCGCGAATTGGTCGAGCCGCGGCAGCCACGTCTCGTCCGCCACGGTGCGCACCACGTCGCCGCGCGTGCCGGCCGGCAGCGGCACATTGACCATGTTCGGCGCGACGTCCTCGGTGCCCGAGTACGGATAGAACGGGTGCTGGAAGAAGCTCGCCATCAGCACGCGTTCGTCGCCGGCGAAGATTTCCTCGGTGCCGTTGCCGTGGTGCACGTCGATATCGATGATCGCCACGCGCTTCAGGTGATGGTTCTCGAGCGCGTGCAGCGCGCCGACCGCGACGTTGTTGAAGAAGCAGAATCCCATCGCCGCACCCGGCCGCGCGTGATGTCCCGGCGGGCGCACCGCGCAGAACGCGTTGCCGAGGCTGCCGGCGATGACTGCGTCGGTCGCGCTGATCACCGCGCCGGACGAGCGCAGCGCTGCGTCCCAGGTCGCCGGATTCATCGACGTGTCGGGATCGAGCGGCAGATAACCGTGCTTTGGTATCCTCGATCGCAGAGCATCGATGTACTCGCGATCATGCGCGCGCGCGACCTGGTCGAGGGTCGCGGCCGGCGCGTCGTGATACTCCAGATGGGGCGCGAGTCCGACCGCGATCAGATGGTCCTGGATCGCCGCCAGGCGTTCCGGGCTCTCCGGGTGCCACGAACCCATCTCGTGCGCAGCGCATGCCGTGTGCGTAATGAATCCGGTGTGCACGGCCTTCCGTCTCCGTCAATCTCCTTGGATCGAGTTTAATGCTGGAACAACTCAGAAGATGCGCGGCCCGGATCTCGGGCGTGATCGTCGGCAAGGATCTGCAGGTGCGTCAGAGCCTGACCTGTCTGCTGGCCGGCGGGCACCTGCTGATCGAGGACGCCCCGGGCGTCGGCAAGACCACGCTGGCCCACGCGATTGCGCTATCGCTCGGGCTGCCGTTCCGGCGGATCCAGTTCACCAGCGACCTGCTGCCGTCCGACGTGATCGGCGTGTCGGTCTACGACCGCGCCAACGCGCAGTTCGTGTTCCATCCCGGTCCGATCTTCACCGAGGTGCTGCTGGCCGACGAGATCAACCGCGCCAGCCCGAAGACGCAGAGCGCGCTCCTGGAAGCGATGGAGGAAAGCCAGGTCTCGGTCGATGGTCTTTCGCGCCCGCTGCCGCAGCCGTTCTTCGTGATCGCCACGCAGAACCCGCTGCACCAGGTCGGCACCTTCCCGCTGCCGGAGTCGCAGCTCGACCGCTTTCTGATGTGCATCAGCCTGGGCTACCCCGACCGCGACGCCGAGCGCGCGCTGCTCGCGGGCGAGGCGCGGCGCGACATGCTGCGGGCGCTGCCCGCGGTCGCGCGCCCGGCCGACCTGCTCGCTGCACAGGCCGAGGTGAAGAAGGTGTTCGTGTCGAACGCGCTGCTCGACTACGTGCAGGCGCTGCTCGCGCACACGCGCGCATCGGGCAAGTACGCCGAGGGACTGTCGCCGCGCGCCGGGCTGGCGCTGCTCGCGGCCGCGCGTGCCTGGGCCTGGTTCGACGGCCGCGAACACGTGATTCCCGAGGACGTGCAGAACGTGTTGCCTGCCGTGGCTGGCCACCGGCTGCACATCACCCGGCGCGAGGGTGGTCGCGTCCTGCACGGCCGCGAACTGGTCGCGCAGCTCGTGCAGGCGGTGGCGGTTCCTTAGGATCGAGGATCGAGGAACAGTAGGGAATCGCGGCGAGCTTGCCCGCTCAATCCTCGATCCTCGATCCTCTTCGCCATGTCGATAACCACGCACCCTCTCTCCATCCGTCTCGCCGCCTGGATCGCGGGGCGAGACGGGGTCGAGCACGGCGACGTTCTGCTCGACCGGCGGCGCGTGTACATCCTGCCGACACGCGCCGGCGTCGTGTTCGGCGCGGCGATGCTGGTGCTGCTGATCGGCTCGATCAACTACGCGCTACAGCTCGGCTTCATGCTGACGTTCCTGGTGACCAGCATCGCGCTGGTCGCGATGTACCACACGCACCGCAACCTCGCGCGCGTGCAGCTGCGCAGCCACGGCGTGGAGAACGTGTTCGCGGGCGACGTGGCGACCTTCGAGATCGTCGCCACCAATCCGACCGCCGCGCCGCGCTACGCACTGCGCTTCGCGCTGCTGCCGCCGGCACGGCGCGGCCTGTCCACGGTCAGCGTCGACGTTCCCGCCGGCAGCGCGCGCACGGTGCGGCTGGCGCTCGCTGCGACCGAGCGCGGCCGGCTCGCGTGTCCGCGCATCCGCGTCGAATCGCGCTTCCCGTTCGGGCTGTGGCAGGCGTGGGCGTATTACACGCCGCCGCTGACGGCGATCGTGTACCCGAAGCCGGAAGACGACGCGCCGCCGCTGCCGATCGCGGCCGGCGGCGAGGGCGAAGGCGTGGGTCTGGCGTCGACCGGCGACGACTTCGCTGGCGTGCGCCCGTACCAGCCGGGCGATCCGCGCAAGATGATCGCGTGGAAGCTGGCGGCGCGCTCCGACGATCTGTCGGTGAAGCTGTTCGAAGCGCAGGGCGGCGGCGAGCTGGTGCTCGACCTCGACGCGCTACCGGGCCCTTTGTCGTTCGAGCAGCGGCTGGGACGGCTGGCGCGCTGGGTGCTGATGGCCGACGCCGCGCACATGCGTTACGGCCTGCAACTCGGCGCGCGCCGCGTCGAGATGGGCCACGGCGTCGCGCAGCGCGAGAAATGCCTGGTCGCGCTGGCGCTGGCATAAGGCGATGACCACCGCGCGCGCGCTGCCGCCGCCCATCGCCGCCTGGCAGGCGATCCGCCGGCTCGCGCTGGTGCTGGTGCAGCCGCAGGTGTCGACGGCGGCCCGCGAGCGGCGCGACGTGCTCGTGCTGCTGCTGGCGATCGCGTTCGTCGTCGCGCCGCATTTCGACCACCTGCCGTGGTGGGCGATCTCGACCTTCGCGCTGCTGTGGTCATGGCGCCTGACGCTGACGCTGGCGCAGCGGCCGTCGCCGGGTCACCTGGCGATGCTGCCCCTGCTCGCCGCGGCGGCCGCCTCGGTGTGGCTCGAGCACCGAACGCTGCTCGGCCGCGACGCCGGCGTCACCTTTCTGCTGCTGCTGATCGCGCTGAAGCTGCTCGAGCTGCGCGCGCGGCGCGACATCTTCGTCGTGATCTTCCTGGCGTTCTTCATCCTGCTGACGCAGTTCCTGTTCGACGAGGGGCTGCCGGTGGCACTGCTCACCTTCGCCGCGGTGCTGCTGCTGTTCTTCGTGCTGGTCAGCGTGAATCTGACCGACGGCGACCTGCCGGCGCGCCAGAAGCTGAAGTTCGTCGGCGTGATCACGCTGAAGGCGCTGCCGCTGACGGTCGCGCTTTTCGTGCTCTTCCCGCGGCTGTCGCAGCCGCTGTGGGGACTGCCGGGCGACGCGTATTCCGGCACGACGGGCCTGTCGAATTCGATGGCGCCCGGCTCGATCAGCCGGCTGCTGCAGTCCGGCGAGATCGCGTTTCGCGTGCAGTTCGACCGCGCTCCGCCGGCCAGGGAACTGCTGTACTGGCGCGGTCCCGTGTTCGGCCTGTTCAACGGCCGCGTATGGGGCCCGCTGCTGCGGCGGTCGGCGGCGCCGCGCTTCGCGGCGCAGGCCGATCGCGCATCGGCGATCGACTACACGATCACGCTCGAGCCGAACCAGCGCGACTGGCTGTTCGCGCTCGACCTGCCGCTGGAGGCGCCGGCACAGGACGAGTTGCATCCGTTGCTGAACGGCGACGGGCAGCTGATCGCGAGCACGCTGGTCACGCAGCGCGTGCGCTACCGGCTGCGTTCGTACACCCGCTACACGCTGGGACGCGACGAGACCGAGCGATCGCTGCGCGACTGGACCGCGCTGCCGGCCGGCTTCAATCCGCGCACGCTGAAATGGGCGGCCGAACTGCGCGCGCGCACGCCGAACGGCAACGCGCGCACCGGCGATGCCAACCTGATCCGCGCGGTGCTCGGCCAGTTCCGCCGCGGCGGCTACGCCTACACGCTGACGCCGCCCCTGCTCGGCCGCGACTCCGTCGACGAGTTCATGTTCGATACCAGGCGCGGCTACTGTGAACACTTTGCCGCCGCCTTCGTGGTCATCATGCGCGCGCTCGACATTCCGGCACGCGTCGTGACCGGCTACCAGGGCGGCGACATCAATCCGGTCGACGGCTTCATGACCGTGCGCCAGTCCGATGCGCACGCCTGGGCCGAGGTGTGGCTGGCCGGCAGCGGCTGGGTGCGGGTCGACCCGACCGCCGCCGTGGCTCCGGCCCGCATCGAGGAAGGCGCAGGCGAACTCGCGCGCCAGGCCGGAATCGACCTGGGCTTCAGCGCACCGGCCGTCGATGCACCGGCGTGGCTGAACGTGCTCCGGTTCGCGCGTTTCCGCTGGGAAGCGCTGCAGAACACGTGGAATCAATGGGTGCTCGCGTATTCGCCCGAGCGGCAGCGCGCGCTGCTGCGCGGCCTCGGGCTGCAGCCCGACTGGCGAATGCTCGGCGTGCTGCTGGCAATCGCCTTCGGCGTGCTGCTCTCGCTGCTGGCGTACTTCTCGCTGCGCTACCGCACGACGCGCGATCCGCTGGCGCTGCTCTTCGACCGCTTTCGCCGTCGGCTGGCCGAGGCCGGCGTGCCGGTCGACGCCAGCCTCGGGCCGCGCGCGCTCGAGGCGCGGCTTGCCGCGGCGCTCGACCCGGCAGCGCGGCGCGATGCGGCGGCGATCCTCGCCGCGCTGGAACACTGGCGCTACTCGCGCGCCGCCGCTGCCGTCAGTCGCGCCGACGTGCGCGCGCTGCGGCGCGCGGTGCGCCGCTTCCGCCCGCTGCTGGCATAGTTACCGCATGCGCCGCCGCAGCTTCCTCGTCCGGCTCGCCGCGCTGGGCACGCTGCCCGTACCGGCGGCGCGCGCGACGGCAGCGTTCGTTCCCTATCCGAAACGCAACGAGGTGCAGGCCTTCATCGGCGAGATCGTCGCCCGCAACGAGCTGGCGCATCGGTGGGTCGAACGCGTTTTCGCGCAGGGCCGGTACCTGCCGGCGGTCGAACGGCTGATGCAGCCTCCGATCCCGTTCGGCCAACGCAACTGGCTCGAATACCGCGCGCGCTATGTCGAGGATCGGCGCATCCGCGACGGCGTCGCGTTCATGCTGTTGCACGAGGATTCGCTCGCGCGCGCCGAATCCAGGTTCGGCGTGCCCTCCCCGATCGTGACCGCGATCCTCGGCGTGGAGACACGCTACGGCCGCATGACCGGTGACTTCCGCACACTCGACGTGCTGCTGACCCTGTCGTTCGACTACCCGCGCCGCGCCGACTACTTCCGCTCAGAACTGGAGCAGTTCCTGCTGCTGGCGCGCGAGCAGCGGTTCGATCCGCTCGCCGTGCGTGGCTCGTTCGCCGGCGCCATCGGCATGCCGCAGTTCATGCCGAGCTCGATCCGCAAGTGGGCGATCGACTTCGACCGCGACGGTCGCGTCGATCTGACGCGCAGTGCGGCCGACAGCATCGGCTCGGTGGCGAACTTCCTCGCCGGACACGGCTGGCAGCGCGAAGGCCCGATCCTGCTGCCGGCGACCCTCGGCGAAGACGCCGGCGAAACGACGTTCGAAGACTTGATCGAGGAATTCGGCGGCGGCATCGATGCCGCCACACCGTGGTCGCTGCTGGCGGGTCGCGGTGTGCAGGTCGACGCGGCGATTCCGCTCGATGAAGCGGTGATCCTGATCGATCTGCCGATCGTCGAGGCCGACGGCTCGATGCGACGCGACTATCGCGTCGGCACAGCGAGCTTCGCCAGCATCCTGCAGTACAACCGCAGCTACTTCTACGCGGCCTCGGTGGTCGAGCTGGCGGCGGCGCTGCGCGAGAAATCAGCCTAGAGATCAGGCGAAGTCGGGCTGCTTCTCCGGCTGCGCGTCGATGAACGCGGGCAGCGTCATGCAGGCATCGAAGATCCGCATCACGACGGGCACGTGGTCGATCCGGCAGTCGTAGCGCCTGGCGTTGAAGATCTGCGGCACGATCAGCACGTCGGCGAGCGTCACGTGGTCGCCGAGCACGAAGCGGCCGGTGCGCCGGCCCGCGGCGAGCTGTGCTTCGACCTGCGCCAGCCCCTGCTCGACCCAGTGCCGGTACCACGCGTTCTTCGCGTCCTCGCTCGTGCCGAGCGTGCGCATCAGGTAGCGCAGCACGCGCAGGTTGTTCAGCGGATGGATCTCGCACGCGATCGATAGCGCGATCGAGCGCACGTACGCGCGCTCGATCGGATCGCGCGGCAGCAGCGGCGGCCGCGGGTACTGCTCGTCGAGGTACTCGATGATCGCCAGCGACTGCGTCAGCGTCGCGCCGTCTTCGAGCCGAAGCACCGGCACCAGCTCGGACGGGTTGAGCGCGCGGAATTCGTCCTTGAACTGGTCGCCCTTGACCAGTCCCACGGGCACGTACTCGAACGGCAGGCCCTTCAGGTTCAGCGCGATCCGCGCGCGGAACGAGGCCGACGAGCGCGCGGCGTTGTAGAGCTTCATCATGACAGCACCCTCACCAGCCACAGCGAAAGCACGGGGAACAGGATCAGCAGCGTGACGCGCACGGCGTCCGACAGCAGGAACGGGATCACGCCCTTGAAGGTCTCCATCATCGGCACGTCGCCGGCCAGGCTGTTGATGATGTACAGGTTCATGCCGACCGGAGGATGCACCAGCCCGATCTCGACCACCATCAGCGCCAGGATGCCGAACCAGATCGCCTTCTCGGTCGCGTCGAGCGCCCAGATGTCGAGCCCCATCACGATCGGGAAGAAGATCGGGATCGTCAGGAACAGCATCGACAGGCTGTCCATCACGCAGCCGAGCAGGATGTAGATCAGGATGATCGCGGCGATCACGGCCAGCGGCGGGATGCCGACGTCCTTGACCAGCCCCGCCAGCTCCTGCGGCATCTGCGACAGCGCGAGGAACGCGTTCAGCACGTCGGCGCCCAGCAGCACGAAGAAGATCATCGCGCTCGCTTCGGCCGTGTGCAGCAGGCAGCGCACCACGCCCTGCCGGTCCAGTTCGCCCTTGGCGAAGGCGACGATCGCCGCCAGCACGGTGCCGATCGATGCGCCCTCGGTCGGCGTGAACACGCCGCCGTAGATGCCGCCGATCACGACCAGGAAGATCGTCGCCACCGGCCACACGTCGCGCAGCGCGGCGAGCTTCTCGCGCCAGCGGCGCGACGGCGCGGCCGGGCCCGACTGCGGCCAGATGCGCACCACGATCGCGATCGCGATCATGTAGCCGATGGTGGCGATGATCCCGGGCACGAAGGCCGCGGTGAAGAGCTTGGCGATGTTCTGCTCGGCCAGCATCGCGTACACCACCAGCGGCACCGACGGCGGGATCAGGATGCCGAGCGTGCCGCCGGCGGCGAGCGTGCCGGTGGCCAGGCGCGGCGAATAATGGTGGCGCCGCAGCTCGGGCAGCGCCACGCGGCCCATCGTCGCCGCGGTGGCGAGCGACGAGCCGCAGATCGCACCGAAGCCAGCGCACGCGCCGACCGCGGCCATCGCCACGCCGCCGCGCAGATGGCCGATGAATGCGCTCGCCGCATCGAACAGGGACTTCGACAGTCCGCCCTGCGAAGCCAGGTTGCCCATCAGCAGGAACAGCGGGATCACCGACAGCTCGTAGTTGGACAGCCGCGCGAACGCGGCAGTCTTCATGAACGCGAGAAACGGGTCGAGTCCCGACAACGTCACGTAGCCGGCCATGCCGGTGGCGAACATCGCCGCGGCGATCGGCACGCGCACGGCGAGCAGCACCAACATCACGCCGAACATCGCGAATCCGAACGCGCTGCCGCTCACGGCACGCTCCCCGCCAGCGCGCGGCGCGCGTGGACCCACGCCATGTAGCCCGCGGCCAGCGCCAGCAGCGCCATCGACACGATCAGCGGCGGAAACGCGAGCCACTGCGGAATCTCGAGCACCATCGTCGTCTCGCCCGCCTGCTTCAGATCCACCATGCCGGCGGTCAGCCGCACCGCGAGCAGCGCGCCGATCGCAGCGATGGAGAGCTGGCCCATGCAGTCGAGCGCCGCGCGCACGCGCGGCGGCGCCTTCAGCGTGAAGAAGTCGACCAGCACGTGCCCGGCGCGGGTCGCGCAGTACGGCAGGAACGCGGCGACGGAACTCGCGGTGGCAAGCTGCGCCAGCTCGTAATCTCCGGGGATCGGCCGCGCGAGGAGCCACCGGCCGAGAATCGACGCCAGCGAAACGAAGGTCAGCGCCAGCAGCACGACGCCGCCCGCCAGCGCGAGCCAGCGTGCGGCCGCGAACAGCGCGCGGCCGATCGGGTCGCGTGGCGTCGGGGGTCCAGCCGCCGCGGCAGCGGGTTCGGGCATGTGGCGTCCCCGTCGCGGCGCGTTACTTCTTCGCGGCTTTCGCGGCCTCCGGTTTCGCCGCCGGCGCGCTGTACTTCGCGATCAGCGCGCGCGCGTCGGTCAGCATCTGGTTGCCGTCGTGGCCGCGCTTGTTCATGTCGCTGATCCAGTCGGCGTACAGCACGCGCGAAGTGCGCTCCCATTGCGACAGCTCGGTGGCGGGCACCGTGTAGAAGACGTTGCCGCGATCGACCGCGGTCTTGCGCGCGGGCGGCGCGGAGCGATCCCACAGCGCGCCGAGCTGCCGCGACACCTCGGGGCCGCTGTTGCGGTCGATGACCGCCTTCAGGTCGGGCGGCAGGCTGTCGTACTTCTTCGGGTTCATCGCGAAGATGAACACCGCCGTGTACAGCGCCGGCATCGCGGAATCGGTCTCGGTGTGGTACTTGACCATCTCCTGCAGCTTGACCGACGGGATCACCTCCCACGGAAGCACGAAGCCGTCGATCACGCCCTTGGACATCGCCTCGGTCACCGCCGGCAGCGGCATCGACACCGGCGTGGCGCCGAACGCCGCCAGCATCTTGTTGGTCTGCCGCGTCGGCGCGCGCATCTTCAGGCCCTTGAAGTCCGCCAGCGCCTTGATCTGCCGGTCGCGCGTGTGCACGTAGCCGCGGTCGTGCGTGTGAAACGCCAGCGGCTTGATGCCGGCGAATTCCTTGACCGCGTACTTCTCGTAGTAGTCCCAGGCGGCACGGCTGGCGGCCTCGGCGCTGGTGATCATGAACGGCAGCTCGAATACCTCCATGACCGGGAAGCGCCCCGCGGTGTAGCCCGGCAACGTCCACACGATGTCGGCGATGCCGTCGCGCACCTGGTCGATCAACTGCGGCGGCGTGCCGCCGAGCTGCATCGCCGGGTAGATCTGGCACTTCATTCGGTTGCCCGATTCCTTCGCGATCTTGTCGCACCAGGGAACCAGGAAGTTGCTCGGACCCATCGCGCCGGGCGGCCAGAAGTGATGCACCTTCAGCACCACCTCCTGCGCAACGGCGCCGGCCGCGGCGAGTCCGAGTCCCAGCGCCAGCAGCGCGCGCGAAATCTTCATCGGTGTGTCTCCTTGGTCGTTGTCGGGTGCGCGATTATCGACGCGAGTCAGCGAATGCGCAGCTTCAGCGTGCCGACGCCGTCGACACCGCCTTCCAGCAGGTCGCCGGGCGAAACCGCCGCCACGCCCTCGGGGGTGCCGGTGAAGATCAGGTCGCCGGGCGCGAGCTCGAAGTACTTCGACAAATGCTCGATCGTCTCGGCGACGTTCCAGATCAGTTTCGACACATCGCTCTCCTGCCGAATCTGGCCGTTGACGGCGAGCCAGATGCGGCCGGACTTGATCTCGCCGGTCTGCGCGATCGGCCTGATCGGCCCGATCGGCGCCGAGCAGTCGAAGCCCTTGCCGACCTCCCACGGGCGGCCGAGCTTCTTCGCCTCGCCCTGCAGGTCACGCCGCGTCATGTCGAGCCCGACCGCGTAGCCCCAGACGTGGCGCGACGCGTCGGCGGCGGATATGCGGCTGCCGCGCTTGCCGATCGCGACCACCAGTTCGAATTCGTGGTGCAGGTTGTTCGTCTCGCCCGGATACGGCATCTCGCCGATCGCGCCTTCGGCGATCGGCAGCACCGCGTCGGCGGGCTTGGCGAAGAAGAACGGCGGCTCGCGGCCGGTGAAGCCCATCTCCTTCGCGTGCTCCTCGTAGTTGCGGCCAACGCAGTAGATCCGGTGCACCGGATAGAGATCCGTCGATCCCGCCACCGGAACGACCGGCTGCGCGGGTGCGGCAAAGACATAGCCCATGAGGACCGACCCTTCCGTGGTTGACGCGGCGGCCGATACGCGCTGTCTGTCCGCGTGCATTCTGGCCGCGTGCTTTCGACAGCCGCGATGGTAAGCGAAGCCGCGCAGTGGCGAACGCCGGCGCGGATGCAAGCGACTTGCGCTCCGCGCGATCATGAGATCGGCGTACGCGCGACCGGCCCCTATAATTCGCGCGCTGCGTCAGCGGGAGAGATGGCCGAGCGGTTGAAGGCGCACGCCTGGAACGCGTGTATAGGTGAATAGCCTATCGTGGGTTCGAATCCCACTCTCTCCGCCAAACGTCATGATGAGTAATGACCCCGACCCAAGCGCCAACGATGGCACGTTCGGCAACGTCTTTGTCGAACGGGATTGGTCCCCGCAAGCGAGCCGCGAGCTCGCCTGGCGCTATCACGACATGTTCGGGCGCTTCCCGCCGATGGTCGGCGTGCGGGAGCATCCGGCCGTGCGGGATGCATTGGTTCGCAGCGCCCTCGCGTCCGGATCGATCGGCCCCGAACTGGCAAAACGCCATCAATTCGACGAGTGGCGAATGAAACAGCTTCGGGACGGCAGCGCAATTGTGGATTGACGCCAGCAACGACCGCGGCGGCGCAACGGAGACAATGCAATCAATTTCGATTGACACGGCGTCGGGCCGCCAATGGCAGAACAGTACACGTCGCTGAGAGTAGTGCGGCGGTCCCCGGCTCAGGGACCGGCAACGGATGGCGCAGCACGGGCACAAGCTGCGAGCCACGCCAGAAAACTCCGACGATCCTAGGCTTCCTCGTTCTGCATACCTCCGCGATCGGAGGACTCCCTTAGTCCACCGAGCGGCCCCGGCTCTTTCTTCTTGTCGAGCGAGACGGGGAAGGAGGTACGGACGATGGCGATCATGCGCAGGCTTCATCGGACGAAAGCTTCCTCGGCTCAGCCTCGTTGCACCGTCTGCCATCAGCCGTTCACGCCTTGGCGCCACGCGCAGACCATCTGCCTCCGCGATCACCCCTCCACCGACGATCGCGTGCCCGAGCCCATCGACGCTGCCACAGTCGTCCAGGAAGATCAGCGGGATGTGGCCGAAGCGCTCGCTGGCGCAGCAGCCGATGACCCTCTGACCGACTGACTGACTGCCGATCAGCAGTGAGAGGCAAACCGCCGACGCGTGGCTGCGAGTCCGGCAAGGCCGAGGCCGAGAAGCGCGAACGTGCCTGGCTCAGATGCGCGGCCTACGTGGAAATTGTCGAGCCAAAGCGCTGAGGCATATACGCTATCCGTCCAATTAAAGATACCGAGTACGACAGCGTACTCTCCATCAGAAGGCGCGACGAAATACGAACTTTGCCAACCGGTTTCCCATTCGCAGAAGAAGCTGTTGACGCCGCACCAGTTCGGGTCAAACGTTGCGAGGTCCATGTTTGTTGGATGTGGATTTGTGAAGGGCGCGTAAAAATGAAGCTGAATGAACGAGCCGCCCCAAAATGGGCCGCTCGTCGGATAGAACAACGCGAACGCCCCATCCACATAATCTCCGACAAAGTTCCAGTCAAACCTCAACTCGTCCCCAGCACGCAAGTCAACGGACTGTCGGATGCCGGATTCACCTAAGTGCCCCGTGACGCGGCCCCCTCCGGAAAGCTCCGATGCGCCGAACGCCTGCCAATCCGGTGGGAGCGGAAACATAAGTGGAGACAATCCGAGCCAGTATAGAAAGTCAGAACCGCCGGTGTTGGGGGAGGATCCGGAATAGGAACCGCATGGAAAATCAGATTGACAGCCATCCCTCACACTTCCGGTTGTCAAAAGTGCTGCGTATTGCCCGTGCGTGGGAGTCACACCTAAGTCGGCGGTCTGAGCAGAGACATCACCGACGTAGTCCCAGCCGTTGAGACTTCCCTGTTCAAAGCTTCGATTGACCAGCTGAACAGCGTGCGCTTCAACGCCAAGTACAAGCAGTGCGGCGATCGCGAATGCTGTTAGGAAATTGCGCCGCATTGTCGCTCCTCCTTTGCGTCTATGGAGTACAGGATCATCCATCGCAGTTGATAAGTCACGAGCGAGAAGCCTGACGAATCGTGCGCCGACGCGTGGCTGCGAGTCCGGCAAGGCCGAGGCCGAGAAGCGCGAGCGTGCCTGGCTCGGGCGTTGTCCGAAGAACGAGGTTGTCCAGCCCCGGGTTCAAGTAAGGGTGCGCGGACACGATGCTGAACATTGTCAGCCGATTCCATCGCCCGTCGAACGTGAATGTCTCGAAGTCAAAATGGCCCGCCGCGTCGAGGGCTCCGTCAAGGATTACTGTCTGAGCAATTGTTCCGCCGTCCGCTAGGTGCCCAGTGAATGTGACACCACAGTCTTCCGCTCGAAACTGTGGAAGGGTCTCGGGACTGCATACCGGAGACAACAGGTACGCGTTCGGTGCCAAATCGAGCTGCTTCACGCCAAACACGCCGCCAGAGGTTGAGTAGATGTTCAGGATGGAGTTGTCGAAGAAGTAATCGAAGGAGAAGTACTCTGTTCCGTTGTTAGGAAGCCAACCAGTCTGTGTCGGACCCAAAATGTGATAGTGGCCAATCCAGACCTTCGATTCTGGAGACCAATTCGGATACCAATCGGCTGCGCCGGGGTCCAAGACAAATCCGTTCGACACAAGCGCACCGTAGTATTCGCCTGTCGCAGATTGCTCAAAGTCGAACGTGACAAGTGCCGCTGCCGTTGTGGTCGGGACGCCAAGCAATGCACAAGCCACAGAGATCATCAGCGCCGCAGCACGAGTGACTAGCTCGCCAAACGATCGCCGCATGCTTCCTCTCCTCGCTGCACGTGAACGAACACCACTCCCGCAGTCATGCCGCTGTTGGAGTGGTCACAAATTTATTAAATGGTGCACCTCTGCCCGCTAGTTCAGTTGACGCGCGGCATGTGTCGGTCGTGCATGGAATTGGCTTGACGAGCGCGGCCTCCGAAGCGTGAGGCAGGCTGTCTACTGGCTGACCTTCAACTGCTCGAGGATCGCCGGATTTTCCAGCGTCGACACGTCCTGCGTGATCGCCTCGCCCTTGGCGATCGCGCGCAGCAGGCGGCGCATGATCTTGCCGCTGCGCGTCTTCGGCAGGTTGTCGCCGAAGCGGATGTCCTTCGGCTTGGCGATCGGGCCGATCTCCTTGCCGACCCAGTCGCGCAGTTCCTTCGCGATCTTCTGCGCCGCGTCGCCCGTCGGCCGCGCCTGCTTCAGAACCACGAACGCGCAGATCGCCTC
Organism: Pseudomonadota bacterium; assembly: GCA_029777935.1. Next base: position 21,143 of record JAKORH010000020.1, read on the forward strand.
GCCGGTCATATCGTCCGGGCGTCCGACGACCGCGGCCTCGGCGACGATCGGATTGGCGACCAGCGCCGACTCGATCTCCATCGTGCCCATGCGGTGGCCCGATACGTTCAGCACGTCGTCGACGCGGCCGACGATGCGGAAGTAGCCGTTCTCCTTGTCGCGCAGTGCGCCATCGCCCGCGAGGTACAGCTTGCCTCCCAGTTCCTCGGGAAAATAACTCTTCCTGTAACGATCCGGATCGCCCCAGATCGTGCGGATCATCGCCGGCCACGGCCGCTTGACCACCAGCAGGCCGCCTTGCCCGTTCGGGACTTCGTGGCCGGTCTCGTCGACGATCGCGGCCATGATGCCCGGCAGCGGCAGCGTGCACGAGCCCGGCACCAGCGGCGTCACGCCGGGCAGCGGCGAGATCATGTGGCCACCGGTTTCCGTCTGCCACCACGTGTCGACGATCGGGCAGCGCTGCTGGCCGACATTGTTGTAGTACCACATCCACGCTTCCGGATTGATCGGCTCGCCGACGGTGCCGAGGATGCGCAGGCTCGACAGGTTGTACTTGCTCGGATGCGTGGCCGGGTTGGAGTCGTTGGCCTTGATCAGCGAGCGGATCGCGGTGGGCGCGGTGTAGAACACGCTGACCTTGTGGTCCTGGCACATCTTCCAGAAGCGGCCGGCGTCGGGATAGCTCGGCACGCCTTCGAAGACCACCTCGGTCGTCCCGGTCGCCAGCGGCCCGTAGCACACGTAGGTGTGGCCGGTGACCCAGCCCACGTCGGCCGTGCACCAGAACACGTCCGACGGCTTGATGTCGAACACCCATTTCATCGTCAGCACCGACCACAGCATGAAGCCGCCGGTGGAGTGCTGCACGCCCTTGGGTTTGCCGGTCGAGCCCGACGTGTACAGCACGAACAACGGGTGCTCGGCGTCGACCCACTCCGGCTCGCACGTCGACGCCTGGCCCGCCATCACGTCGTGCATCCAGGCATCGCGCCCCGCCGTCCACGGCACGTCGCCGCCAGTGCGCTGGTAGACGATCACGTGCCGAACCTTCTCGCAGCCGCCAAGCGAGAACGCCTCGTCGACCGCGGGTTTCAGCGGGATCGGCTTGCCGCCGCGCATCTGCTCGTCCGCGGCGAGCACCAGCGTGGCGCCGACGTCGACGATGCGCTCCTGCAGGCTCTTGGCCGAGAAGCCGCCGAACACCACCGAGTGGGTGATCCCCAGCCGCGCGCACGCCAGCATCGCGATCACGGCTTCGATCGACATCGGCATGTAGATGATCGAGCGGTCGCCCTTCCTGAACCCGCGCGCCTTGATGCCGTTGGCCAACTGGCTGACCTTGGCCAGCAGCTCGCGATAGGTGATCCGGGTCACCTTGCCGTCGTCGGCTTCGAAGATGATCGCGACCTTGTCGCCCTTGCCGGCCGCGATCTGCGCGTCGAGGCAGTTGTACGACGCATTCAACTGGCCGTCGGCGAACCACGAATAGAACGGCGCCTTGCTCTCATCGAGCACCTGCGTGAACGGCTTGTGCCACGCGACGTGCTCGCGCCCCAGCCGGCCCCAGAAGCCGGCGAAGTCGCGCTCGGCTTCGGCCGATAGCATCCGAAACGCTTCCATGCCCGAAATGGCCGCGCTCCGGACCAGTTCTTCGGGCGGATTGAACACGCGGTTCTCGTGCAGCACCGACTCGATGTTTCCCATGACTCGCCTCCCGGAATCGTGGAACTTACTTACTTTCCATCCGCGCAACCTATGGAGCCCCGCTTACGTCAACCTTACGCATTATGCAGTGCTTGACGCAGCGCAAGTGCAGCCCACGTGCGCTCCCTTCGACGCGCGACCTGCCGCTCCTGACGCCTGGGATCGGGCACCGCGCCGTCGCCCGCCATCCACGGACCCGCGGGCCGTCGCCGGCGCAATGCGAGAATTGCATCGAATCCGCAGGAGAGAGGAAAAATGTCCGACCTGAATGACCCGCGCGTACTGTTCGCCGCCGAGCGCACGCTGCTCGCGTGGAACCGCACCAGCTTGAGCCTGATGGCGTTCGGCTTCGTGATCGAGCGATTCGGGCTGTTCCTCCGCTATGTCACGCACACGCCGGGCGCAGGAATCACGCCGGCGATCGATCACTCGTCGTTCTGGGTCGGCATCGGATTCGTCGCGCTCGGCGTGCTGTCGGCGGTGATGTCGATCGTGCAGTACCGCGTGGCGCTGGCGTCGCTGCGGCCGATCGAGATTCCGCCCGGGTACCAGACGTCGGTCGGCATCTGGCTGAACGCGCTGATCGCGGTACTCGGCGCGGCGCTGATCGCTTACCTCTCGGCCACCTAGGCGTCGCGCAGACGGCCTATCGAACTGCATTGGCCTGAGCCACCGTCTCGCGGATCGGGCGGGTCGGCCGCACCTCGATCGAGCCGACACGCGCCGGCGGAATGCCGGCCGCGATGCGGATCGCTTCGTTCAGATCGGCTGCCTCGATCATGTAGAAGCCGGCGAGCTGTTCCTTCGTTTCCGCGAACGGACCGTCGGTGACCGAGATCTTGCCGTTGCGCACTCGCACGGTGGTCGCGGTCTGCACCGATTCGAGCGCCTCCGACGCGACGCAGTGGCCGCCGGCGCGGATCTTCGCGTCGTAGGCGACGCAGTCTTCGTCGGGCAGCTCGGGCAGGCGCTGCTCGTCCAGGTACACCAGGCACAGGTATTTCATCGGCGTTCTCCGGAACCATGACGCTGGGTAGTCGAACGGGTCGACGCCGATTCGACCGCGCCGGTCCGATCCCCCGGCTCCTCTCCCGCAACGACGTGGGAGAGCTCGGCCAGCCGCCGGCGCAGAAAGCGCCGCTCGGGCTCGGTCCGCGCCAGCGCCAGCGCGCGCTCGTACGCGGCGCGCGCCTCGTCGGCGCGGCCGAGCCGCCGGCAGAAGTCGGCGCGCGCCGAATGCGCGAGGTGATAGTCGGTCAGTTCACCGCGGACGAGGAGCGCGTCGACCAAGGCGAGCCCCGCCGCCGGACCGTCACGCATCGCGATCGCCACCGCGCGGTTCAGTTCCACCACGGGTGACGGCTCGATGCGCGCGAGCGCGCCATACAGGCCGGCGATCTCGTTCCAGTCGGTCGTGTCGGCCGTGCGTGCCTGCGCGTGCACGGCGGCGATCGCGGCCTGCAGCGTGTAGGGCCCGGCGCGGCGAGACTCGAACGCGCGCGCAACGAGTGCGAGCCCTTCGTCGATCAGCGCCCGATTCCACCGCGAGCGGTCCTGGTCGGCGAGCAGTACGAGGTCGCCGGAATCCGTCGTGCGCGCGGCGCGCCGCGCGTCGGTGAGCAGCATCAGCGCCAGCAGCCCGATCGCCTCCGGCTCGGGCAGCAACTCGACCAGCAGCCGGCCGAGCCGGATCGCTTCGGTCGACAGATCGTGGCGCGTCAGCGCCTCGCCCGCGGAAGCCGAGTAGCCTTCGTTGAACACCAGGTAGATCACGCGCAGCACGCTGGCGAGCCGCTCGGGCAGTTCGTTCGCCACCGGCACCTGGTATGGGATGCGGGCGTCGCGGATCTTGGCCTTGGCGCGGACGATCCGCTGCGCAAGCGTCGGCGCCGGCGTCAGAAACGCGTGCGCGATCGCCTCGGTCGTCAGCCCGCACACCTCGCGCAGCGTCAGCGCCACCTGCGCATCGGACGCCAGCGCCGGATGACAGCAGGTGAAGACCAGCCGCAAGCGATCGTCGGCGATCTCCTCGCCGTCGCCGGGTGCAGCGCCTTCGTCGGCGATCGATGCGGCGAACTCGGCATGGTCCTCGAGCGAATCGAAGCGGCGCTGGCGGCGGATCGAATCGATCGCGCGGAAACGGCCCGCCGACACGAGCCATGCGCGCGGATTGCCGGGCACGCCGTCGCGCGGCCATTGCTCGAGCGCGCTGCGGAACGCTTCGGCGAGCGCCTCTTCCGCGAGGTCGAAATCGCCGAGCAGCCGCACCAGCGTGGCGAACACGCGGCGCGATTCGCTGCGATACACCGCGTCGACCGCGGCGCGCGCGCGTTGGGCCGCGTCCTCGGGCATCATCTCCCCTCGAGCGCGCGCGCCAACGCCGCGCGCGCCAGCAGGCGCGTGGAGTCGAGCGCCGGCAATGGGCAATTGTCGTCCGTGATCACGAGCGGCAGCTCGGTGCAGCCGAGGATCACCGCGTCGCAGCCCTCGCCTCGCAGGCGCTCGATCACCTGCCGCAGGCGCGCGATCGATCGCGGCAGGAAACGCCCGTAAACTAGCTCGTCCATGATGATCCGATGCGCATCGTCGCGCTCGGCATCCGTCGGCCGCACGCAGTGCAGCCCGCGCGCAGCCAGCCGCCGCGGATACAGGTCGCTCGCGACCAGCCAGCGCGTTCCGGTGAGCGCGAGCTGCCGCCAGCCGCGCGCGACCGCTTCGTCCGCGACGGCGTCGGCGATGTGCAGCCAGGGCAGCGGCGAGCGCGCGGCGACGTATTCGAACGCCTGGTGGATCGTGTTGTCGGGACAGATCACGAAGCCGGCACCGATCGCTGCCAGCTTGCGCGCCGAGGCGAGCATCAGTTCACCCACGCCGGGCCAGTCACCGCGCTCGATCCGGGCAACGTAATCCGCCAGCGGCAACGAGTGCAGCGAAACCTCCGGGTGCGCGTGCGGTCCGAGCAGGCAGGCGCCTTCGGTGCAGATCGTGCGGTAACACAGCGCCGCGCCTTCGGCCGAGCAGGCGACGATTCCGATGTGCGATGGCATGGGCGGAAACTTACCGCGACCCGCGACCGTGGTGGGGCCCACGTGTTTCAACTGTAATGCGCGGACGCGGCATCACAATCGCGGTGCGAAACCGGACGCACAGGGTTCCGGATGTCGGTCAGGAAGTCGGCTATGAAACCTCGTATCGAATACACCAGGATCTCTCCGCGCACTTATCAGGCGATGTCCGCCCTGCAGGCGGCGGTCAACGACAGCGGGCTGGAACACGGCCTGCTCGAGCTGGTGAAGATGCGCGCCTCGCAGGTCAACGGCTGCGCGTACTGCCTCGACATGCACAGCAAGGACGCGCGCGCGGCCGGCGAGACCGAACAGCGGTTGTACCTGCTCGACGCGTGGCGCGAGGCGCCGTTCTACAGCGAACGCGAGCGCGCGGCGCTGGCGTGGACCGAGGCGGTGACTCGCATCGGCGACGGCCATGTGCCCGACGAGGTGTACGAGTTCGCGCGCAGGCAGTTCAGCGAGGAGGAACTGGTCAAGCTGACGCTGGCGATCGTGACCATCAACGGCTGGAACCGGTTTGCGATCGCGTTCCGTAGCGAGGTGGGTCACTATCAGCCCGGCATGTTCAAGCGGCGGAAAGCCGAGTGAATTACCGGGAAGGCGAGTGAGCGCGGCGCTGTCGCGCGCCTTACGCGGACTTGCGCTCCAGATTCGTCAGGCTGACGCCTGCGAGCGTGACGAGTCCGCCGGCGACCATCGACGCCAGCAGCGGCTCGCCGAGCATCAGCACCGCCAGCGTGACGCCGAACACCGGCACCAGGTTCGTGAAGACTGACGCGCGCGCCACGCCGATCGACTTCACCCCCTCGTAGAACCACACGAACGCGACCGCGGTACCGAGCAGCCCCAGGTATGCGATCGCGGCCAGTTCGATCGCGCCCACGCGCGTCCACTGCACGTCGGGCCACTGGAACGCCGCCACGGCCGCCAGCAAGACGAAGCCGAACGTCGACGCGTAGGCGGTGGTCGCGAGCGGCGAGAGCGCCCCGGGCCGACGCAGCATCGCGCGGCCCAACAGCGTGTACACCATCCAGGACAGTACGCCGCAGAACATCAGCGCCTCGCCGGTACCGATCGCTGTCGTGCCCAGCGTCGCCAGCTCGCCGCGCGATACGACGACCGCCACTCCGGTGAACGCGATCGCCACGCCGATCCACTGCCACCACGCGAAGCGCAGCCGGAAGATCAGCCACGCCGCGACCGCGGTCAGCGCGGGATTGGTGGCGATGATCAGCGCGGTGCGGCCCGCGGGCAGATGGCCGAGCGCGCCGAAGAAGAAGGCGTTGTAGGCGAAGACGCCGCTGGCGCCGAGCACGGCGATCTCCAGCCATTGCCGCCCGCGCGGGCGCGGCAGTCCGCCCTCATGCCGCCACAGGTACGCGATCAGCGCGACGGTGGCGACGAGATAGCGCGCCGCAGCCGCGACGAAGTGCGGCATTTCGAGTGCCAGTCGGCGCCCGGCGATGAAGGTTCCGCCCCAGAAGAGCGCGGCCAGCGCCAGCCGCGCATACAGCCGCGCATTCGCCGCCGGCGTCCTGGCCGAGGCCATCACTGTCGACGTCATCGCCTTTCCTCTTGCGGTGCGGATCGAGCGGCCATGCGATCCGCTGGCGTTGCAGTGTCGCGAGCGCCCGCTTCGCGCCGATTGCGCATTGCACACCGACGATTACGGTTGAAACACTCCGAATGGGCTTCGATACAACGATGGGCAAACGTACTACGCATATGCCGAATATTTCTAGCGGGCACGGGCCGTACAAGGGGTGTTCCGATTCACAAGAACCGCGGCGCACGGCAAACTCGGTGCTGTCCGCAACCGCCTCTTCCGGGTGCCCGCATGAATGTGCAGCCGATCCGCTGTGACGCCATCCTCCCCGATCCTCGCAGTGGAGGCTATCAGGCCGCCGCGATCGAAGTGCTCGCCGACGACATCCGCGCCCACGGCATGCTGCGTCCGGTGCTGGTGCGCGAAACGGAAAACGGCTACGTGATCGTGCACGGCGAACGTCGCTGGCGCGCCGCTCGACTGCTCGGGCTGGAGGCGATTCCGGCGCTGGTCGTGCAGGCCTTGGCGCGCGACGAAGAACAGGTCGCCTGACGGGAAACGACACCGCGCCGCCGCGCATTGCACCGCGGTTAGACGGTCTGCGTGTCGTGTTGCGCATCGAGTGCGCCCGTCTGTTCGCTCGTTGCCGGTCGAGCTGACGCAAGCGATTGCCGGTGCGTCTACGGCTTGAAGTCGAGAGCGGGTTTCCAGCCCGGATTGACTCCGTCGCCCGCGTACGCGCCGCGGATCGTCCACATGCGCGCCGCACCGTTGAAGTCGCGATCGAAATCGCCGTAGCCCGTCAACCCGCCGGTGCTGATCGGTGTGCCGGTCAAAGCCCCGGGCTTCGGGTACAGGTCGAGCGCGCCGAGCGCACCCGCCGGATTGTTCAGGTAGCCCGATGCGCTCGCGTAGGCGTCCGTGATGTTGTCCGCCTGCGCGGCATCCGCGCCGCTGACGGAGATCGGGGTGGCCGCGAACACGGCGTTGCCCTGCACGCGCTGCGTCGAGCCGGCCAGCCCGCCGCTCACGGCGATGCCTGTCGCCGACGCGAGGATGGTGTTGCCGAACACGCGCACCGTCCGCACGTCACTGTTGTGACGCTGGATTCTCACCGCGTCGCCCGACGCATTGACCATCAGGTTGCTGTAGAAGGCGACGTTGCCCTCGGCCTGGAACAGCGCTTCGGTCGGGTTCTGCCAGAAGAAGTTGCCGTAGATCTCGAATCCGTTGTCGGAACCGGGCCCGCTCGGCGGCTGCGCGCCGACGAGCAGGTTCGGGCGCGCTCCGTCGGGCGAAACATAGCTGTTGAGCTTGGAGAACACGTTGTGCCGGATCGTCGTCTTCGTCGGGCCGATGGGCATGCCGGTCGGTATCGAGGTCCACGCGGCCTGATGCTTGACCTGCACGTTGTATCCGATCGTGTTCCTGATCACGTTGTGCTCGATCAGGCCGGCCACGAACGGACTGCCGCCGGTGCTGTTGCCCAGGTACATGCCGGTGCCCGCGCCGTCGATCAGGTTGCGGCGGATCACCCAGTTCCACGCCGTGGCGCCGCTCGCGGAGATGCCGACGTTCTGCTGGTCGCCGCCGACGTCGTGAATGTACAGATCCTCCAGCGTCACGTCGTGAACGACTCCGCTCGCTGCGACACCGAAGCTGCCGTTGTTGCGGCCATTGACCTCGATGCCCTTGATCACGACGTAGCTCGAATTGCTGAGCTGGATCACGTTGAAGGTCGCGGCCGGACTGGCCCACAGGACCGGTTTCGGTCCGCCGTCAGGCCCCTTGATGCTGATCGGCTGCGCCGCGGTGCCGTTCAGATTCGAGATCTGCAGACCGTGCGCGTTGCCGTTGTCGTTGCCGCTCGCGTCGGCGCCGTAGTTGCCCGCCGCGAGTTCGAGCGTGTCGCCCGGCTTCAGGCCGGCGAGTCGCGCCACGTAGTTCGACGGATCGGCAGCGATGACGTTGGCCGCGATCGCGGCAGTCGTCACCTGCCTCGCCGCCGAAGGCGAAGAGGCATTGCCGGCCGCGTCGAACGCGATGACCGTGTAGCTGTACGGAGTCGACGGCGTGAGACCGTTGTCCTGGTAGCTCGCCGTCGTCATCGTCGCGACCAGCATGCCGTTGCGCTGAACGCGATATCCCGCCACCGCCACGTTGTCGGTCGCCGACTGCCAGCTCAGCACGACTGACGTCGCAGACACCGAGGTCGCCTGCACTCCTGCGGGAGCGGAAGGAGCGAGCGTGTCAGCCGATGGCGCGACGACCGGTGGCGCGGTCGTGGAACCCTGCGCGGCAGAATCGCCACTCCCGCCGCAGGATGTCAGGATCAATGCCGAGACGAGGCATGACAGCGGTACCCGCTGAACTGTTTGAAGACTGGCGCGCATAGACGATATCGCCCGACCGACAGGAGAACTCGCAAAGCCGAAGTCTATTGAGCGATCCGTCCCGCGCCGGCCCGCTCGGTCACACACGCACGCTAATCTGGGAAGCGCTGGTTTCGGACGGAGCGAGCGCGGGGCGGCTCGCGCGAGTGCCGCTCCGATTGCCACCGCGCCCATGCCGAGTGGCGAAGATCACGTTCGCCTTGTTGCGACAGTAAGCGATCCATGCGCGATCTTCTGCTGGCCGTTTGCGGGCTTGTCCTCGTCGGCTTGCTCGCCTTGGTCGTCTACCAGAATCATCAGCGTTTCCACAAGCCGCTGTTGACGACGACGTATCAGGCGGTGACTCTGCTGAACCTCGCGCCGGGCGGGTTGTGGCCAGGCGCTGACGCGCGCGCCAGAGTTCGTAAGCGGACTACCCGGCCAGCACGTCTCGGGGCTTGGTCCGCCGACGCCGGGATGATCGCGGATGATCGCCTTTGTCGTCCAGCCCCTTCTCGAGCCTGATCGGCAGAGTGTTGCGTTTTGTCGGTACTTCTCAACAAGTACCGACACTATGTAACATCCCTGCATGGTCGCCGTCCCCACCCGCATTCGCAAGCTGTTTCTCCAACACCGCCAGCTTCGGTCACACGAACTGGAGGCGCAGGGAATTTCTCGCACACAGGTCTCGCGGCTCGTTGAGACCGGCGTTCTCCAGCAAGTGGCTCACGGGCTGTACATGCTGGCGGGAAGCGAGACCTCTCAGCACTCGGCGCTCGTCACGGTCGCGCGGAGGGCGCCTGAAGTCGTCTTCTGCCTGCTTACTGCGCTTCGCCTCCATGACCTGACAACGCAGGCGCCCTTTGAGGTCTGGATCGCGATCAACAACAAGGCGCGTGCGCCGCGCCTCGACTATCCGCCGCTACGCGTGGTTCGCTTTTCAGGCACGACCCTGACACAGGGTGTCGATACTCTGACGGTCGACGGCGAGAAGCTGCGAGTAACCAACGTGGCGAAAACGGTGGCCGACTGCTTCAAATTCCGCAACAAGATCGGACTCGATGTCGCGCTGGAGGCGCTCCGGGAGGTGCGTCGCGACAAACGGGCCACGAATGACCAGCTCTGGCGCTATGCGAAGCTGTGCCGAGTGGCTACGATCATGCGGCCATATCTTGAGGCGGTCGCGTGAAGCGGGCGCGGGCGGCGCCAGAAGCATCGAAGTCTGCCAGCGCCGCGTCCATTCATGCTCGGCTGCTGCGCCGCGCGCGAGAGCGCGGCGAGGACTTCAATCTTCTGCTGACTCGGTACGCGATCGAGCGGCTTCTTTATCGACTGTCGATATCGGCCGCGCGCAATCAATTCCTGCTCAAGGGCGCGCTGCTATTCGATCTATGGTTCGACCTGCCGCACCGGCCCACCCGGGACGCCGACTTCCTCGTTGCTCAAAGACAGCCGGGTTCTTCCCGGCGTGCAGCCGAGCCTGTGGGTTGAGACATGGGTTGGGCAAAGGCGGATCGATCAATTCTCATTGATCAATGCCTTGTCTGATGTCTTGGCGGAAGGGGTGGGATTCGAACCCACGGTACCGAAGATCGGTACACCGGATTTCGAATCCGGCGCATTCGACCACTCTGCCACCCTTCCACTTCAGATCCTCGCGAAGTCGATTTCGCGAGGGCGCGCATTGTAGCTCAGGGCTTCAGCACGCCGACGCCATCCATGAACGGCCGCAGCGCGTCGGGGACGATCACGCTGCCGTCGGCCTGCTGGTAGTTCTCCAGAACGGCGACCAGCGTTCGGCCGACCGCGAGCCCGGAGCCGTTCAGCGTGTGCACCAGCTCGGTCTTGCCCTGCGCGGTGCGGAAGCGCGTCTGCATGCGGCGCGCCTGGAACGCCTCGCAGTTGGAGCACGACGAGATCTCGCGGTACGTGTTCTGCGCCGGCAGCCACACTTCGAGGTCGTAGGTCTTGCTGGCGCCGAACCCCATGTCGCCGGTGCACAGCAGAACCACGCGGTACGGCAGCTCGAGCCGCTGCAGGATCGCCTCCGCGTTACCGACCATCTGTTCCAGCGCGTCGTACGACTGGTCCGGATGAGCGATCTGCACCATCTCGACCTTGTCGAACTGGTGCTGCCGGATCATGCCGCGCGTGTCCTTGCCGTAGCTGCCCGCTTCCGAGCGGAAGCACGGTGTGTGCGCGGTCAGCTTCAGCGGCAGATCGCCTTCCCTCAGGATGTCGCCGCGCACGAGGTTGGTCAGCGACACCTCCGAGGTCGGGATCAGGTAAAGCACCTCGCCCTCGCCTTCCTGCCCGCCCTTCTTTGCCGCGAACAGGTCCTGCTCGAACTTCGGCAACTGCCCGGTGCCGGTCAGCGTCTCGCGGCTGACGATGTAAGGCGTGTAGCACTCGGTGTACCCGTGCTCGCGCGTCTGCACGTCGAGCATGAACTGCGCCAGCGCGCGGTGCAGCCGCGCCACCTGGCCCTTCATCACCGCGAAGCGCGCGCCGGAGAGCTTCGCGCCGGCGTCGAGGTCCAGTCCGAGCCGTGCGCCGACGTCGACGTGGTCCCTGACCTCGAAGTCGAACGCGCGCGGCGCGCCCCAGCGGCGCACTTCGACGTTGTCTGCGGTTGATGCGCCGACCGGCACCGACGAATGCGGCAGATTGGGCACGTCGAGCATCAGCTTGTGCACGCGCGCCTGGATGTCGGCGAGCTGCGCCTCCAGCACCTTGACCTGATCCGGGATCGACGCCACTTCGGCCATTACCGCCGAGGCGTCTTCGCCCTTGCCCTTCAGTTGCCCGATTTGCTTCGACAACGCGTTGCGCTTCGCCTGCAACTGCTCGGTCGCGACCTGCACCTGCTTGCGCTCGGCTTCGAGCGCGTGGAAGGCGGCGATGTCGAGTTCATACGGTCGCGTGCGCAGCCGCGCGGCGATCGCGTCGATGTCCTTGCGCAGAGCGTTGATGTCGAGCATGGCTTCCTCGTGCGGCCGGCGCGTCGCGGGCCGTGATGTTCAGCGGATGGGGATCGGAAGTCGGCCCGCGCGGGCCGCACGCATCAGGCGCGGCGACTTCGCGCGCGCGACAGGCGGATGATGAGATCGAGCATGGCGCGATTTTCGTCGCTCGGCACGCATCAAGCAAGCGCGCTCACGACTTGTGCCGCCGCGCGGCCGCGCGCGCCGACTGGTTCAGCCGCCGCAGTTCCTCCATCCGCTCGCGGATGCGCGCCTCGAGGCCGCGCTCGGTCGGAACATACCATTCCGGGGCCGACATGCCGTCGGGCAGATAGTGTTCGCCGGCCGCGAAAGCTCCTTCCTCGTCGTGCGCGTAGCGATAATCCTCGCCGTAGCCGAGATCCTTCATCAGCCGCGTGGGCGCGTTGCGCAGGCGCAGCGGCACCGGGCGCGAGGCATCCTCCTTCACGAACGCTTTCGCGGCTCCGAACGCGGTGTAGATCGCGTTCGACTTCGGCGCGATCGCCAGATACACGATCGCCTCCGCGAGCGCGAGTTCACCCTCGGGCGAGCCGAGCCGCTCGTAGGTCTCGGCCGCGTCGAGCGCAAGCCGCAGCGCGCGCGGATCGGCCAGCCCGATGTCCTCGGTGGCCATGCGGATCGCGCGTCGCGCGACGTAGCGCGGATCGACACCGCCGTCCAGCATGCGCGCCATCCAGTACAGCGCCGCATCGACGTCGCTGCCGCGCACCGCCTTGTGCAGGGCGGAGATCTGGTCGTAGAAGTTCTCGCCGCCCTTGTCGAAGCGACGCAGCGTCGCCGGCAGCGTCGCGCGCAGGAACGCCGCGTCGATCACCGTCTTGCCCTGTTCGCGCGCGCTGATCGCGGCGATTTCCAGCGCGTTCAGCAGCCGGCGCGCATCGCCGTCGGCGAGCGCGATCAGCATGCGCCGCGCATCGGCGTCGACGGTCACGCCGGAAACATAGCGCGCCAGCGCGCGCTCAATCAGCGCTTCGAGATCGGCTTCGCCGAGCGGCTCGAGCACGTACACCG